>JAPPHZ010000029.1 GCA_028820935.1 bacterium | reverse complement strand
GGTCAGCACACCACCAATTCAAATATCCCGACTCCGGAAAACTGGGGTATCACCTCACTCTCCGGCAAACCCGGGGCAGTTCAGCCTCAGGACTTCAATGTTCTGAGTATGATTACTCGGTAGTTTGAGTAATCCGTATCGTCCCAGGTCATAGACCGATTCTGGTGGTTCTTCGGAGGACCGTAGTTGTCCGGACCACCTCATCACCTGTAAGCATAAGCACCATGAAGGAAGGACTTCGCCCCCTGCGGGGAATCAGTCGCTGGGTACCCTTGGTGTTGGCTTCGGTGGTCCTCGCTAGTTGCGGCGGTAGTAGCGAAGACACTTTCCCGCCGGTACCCGCAACGGCCCAAGCGGTGGGTACAGGCCAAGACCCAAACTCGTCCTCCACCGTTGCCACCGGTTCCACCACCCTGCGGCCACTACCCGACCAACCCGATAGAGCCTCAGGTTCGAGTACACCATTGACAGCCTCGGCGAGTTCGGCGACAGTGACTACGGCTGTCACCGCGCCTACTACCTCTATCGCGATCCCCGATGAACTACCGCTCATGAATGGCATGTTCATCTCAGTCGTCGCGTCGGTATCTTCACTGGCAGAGGCCGCAGCGGAGAGCGCCGAGCTGGAAGGGATCATCTGGCCCGAACTCGGGATCCTTCAGGGCGATGAGTTCGAGAGCCTCGACCCAGGCTCCTGGATTGTCTATGCCGGACCCTTCAACACGGCTTCTGAAGCACAGGACTCGTGCCGGTTCATCCTGAACAGGAGGGCAGGCACGAACTGTGTGGGGCGGCGCGTCTCTCAAGACCCTGCTGATCGGGAACTCCACTATCCCCCCGCTCCCGCGGGCAGCACTACCGGTACCACCTCCCCCAGCCCAACTCCCGACCGAGTTCCTTCCGCCGAAGAGATATATCGAAAGATCGCTCCTTCTGTCGCATACATAGTGAACGGCGGCAATACAGGAGCCGGCAGCGGGATATTGATCGATGGCGGATACATAGTCACGAACTACCACGTAGTCAAACCGTATCAAGATGTCCTATGGATCGTCTTTCCGGACGGCACCGAGCTCAGGAACGTACCGGTCGCTGGGTCGGCTCCCTCGGCCGACTTGGCAATACTGGGCCCGGTCAGTGTCACGGCTCCTCCTTTGAGTCTCAATGACGGGGAGAACATGCTGCCTGGTAGCACCGTCTTTCTGGTGGGCTATCCAGCCGAGGTGGCGCCTTTCCCAGAACCGTCGATCGCCCAGGGCGTGCTATCGAGAACCTACGAGGAACGGGAAACAGGGCTAACCGTTCTCAGGACCGACGCACCTACTGTCGGTGGACAGAGCGGAGGAGCGATGGTCGATGGTCAGGGCAACGTGATTGGCGTCACAATGCGGGTCGTGGTCGACCGTGGTATGTCAGGCCTCACCGAGGCCTACTCGGCCGCAGACTATGCGGCTCTCGTCGATGCGATGGCTCTGGACCCTGTGTTGCCGAACACCCGGCGTGACGATGAACCGGTACCCAGTGGACTCGAGGGCACGTTCATTTCGGTGGTGGTCTCAGCGAGCTCCCGGACTGCGGTGGAGTCAGCGCTGGACGATCTAGAAGCCCGCTTCTGGTGGCTCCCGCTCGGCATCCTGATCAGTGATGATTATGCGAGTCTCAACCCAGGTTACTGGGTTGTCTACGTCGGGCCCTTCTACTCCCCGGAGGAAGCTCAGAACGCGTGTTGGTTCGACCTGAACATGCGAAGCGGCGCTCTCTGTTACGGAAGACGCCTATCGCAAGACCCCTCAGATCTAGATGTCGTCTATCCCCCCTCACCAGATGGATCCGACTTCTAGCCGCACGGCTGAAACGGCGGACCGTGACAGTTCGTCACGTGGCCGCCTACTCGAAATTCCGACGGCGCCGCCAGAATTCTACTGCGGCACCTACAGTACAAATAGCAATGCCAACAATGTTGAGAATACCGTTGGACCTGCTAGCGACAGCTTCCTGGCCCTGGTCGGCCAACGCGCTGGCGCTTGACGGACTACCCGCGTTGCGATCGGGCACCGTGGGAGTGGTCATCGGCCCATCCGGATCGGCGACCTCGTTTGTCACCGGACCCGGCGGTAGCGAGGTAGCGATCGGACCATCCGAGGTTCCGACCACGCCCTGTGTCTGCGTCTCAACGACAATGATCTGTTCTGATGCTGCTTCTGTGGTTGACACCGCCTCCGATTGAACCTGTGTGGATGACACGCTCGGCGCTTCCGATGAGGGCGGCACGGTTGCCGTAGTCGTGGGAGATAGATAGGCCCCTGCGAGCGCGGCAGTTACCCGCTCAGGGAAGGCGCTCTCCACCAAGTCGAATGCCCTGTCGCCAGGGCACGTGGTCCTTGACATGGTGCGGTGGCCGGTAATGGTCGGGGTATCCACGAGCTTGCCTTCGGGGTGACGATCGGATCCCCGGGACACGAACTTAGCAGTCGCGCCGGGACGGGTTTCGATCTTGTAAGTGCCGGCCAACCATGCGAGGAGCGCGACCATCGCCAGCTGTGCGTCCTCGGTGGGTGCGACATCGCTGTGGTCGCCGATAAAGCACGTCAGCAAGGCAAACCCCTGACTCCCGCCGGTAGCGTCACCGCGCACCGGCGAGGCGATGCTCCCCTGCCTTCCTTCGAATATCTGGCCGTAACGATCTACCAAGAAGTTGTAGGCGATGTCAGGCCAACCCTTCTCGGGGGACGTGTGGTATCGGTAGAAGCTACGCAGGTACCCGATGGACTCGTCCGGTTGGTAGTTATTGGGCGAAGCGCTGTGGTGCACGACCAAGAACCGCACATCCGTCTGCGCTTCCTCCAACATGTCCCCCCTTGGCAGCAGGTCAGCACCCCAGACGTCCCGAGGCAGGATCCGATGATCCTCACCAATAGGTCGGCCATCGCCATGAGCAACGGCGGGCGCGAGGACCGCTCCGGGTAGAAGTATCCCTGCTGCTGCTCCCACTCCCGCCAGCGCCAAGAAACGGCGGCGACTAACCGAACCCGAACATCGCGCATCGGTCAACGACAAATCCCCCACGGCTGCGCACACCCTCCATGGATGCGCAGGATGGTCGTCGGTTGTCATACTGGAGTCCCCCGTGTGCTGGACACTCGGCTTTTGCGGCTGTGTGATGGTAGTAGTTGTCCTCCCATTCGTTTGGCGGCTGCTGTCCGATGGTGGAGTGAAGCCGGCGGGGTTGTACCAGGCTTCGATCCACCAGCGGATCGACAGGCGGGCTTGGGGTCGGCTGTGGTAGTCGGTGCGGTGGACGAGCTCCTTCTTGAGGGTGCTGAGGAACGACTCGGCGGCGGCGTTGATGCCCCTATAGTCAAATATTGGCTTAGGGGGTGGGGGTAGGGCGTTGCCGGGTTCGGTGATCGGTCATGACGCGTTGGTAGACCTCGCGGGCCAAGAAACGTTTGAGGCAGCGGATGATGTCCTTTTTTGGTGAGGCCTTCTGTGGTGCGGCGAGCGACGTAGTCGATGGTGGGCTGGTGGCGCATTCGTACGATGGCTATTCGGTAGAGCGCCGCGTTGGCTTGTCGGTGCCCGCCTCCGTAAAAGACGGTGCCGGCTGGTCTGTCCTGACGAGGCCGGGATGGGACAGGCGCCGCAGAGTTTCGCGAACGCGGCCTCGGAGCGGATCCGTTCGGGGTTGTCGCCGAACACGATGAGGAACTCCGCCGCCGAGGTCGGCTCCGATGCCATATGCATCTCGTAGTGTCGGCGACGCCTGGGTGGTGAGGTCGTCGAGCACGGCGTCGTGTGAGCGCACCTCGGTGTCGAGAGCCAGCCAGCGGCGTGCTAACGCTTTCAGTGAGTGCTTCGCCGCGGCTGTGGGACTGTTCATGGCTGACACGCGGAAGCGTGCGCAGCGGTTGATGAGCGCCCGATTAGCAAGCCCATCGAGGGATTCGCGCAGCTCGGCGGGAGCGTTGACGATCAGTGTCTTGAGGGTGATAGTCGCCGAAGTTCGACCCTTGCGAGCGGTGTCTCTGGCCACCTTGACCTGGCGGATCATCTCCACCAGCCCATCCGCTGTCTTCGGAACCGCGGTCGAGGTCCCCGCCAGGACCGACCGTGCGGCGGCTTCAGCGTCGATAGTGTCAGGTTCTGCTGTTGCTGCGCCGCGAGCGGCGATCGCCCCGGAATCGGCTCAACCACCCGATGCCCGCAGCGTCTCAGGTAGCTGGTGAGCCCAGCGCCGTAGCTGCCGGTTCCCTCGATCCCGAACCGGTCAACCCGGCCCAGGTCCTGCGCCCATGCCACCCGGCTGGGCGTAGCCGCCGCTGTCAGCGCTCACCGCGCGGTCTCCCAGACGGGTTCCGTGCTGGTTGATCGCCACCGCGACATGGATGTGCTTGTGAGTGTCGACCCCGACAATCACCTTGCTCAAAGAACCGTCGGACACGATACTGGCCATGAGTTTCCTCCCTGTGGCGGAACACCAGCTGGCCGGGTGGGCGGACAAGACTGTGACGAGTCGGTTTTCGAATACCAGGCCCCTATTGGGTCACTGCCCTCCCGGACGGCTGGCTAGCTTCAACAAGCCGCTGAGCCGGGCCGACAGATCAACGCAAAGGCACTCTGTGGCCGGTCGTAACAAGAGTCAGACCCGACCCAACGACCCCACCATTCTCATCACAGTCATAGCAGGCCGTGGCGTCTCGGGCAGAGACCCGCCCCCGTCGGCTCGTTCCGCCCGCCTCGAGCCCGGATGCTACCTTCCTATGTGTTTACCCCATACCTCCATCACTTCACGACGCCGTTCCAGGATGTCAGACCGAGCGTAGGCTTGCTCGGCCGCGGAACCGACCCGATGAGCCAAGCAGAGTTCTGCGATCTCCCGCGGAACCGACTGGTACGAGCACCAGTCCCTGAACGTGCTACGGAACCCGTGCAACGTACCACCCATGTCAAGACCTGCGACCAGCTTCGACAACTGCCACGATCCGAGTTCCCGGCCCTTCTTATTTGGGAACACGAACGCTGACGGGTCCCAGGGCTCACTGTAACCGGCGGCTTCGACAAGGACGCTGAGGGCCTCGGCGGCAAGGGGAACCCGGTGCTCACGGCCTGCCTTCATTCGGCTCGCGGGAATGGTCCACAGGGCAGCCTCACGGTCGATCTCGGACCACTGAGTTCCTCTCACTTCACTGGACCGGGCCGCGGTAAGGACGGCGAACTCGGCCGCCAAGCGGACCGGGTGATACCCACCGGATGCCCTGACCTTGCGGACCGCCGCAGCGACCTCACGGTGAGAAACCGCGGCCAAGTGCTTCTTCGGGCCGTTGTTCTTCGGTAGAGCCTTGGTGATCGCGGTCCCTGCCGGATCATCTGTCCGGTAGCCCTGGGCCACAGCCCAGGCCATGATCGAGCCGATCCGTTGCCGGACTCGCTTCGCGGTCGTGGGTTTCGTTGACCAGATCGGAGTAAGGACGGCCATCACGTCGGCGGTGGTGATCTGGTCTAACCGTTTCGATCCGATTATCGGAAAAGCGTAGTCACCGAGTGACTGCCGCCACTGGTCCGGCGAGCGGCTACCGGGCTTCCACTTAGCAGCGTACAGACCAATCACAACCTCGGCGGCATCCGAGAACGTAGGGACCGAAGGAGTAACTGGCGGCATGACCGGCTGAGGAACCAGGTGCTCCACCACTGCCAGCCGCGAGTGCGCCGGATTCATCATGGCTCGGTGCGTTCCCTTGGGATCACCACCTAGGTAGGCGATCCGGCGATACTCGAACGCAATCCTTCGTGCCTCAGCCAAGGGGGTATAGCGGACGGGTCCGAGGCCGTAGTCACGTCTCCGGCCCTGCACCATGCCCCTCCATAGCCACTGCTTCGATCCACCGGGAGCCACCCGGAGGATGAGCCCGTCGCCGCGGCCGTCGTAGTATTTCCCCGGCTGCTTCACTGAGTTCACGAATTGGGCCGTGAGGCCCTGGCGGACCTTCGACAGGCTTGCCTCCCAACTGGATTTGTCCCTCAGTTAGTACCCTAACAACATGATGCTACAGGGTACGGGCTTGAACGTCAAGAAACGAGCGGAGGGGATAGCAGCACTCAACAGGAGTAATACAACCTCTTGACCAGGGGTTTTAGTGACAGCATGAAACACTGGGAAACAGAGAGAAACACTGTGAGATGGCTCCGGGGGTGGGACTTGAACCCACAACCAACGGATTAACAGTCCGCTGCTCTGCCGAATTGAGCTACCCCGGAAGGATCGGCCCGTCATGGTACCAGCAGGTGGGTGGAATCCTGGGCCGCTTAGGCGCCGCTGAGGTAGCTCTCCATGCGGCGGCCACCTGGCTGGCTGCGCATCTTGCGTAGGGCTCGGACCTCCAGCTGGCGGATCCGCTCCTTGGTCACTCCCATCCTGTCGCTGACCTCCTGGAGGGTCCTGATCCGGCCGTCGGCCAGCCCGAACCTCATCGTGATGACCTTCCGTTCCCGATCGTCCAGGCCTTCCATTGCCAGGGCAACGCTCTCCTGCATGAGCATGAGGGTCGCCCCGTCCGCCGGCGCCGCCTCGGCGTCCTCATCCCGGACGAAGTGTCCGAGGGTCAGGTCGTCGGAGTCGGCCACCTTGGCGTCCAGCGACAGCATCCCGGTGGAGAGCTCGGCCAGCTTCAGGACCCGATCATCGGGAAGGTCCATCTCGGCGGCCAGCTCCTCGGTGGTGGGCTCGCGGCCTGACTCCTGGTGGAGGCGCCTGCGCGTCTTGTCCAGCAGTACCAACTGCTGCGCCAGGTTCTCCGGGACCCGGATGATCCTCTTCTGCTCGTTCAGGGCCCGGCTGACCGTCTGGCGGATCCACCAGACCGCGTAGGTCGAGAACTTGTAGCCCTTGCGGTAGTCGAACTTGGCGGCCGCTTTCATCAGGCCCACGTTGCCTTCCTGGACGAGGTCGAGGATCGAGACACCCGGAATGACGTAGCGCTTCGCCACCGATACGACCAGCCGGAGGTTGGCCCTCACCAGCCGCTCCTCGGCCCGCTCTCCGCGACGCGCTATGGCGGCCAGCCGGCGATACTCGGCATCCGAGCGGGACATTCCGGCGGCCTCCAGTTCGGCCAGCTTGGCTCTGGCCTCGAGCCCGGCGTCCTTCGCCATGCCCAGCTCGACCTCCTGGCGGGGGGTGAGGAGCGGGACCCGACCGATCTCCCTGAGGTACTGGTCGACCGGGTCGGACAGGAACTCGGCATCTCCGGGCTCCGGATCGTCCCGGAGGCGATCGGGATCATCGTCGACCAGCTCTATCCCGGTCGTGCGCACGGCCGCCAGCGCCCGGTCGAGTGCAGCTGCGGGAGCCCCCGCCGCCTCGAGTTCCCGCTGTATCTCGGCGGAGGTGACGAACCCCCTGCGCCTCCCCCGCTTCAGCAGTTCCTCGATCGCCCGCTGCGTGTCCGAGCCCAAACCTACTCCTTAAGCCGCGTCAGGATCCCCTTTCCTGTAACGCTATCAGTTCTGCAAGGGCTTGTGAATAGGCTTCCGGGTCTCTTGTTTGATCGATTCCTTCCAATATCACCAGAAGCTCGTCCTTACGGTGCCCCACCGCCCGTCCTTCGAGATGTGACATGACATCCTGGAACGGGAGCAGCGGCGTGCCCATGACCGCCAGCCGGCGGGCCATCGCCGACATGGCCTGATCCTTGAGGCCGTCCAGCGGCACCGGAACCCCCATGTCAAGGTGCCTTCCCTCCTCGAGCAACCAGCGAGCCAGGACGGCGGCCTGATCGTGCTCAAACAGGTCGGGGCTGACCCGGTCGCGCTCCGCAGTCCCCGCCATGAGGTGGCGGAGCAGGTCCCGCTCCGACCGATCCATCGCACGGGATGCGGCGGGCCGGGGCGCAGCGGGCCGTCCGGCCGCTCTAGGACGGCCCTGCGCCCGGCCTCCCCTGCCGGTGGCGGCATTCCTCTGGATCTCCGCCTGGACGAGATCGATGCTCATGTGGGTGCGCCCGGCCACGTACAGGGCGTGCTGGTAGCGGGCCGCCTCGTCAGGATGGCGGGCGATCAGCTCCGCCGCCTCCCTCATCGCCCGGGTGCGCGCCTCTCTCTCCCCCAGGTTGTACTGCGCGAGCAGCCGGTTGAGCCGGAACTCGGTGATCGGCGCCGATCCGTCGACCGCTTCCCGGAGCAGGTCCCCCTTGTCCTCGAACACCAGGTCGGCTGGGTCCCGGCCCTCGGGCATCATTGCCACCCGCAGGTCGAGACCCAGCTCGGAGGTGATGCGCAGATCGTCCCCGCGCACGGCGGCGCCGGCGCCCGCCGCGTCGGCGTCGAAGGCCAGCACGATGCGGCTCGAGAAGCGGCGGAGCAGGTCGAAGTGGGCCTCACCGAGCGCCGTCCCGCAGGTCGCCACCGCCAGGGGCAGATCGGCCAGGTGGAAGGCGATGACATCCGTGTACCCCTCGACCACCACCCCCAAGTCCTCCCTGCTGATCGCCGACCGGGCCTTGTCCAGGCCGTACAGGAGCTCGCTCTTCTTGTAGAGCGGGGTTTCCGGGGTGTTCAGGTACTTGGGCCCCTCGCCGCGCAGGAGGCGGGCTCCGAACCCGACCATCTCCCCGCGCACGTTGTGGATCGGGAACAACAGCCGGCCCCTCATCTGGTCCACGAGCCGGCCCCTCGCCACCCTTCTCGCCAGGCCGGCCGCCAGGATGTCGGTGTCCTTGTGCCCCTGGCCGCGCAGGTGGGAGATCAGGGCGTCGGGTTGGTCGGGCGCGTAGCCGAGCTCGAACTGATCCACCACGTCGATCCCGTAGTTGCGTCCCCTCACGTAGGACCGGGCGTGCCCGGCATCTGGGGCGGACCTGAGGCGGTCCCGGTAGTAACGGCCCGCCTCGGCCACCGCTTCTACCAGCCGGGAGCGGCTCTCGCGGCGCTCCACCGCCCGGGGGTCGCGCCGGATGACGATGCCGGCCCGATCCGCCAGCATCTCCATCGCCTCCACGAACGACAGCCCCTGGGTCTCCTGGATGAAGGTGAAGATGTCTCCGCCCACACCGCAGCCGAAGCAGTGGTAGAGGCCGCGGGCCGGGTCGATCGACAATGAGGGGGTCTTCTCCGAATGGAAGGGACACAGGGCCTTGAAGCTGCCCCGGACCTTCCTGACAGTGGTCACTCCCTCGAACAGCTCGACCAGGTTGACCGCTTGGCGGATGCGCTCCAGGTCGTCGCGATCGGATGCCATACGTTGCGAGTGTACGTCTCCGAGCCGGCGCCCGGGGCTCAGACGCCTGCCGCGACGGCCACCAGATCGATCACGAGCAGTATCTCGTCCGCCACGTCGCTCACGCTGGGAATGTCCGGGATGGTCAGGCCGAAGTCGGATCGCATTACCGTGGCGGTACCGGTCACCTCGACCCTTTCATCGGATACCACCGTCACTTCTGTGTCGAAGGTCACGGGCCGGGCCTCGCCGCTCAGGGTGAACGTGCCCGTGATGCGGAGCGGCACCTGATCGCCCACCGTCACGCTGTCCGGGAGCCCCTCGATGTCTGTCGGCTCGAACGTGGCGAACTCGTTCTCGTCGCGGGAGGATCCGAGGATTGGCCCCCGGATGGCCCTGTCCCGGAAGCCGGAGTCGGTGGCCAGGGTGCGGACGTTGATCACGATCGTCCCCAGCTGCGAGGCAGCCGGCTCGTCGAAGTCGATCAGGACCTCGCCCGCCACTTCGGTGGTGACCCCCACCACCCGGAACGGGTTGCCGTTGAGGATCTCGTCGATCTCGAAGCTGACCGAGGACTCCGCCTTGTCGATCCGGTAGAGGACGGCGGGTGCGCCCGCGGCGTCAGCCGGCTCGGTGGTCTCGGCATCCGCCGGGGCCGCCGTAGTGGCCACGGTGGTGGTCGCCGGGACGGATGTCGCCGTTGTGGTGGAGGGGGCGGTGGTAGCGGGGGCGGTCGTAGGCGGAGAGGTGATGGGGGGAGCCGTCACCTCGGTGCTGGGCTCGCCGCTGCCGCCCGAGAACCACACGTAGGCCGCGGCGCCCAGAACCAACACCACTATCGCCGCCAGCGCGAGACCGATCCGCCGAGCCATCCGCATTGCCCCTCCTATCCGGCGCCGAGGCGCTCGTCCAGGTAGCCGTGGAGCTGCCCAATCCCGACCCGGTCCTGTGCCATCGTGTCCCGGTCCCGGACCGTAACCGCTCCGTCATCCAGCGTGTCGAAGTCGACCGTAACGCAGTAGGGCGTCCCGATCTCGTCCTGGCGGCGGTAGCGCCTCCCGATCGCCTGGGTGACATCGACCTCGATATCCCAGGAGCGACGTAGAACGCCGGCCACCTGCTCCGTCACCTCCACCAGGTCGGGCTTCTTCGAGAGCGGCAGCACCGCCACCTTGATCGGAGCGAGGCGGGCGTCGAGCCTCAGCACCGTGCGGGGGGCATCGCGCACCGTCTCCTGGTGGTAGGCGTCGATCAGGAAGGCGAAGGCCGCGCGGGTGGCGCCGGCCGCCGGCTCGATCACGTACGGGAAGAAGCGCTCACCGGCCGCCTGGTCGAAGTAGCGCAGGTCCTTACCCGAGGCCTTCGTATGCTGGCGCAGATCGAAATCGGTCCGGTTGGCGATACCCTCCAGCTCGTCCCATCCCCATGGGAACCGGTAATCCACGTCGTAGGTGGCGACCGCGTAGTGGGCCAACTCGTCCTCGGTGTGGCTGCGCAGCTTGATGTTGTCGGGTTTCATGCCCAGGTCCAGGTACCACTGATGCCTCTCCTCCACCCAGTATTCGAACCAGCCGTCGGCGTGATCGGGATGGGTGAAGAACTCCATCTCCATCTGCTCGAACTCCCGGGTGCGGAAGACGAACTGTCCTGGCGTGATCTCGTTGCGAAACGACTTGCCGACCTGGGCGATCCCGAACGGGAGCTTGAGCCGGGATACCCGCCGCACGTTCTCGAAGTTGGTGAAGATGCCCTGGGCGGTCTCGGGACGCAGGTATACGAGGTTGGAGTCGGAAGCGACCGGGCCCATATGGGTCCTGAACATCAGGTTGAAGTCGCGGGCATCCGTGAAGGTGTCGCGGGCGCCGCAGGTGGGACACCGGTCCGGGCTCTCCAGCCGGTCGAACCGGTGGCGGGCATGGCAGGAGACACACTCCACGAGAGGGTCGTTGAACTGGCCCACGTGCCCGGAGGCCTCCCAGACCTGGGGCGACTGGATGATCGCCGAATCGAGCCCGACCACGTCGTCGCGCAGCTGCACCATCGACCGCCACCACGCCTCCTTCACGTTGCGGAGCAGCGCCACGCCGAGAGGCCCGTAGTCGTAGGCCGACCGGAGACCGCCGTAGATCTCCGATGCTCTGAAGACGAAGCCGCGCTTGGTGGCGAGGTTCACGATCGTCTCGAAGCTGGGAGCGGTCATCAGGACTCAACCGGGGAGGGTACGGGACCGGGACGATGGTACCCGGCCCCGGCTCCATACCCGGCAGCTCCGGCCATCGGACGTACATCAGGATCAGAACGCCACACACGGTGCCCTGAACCTGAGGAACACCGCACCACCCATGACGCTCTGAGCCTGAGGAACAGGGCACCGCCGATGACGTCCTGTGCATCGAGAATGGTGCAGGCGCTGAACTTGAGGCTCAGGGCGTCATATATGGCGTCCTCTGCCTCAAGTTCCGAAACTCGCGAAAAGCGGTGCTCCGCACCGGGCCCTCCCCCGCCACCACCTGTCCTTGGCTTGGGGCGTGTTGCGCCATACCCGGGTCGGGGCCGGGTTACGGCGGGTTCGCCCCATTGGAGCCTCTTCGTATTCCCTCCGGCCGGCCGTTCCGATCGGTAGACGTATCAGCCGGTATTGGTGCTTGGCGATAGACAACGTATATCGGAGGTGTGACACTTTCAAGACCTTCGTTCCGAACGGGCCTCTCGGGTGGGAGGGACGAATGCGGTACGGACCGGAGGACAGACCCCGGCTCGGCAGGCTAGGGAGACTGGTTCGGGAGGGCGCCGCCAAAGCGCCTGCGGCGGCGCTGATACTCGACCACGGCATCCACCAGGTGCTGGGCGCCGAACTCCGGCCACAGCGTTTCGGTGAAGACCAGCTCGGAATAGGCGCTGCCCCAGAGCAGGAAGTTGGACATCCGCATCTCGCCGGAGGTGCGGACTATCAGGTCCGGATCGGGCATCCCGGGAACGTAAAGGCGCTCGGCGATGTCGTCCTCGGTGATCTCGCCGGGTTCCCGCTCCCCGTCCGACACCTCGGTCGCCAGCGCCCGGACCGCTCGGGCGATCTCGGCCCGTCCGCCGTAGTTGAAGGCCAGCACGAGGCTCAGGCGACGGTTGGAGGCGGTGCGTTGCTCCGCATCCTGCATCAGCGTCCGGTTGCGATCGGGAATGCGTGGATCGGCCAGGTCACCGGCGAAGCAGATCCGAACCCCCAGGTCCGCCAGGGAGTCCAGCCGGCGCAGCAGGATGTCCTCGTTGAACCACATGAGGAACGAGACCTCGTCCGGGTGGCGGGTCCAGTTCTCGGTGGAGAACGTGTAGGCGGAGAGCCAGCTCAGGCCGATCTCCAGCGCCCCTTCCACGCATTCGAACAGCACGGTCTCGCCGGCTGCGTGACCGCCGGTGCGTGGCAGGTTGCGGGCCAGCGCCCAGCGTCCGTTTCCATCCATGATGATGCCGACGTGGGCGGGGATCCGGCTCCGGTCGAGACCGCTCAGGTCGAGGCCGACCGAACCCGCCGCCGATCCCCCGCTCACCGGGGCCCCCGACCGACGCTGAAGGCGAGGCCGCCCAACCCCGACTCGATGTGGTACTCCACGAACCTCCGCACCAGACCCACCGCGTCGGGAGCGAGGTCGCTGTCGGGGGTGGTGAAGCCGGACAGGTCGGCCGCCGAGAGACGGGCCAGGTGCTCGGTCAGGCCTTCCCTCAACCGGAAGGTTCCCCCGGCGTCGCAGCGTTCGCAGATCAATCCCCCGCCCGCCATGCTGAACCGGCCGAGGCGGTTCGCGGCGCCGCAGGCCGCGCAGTGCTCGAGGGCCGGAGCCTGGCCGATGGCCTCCGACAGCTTGAGCAGGAAGGATGCCAGCAGGTCCATGCCGCCGGCGCCCATCTCCAGGGCGCGCAGCCCCCGCAGGAGGAGCAGGAAGATCCGGTGGGAGGGCTCCTCCTCGACCACCACCTTGCCCACCGCCTCCGCCATGGTGCCTGCCACCATCACCGCGTCGAGGTCCTGGCGCAGCCTGGGAAAGGCCTCGATCACCGCCGCCTGGGTAATCGTCGCCAGGTTCCGACCCTGGTACAGCACCAGGTCGACGTGGGTGAGGGGCTCGAGCCGGCCCCCGAACCGGCTCCTGGTCCTCCGGACCCCCTTGGCGACCGCCCGCACCTGGCCACGATTGGGGCTGATGATGACCACTACGCGGTCGGCTTCGCCGAACGGGTAGCCGCGCAGGACGATTCCCTGATCGTGGCGGATCGACATTCCTCTCCCCGGATCGCAGCCTGGGCGCGTGCCCTGGCGAGGGTACCCCGCCCGTCACCGGATATGGGGTTATGGTGAGTGCATGGCGCTTCTGGACGGATCTGAGAGACAGGCCTTCCTCGAGTCCCATCCTGGCTGGGAGATACAGGATGAGACGATCTCCAGGACCTTCGTCCTCGCCGACTTCGCCTCGGCTATCGGGTTCGTGGCCTCGGTGGGGGTGGTGGCCGAGCGGGCCTTCCACCATCCCGACATCGACATCCGCTACCGGCGGGTCACCATCTCGCTGACCACCCATGACGAGGGCGGCCTCACCCGCAAGGACACCGATCTGGCCGCCCGGATCGACCGGCTCGCCACCTGAAACGAACCCCTGCCATGCCACAGGGCGCGTTTAACCTGAACTCGTGAGCAGTGGAAGGCTTCTCGTAGTCGAGGACGACCAGGAGGTCCGCCGGTCGCTGCGCCGGGCCCTCAGGTTGGAGGGATACGAGGTCGTCACGGCCGGGGACGGCATGGCGGGGCTCGAACAACTGGCCATCCACCCCGTCGACGCCATCATTCTCGACGTCATGATGCCCCGCCTGGACGGGCTGGGAATGGCTCGGCACCTCCGGGCCCTCGGCGACAGGACACCCATCCTGATGCTCACCGCCCGCCACGACGTCTCGAACCGGGTGGAAGGCCTGGACGCCGGCGCCGACGACTACCTGGTCAAACCGTTCGCCCTGGACGAGTTGCTGGCCAGGATCAGGGCTCTGCTCCGCCGCAGCGGGGCTTCCGACGGCGACCACGCCCTCCAACTCGCAGACCTCACTCTCGATCCCGCCACCCGGCAGGTCCACAGAGGGGACCGCGAGGTCCATCTGACCAAGACCGAGTTCGACCTGCTGGAACTCCTCCTCGCCAACCGCAGGATCGTGCTGACCCGGGACGTGATCATGGACCGCATCTGGGGCTACTCCTTCGAGACCTCCTCGAACCCCCTGGAGGTCTATGTCGGCTACGTGAGGCGCAAGCTCGAGGCCGATGGGGAGCCTCGCCTCATCCACACCGTGCGCGGGGTCGGCTACGTGGCAAGGGAGCCATGAGCCTGCGCTGGCGATGGGCGGTGGGGCTGGGCCTGGTGGCGGCCCTCGCCATCGGCCTCCTCACCCTGGCGGCCATCCTCTCGGTGGAGCGCCGGCTGCGCGGCGCCATGGACGAGGACCTGAGGGAGCGGGCCACCCAGGTCCACGAGCTGACCGGAGGCTTCGAGGAAGGCGAGGAGCGCCGCGAGGAAATACTGCCCCGGATCGTCAACGACGCCTCTGTCCAGGCCTTCGACGAGACCGGCGCCGTCCTGCTCCGGTTGGGGCCGGCCGGCGTCAGTCCGCCTGTCGACGCCGCCGACCTGGAGGTGGTCGCCGGCACCAGGCCCGCGCTCCTCCGGGATATCCGCATCGGCGACACCCTGTACCGGATGATCACGGTCCGGGTGCTGCTGCGGGAGAACAATCCGGGCACGGTGGTCGCGTTCCAGATACTGTCCGACCAGTCCCAGCTGGAGAGCAACCTGGCGGCCCTGACCGGACAACTCCTCTCCATCGGCGCCATCGGGGTCCTGCTGGTGGCTATCACCGGGTGGATCATGGCCTCGAGAGCGGTGCGCCCGATCAGCGATCTGACCCACGCAGCCGAGCACGTCGCCTCCACCGAGGACCTGTACGCCGCGGAGCGCCTCGACATCTCGGCCCCGGCCGAGATCGGGCGCCTGGCGACCGCCTTCCGGTCGATGCTCAACTCGCTGCGGGTGTCGCGCCAGGAACAGCAACGGCTGGTCTCCGACGCCGGGCACGAATTCCGGACGCCGATCACCGCCCTTAAGACCAACCTGGAGGTCCTCCGGCGACAGGACGACCGGCTCGAGGAGGAGGAGCGGGACGAGTTGATCGAGGCGGCCCTCCGGGAGTCCAACGAGCTGGCCCAGCTGGCCGCCGAAATGGTGGACCTGACCTCCGATGTGCGTCATGCCGCGGAACCGATCCAGGAGGTCGACCTGGGAGCGCTGGCCCGCGAGCTCCGCTCCCGCTACGCGCGGCTCCCCGGCAAGGAGGTCACCGTCTCGGGTGGGAGCCTGGTGGTGGCCGGACGCCGGACCCAGCTGGAGCGGGCCATGAGCAACCTGGTCGACAACGGTGTCAAATGGGCGGCGCGCCGGGTGGAGATCGTGCTCGACAACGGAACGGTCACCGTGCGGGACGACGGCCCCGGCATTCCCGAGGACGATCTGCCCCACGTGTTCCGGCGGTTCTACCGGTCGGTCGAGGCCCGTTCGATGCCAGGATCCGGCCTGGGGCTGGCGATAGTGGACCATCTGATCGGCGCCCACGGAGGAGAGGTGTTCGCAAGGAACTCAGCCGATGGCGGTGCTGAGGTGGGGTTCACCCTGCCCCCGGCGGAGGGAGGAGGCGAGCCCGGAGGCAGGGTGAACTGAGGTTTGCCCTGGTTCGGCGGCTTGATGTCACTGTCGGGGAAGGGGTCGCAGGGAGTCCGGCGGCGCCCCTTCCCCGGTTCTGTCCTTGCCGTCCTCACCGGGCTCCCCGGCCGGCGCCGGGTCGGCCCGGGCCAGGGCTACGGCGGCGGCGCCGACCACCAGCGCCGCCGCTCCTATGAGTACCGCTAATCGCATTCCGGCTCCTTCCTGTCGTATCTGCTGGTGCAAATATGGAAGCCCGGCCTGTGACTTCCCTGAGAGGAGCCTTAGAGAATCCTGAGAATCGGTGCGCGCCGGCGGATTTTCGCCTCGACCGTCGGAGGTCGGATGTCGGTGTTATCCCAAGTAATCAGGAACTAGAGATCAAATGGCGTGTCCGTGAAGAAGTCGCTCACCTTGGGGGTACTGCTCGGGGTCTTGGGAGCGGCGATGCCCAGGCGGGACCGCACCGCCCTGTAGCCGCCGGCCTCCAGCTCGTCCGCGAGCTCCGGCCCTCCGGAGTCGACGATGGCGCCGTCCATCATGATGTGCACCCGGTCGGGCCGGACGTAGTTGAGGATCCGGCTGTAGTGGGTGATCATCAGGATGGCCACGTCGTCGCTCCGCATCTCCTCCACAGCGGCGGCGACCTCCCGGACCGAGTCGATGTCCAGCCCGGAGTCGATCTCGTCCAGCACCATCACCCGCGGCTCCAGGACGGCCAGCTGGAAGACCTCGGAGCGCTTCTTCTCGCCTCCGGACAGATCCCCGTTCACGGACCGGTCGAGGAACCGTTCCATCCGGAGACGCCGGGCCTGGGTGGCGATCCGCTCCCTGGCCTCCTCCGGACCGGTGCCCAACGCCACCGCCGCCTCTTCGAGCAGCACGGCCAGGTCGAGACCGGGAATCCCCACCGGATACTGGAGGGCCTGGAACAGACCGGCCTGAGCCCGTTCGTGAACGTCGAGGTCCGCGATCGAGGTCCCATCCACGGCAACGGCCCCCGACACCTCGTAGCCGGGCTTACCGGCCAGGACGTGGCAGAGGGTCGACTTGCCCGACCCGTTGGGACCCATGATGGCGTGAACCTCACCGAACGGAACGTCCAGATCGACTCCCTTGAGGATGGCGAGCCCGCTGATGGAGGCACGGAGCTCCCGCACCCGGAGCGCCGTCCTACCCATCGGTGACCCCGCCCGCATCCACCTTCACCATCACGCGGCCCTGCTCGAGCTTCACCTCGTAGGTCGGTACCGGCCGGGTGGCCGGCAGGCTCTGGGGTATCCCGGTCCGGACGTCGAACTCCGCCCCGTGGAGCGGGCACTCCACGTCGTAGTCCCAGAGCTCACCCTCGGACAGGGATGCGAAGGCGTGGCTACAGATGTCTCCGATCACGTAGAAGTCGTCCCCGATGCGGAACAGGGCCAGGGCGTGACCGGCCAGGTCCACCCGGGACCCGCCCTCGGGGAACGCATCCGCGGCGCCGGCGTCCAACCAGGCCATCAGGACGCAACCCGCTGCTGGGCACCGGCGAACTTGGCGGCCACCGCCCGCCGCGACGGCGCGGCCAGCTCGGGCACGGCGAAGCCCGACAGTATCTCGTTGAAGAAGCCTCTCACCAGCAGGCGCTCGGCCGGGTTCCTGGGAAGCCCGCGGCTCATCAGGTAGTAGAGTTGCTGCTCGTCCAGCGGGCCCGAGGAGGACCCGTGGCCGCACTGGAGGTCGTCGGTGAGTATCTCCAGGTTCGGGACCGAGTTGACCTTCGCGCCGTCCGAGAGCACCAGGTTGCGGTTGGTCTCGAAGGCGGAAGTTCCCCTGGCCCCTTTCTCGATTCTCATGAGTCCGGTCCAGACGGCGCGGGCGTTGTCGGCGACAGCGCCCTTGAGGAAGATGTCGGACGTGGTACGGGGACCCCGGTGGGTGACGTAGATGCGGTAGTCGAGGACCTGCGAGCCGTCGCCGAAGTAGATGCCCCCCATCTGGACCGACGATCCCGCCCCGGCCAGGGAGATCCCCAGCCGCTGCCGGGCGTACACCCCTCCGAGACCCACCTCCCCGATCCGCAGGGTGGAGTCCCGTTCGGCTGCGTACTGATGATGCGCCACCATGCGGGCCGGGTCGGACAGGTTCTGGACGACCGAGACGGACAGGCGGGCGCCGCGATCCGCCAGCGCCTCCACTATGGGGCAGACCAGCAGTTCGGCACCCGGCGCCGAGCGGTACAGCACCACTACCGAGGCCTCCGAGTCGGGCTCCCCTACCACTGTCAGGTGCGGGAAACTGACCGCCCCCGCGGTCACGGCCTGCACGTCCACGACCACCGGCGCCGCCAGCGTCCTGCCTGCCGGGATCGTCAGCACCGCTCCGGGCGGCGCCATGGCGTGGTTGGCGGCCGCGAACACGTCAACCTCGGGGGATGCCATCGATCCGTAGAGGCTTGCCGGCCGGCCGTTCGGCACGTCAACCGTCCGATGAACCTCGATCTCGCCGGGCTCGACATCCACCACGGTGCCGTCCACCATCGTCAGGCGTCCGCTCGCCTCTCCCAGCGCCTCGAGGTACTCGTCGGGACCCAGTCCGCCGGACGGTGCGGTGGCCGGACGGAAGTCGTCGAGGACGAAGTCGATGTCGACGTACTTCCAGTCCTCGTCCTTGGGGCCGGGCATGGCGGCGGACGCCAGGGCCTGGCGACCACGGTCGCGCAGGCCGGCGAGCCAGGCAGGCTCGTCGCCGATGGACATGGTTGTCGGGGGTGAGGGCAAGGAGACAGGTCCTTCTTCCGGAATCCGGCGGGCGGATGGTAACGGGTCAACCGATGCTATCTATCCGGTCTCTACCGGCCAAGGCGGACGCACCGCCAAGATACCGGCGACAATGGCGATCCTCAGAGAGCGCCTGGTGTCTCAAGTCGTCGGTTGGTCGGGTTTATGACCTCTATAACGGCGTATCGCCCCGATCCGGACCGGTCGTGGCTTCCGGGTATGGCTGTTTCCAGCCGAACAAGGGGGTTGAACCTGTCACAACCCCGCTATATGTTGTTGGATAACCGTAATTACCAGCGGTCCGGCTCCGACGTCGACCAGGCCGCGCCGAGGGATCATATCGTTCGAGACCACCCGTCAAGGGGCCTAACGGAACGCGTCTCGACCAAGGTGGTGGCGGAGGGGGAGGGCCCGGCGGGCGGCGCACGCGTGCCGCGATTTTCGCGTTCTTCTCCCGATCTGAACAACACAACTACCCATCGATCAGGTGGGCCGCTCGAGTGAACACCGCGTCCAGCATGGCCTCGGTCAGCTTCCCGGTGAAGGTGTTCTGCTGGGAGGGGTGGTAGCAGCCGATGATCGAGGGGGCTCCCCCACCGGGGTGGACCTCGACGCCGTGGGAGAAACGCGGCTTAGGGATCGGGATCTCCCAGCCACGGCGGCGGCCGATGCGCAGCGTCTGGTCGAAGGCCATGCCGCCCAGCGCCACCACCACCCGCACGCGCCGGCACAGGTCGAGTTCCTGCTCGATCCAGGGGGCGCAGGCATCCCGCTCGGCCGCGGTGGGCCGGTTCTGGGGCGGGACGCACCTGACGATCGCGGTAATGGCGGCGTCGATCAGGCGGAAGCCGTCATCCCGGTGGTCGGCCACCGGACGGTTGGCGAAGCCGGCCCGGTGAAGGGTCCGGAACAGCCACGCCCCGGATCGGTCCCCGGTGAACATCTGCCCGGTGCGGTTCGATCCATGGGCGCCGGGGGCCAAGCCGATGATCAGCAACCGGGCCTCGGGACCACCCAGCATCGGCACCGGCCGCGCCCAGTAGTCATGGTCGGCGTAGGCGGCCCGCTTCACCACCGCCAACTCCTCCCTCCAGGCCACCAGACGGGCGCACAACCGGCACTCGACCAACTCGGCCTGGAGCCGGTCGAACGCAAGCGTGGGAGCGGCAGGCCGGCTCTCCACCCCGTTGTCGGGAGTCCGGATCACGGGGTCTCCGGGTCGAGGGCTTCCACGTTGAAGATGCTGGCCGCATTCCACAACATCCAACCCAGCGAGCGCGCCTCGGCAGCATCGATCTGCTCCCTCACCTGGTCGGATGTGTAGTAGAAGTCCTGGAGCCAGGGGCGGATGATGGACTGGCCCTCCAGCCGCTTCAGACCCGCGTCGAGCGCTCCGGCCACCACCTCGCCCGGGTGGTCGTTGGGCGTGTCGAAGCCGAACCACCCGGTCGAGTAGTGGCTCGGGTAGACCATCGGCGACAGCACGTCGGCCGTGGTGGAGAGGGCGGTGAACTCCTGGCCGATCCCCCCATCCCCGATCACGGTGGTGATGAACCCGAAGATGTCGGCCCCGACCACGCAGCCGAGCGGGTGGAGGCGCTCGGCAGCCTGGTCCAGGAAGGTGGTGATCGTCCCTATGCGGATGTCCTCCGAGTCGCCCAGGTCGAAGACGGCCGTGTCGGGATAGCCGTCCGGGAACCGGACGTAGTCGAACTGGATCTCGTCGAACCCGGCAGCACAGACCTCCTCGGCCAGCCGCAAGGCGTATTCCCGAGCTTGCTGATCGGTGGGATCGAGGAAGTACTGGTTGCGTTTGCGGAAGGAGGTTCCGGTGGCGGTGTCGAAGACCGCCATGTCGACGATGGCCCGGGCCGCGATGGGGTCCTGGAAGGTCACGAGACGCGCGATCTTGTACAGGCCCCTGACGTCCATCTGGTTGACCACCCGGTCGATGTTGAACAGGACGTCCACCGCACCGATCTCACGGGCCAGGCTCACGTCCGTGTCGAATAGGACCCGGCCCGACTCATCCTTGACATCGATCACGAGGGCGTTGACCACCGTGTCCTCTGCAATCGAGAGAAGCTCCGACCACTGGCCCTCGGCTACGAACACGGTATGGCCGACATGTAGCGCCCTGATCAGATACGGCTCCAGGATGATCTCGCGGACCAGCACCTCCCCGTCCCAGTCGAACTCGGCCGCCACCCATCCGGGGCGTTCGACGGTGATGGTGCCGGGCGAGGCGCGTGATATCTCGAAGCCACCCTGATCGTCGGTCATCACGTTTACGTCGCCCAGCGAGACCGAGGCGATCGGCAACCCGAATCCCTGGCTGTCCACCACCGTGCCGCGCAGCACAACGGGCCGCAGGGCCAACTCCACGGGTTCGTCCTGGAACGAGTCGACTAACACCGCGCCCGGGAAGAATCCCTGCGCTTGCACGGAGGCCGAGGTGGGCTCGCCCTCCCATCGCACCCGGAATACACCGTTTCCGTCCGTCACCTCCTGGCCGTACTCCGTGTCGGCAGTCGCCCCGGCGATCGGCGCCCCGGCATCGTCCTTGACCAGGATGGCCACAGTGGGGACCTCCGAGGGCGGCGGGATCGGCGCTTCCCCCACCACAACCGGCGACTGCGCCAGGCAGGCGGTCAGGAGGACCGATCCCAGGACGGGCAACAGCGACACCGCCGCGACCCGCCAGAAGGACGTCGCGGGCCGTCCGGAGGGTTGAATCTGTCTCATGCGGACCGCACAATCAAAGGAACACATTGCCAAATCGCTGCCAGGGTGATACGTTGCCTTGTCGTGTCCGTGGAGAGGGGGTAAGTAGGCGTGGTCTTGACAGCGAGGGAGACACCGCTATCGACCGACGCAGTTGACCTGTACCTCGACGAGGTATCGGCGCACCCCCTCCTGACCGCGCAGGACGAGGTTGACCTGGCCCTCCAGATCGAACTGGGTCGCCAGGCCTGCGAACAGCTCGACACCGCGCCCGACCTCGAACCCCCCGCCCGCCTCAAGCTACGCCGGCTGGTCAGGGAGGGAGAGAGAGCCAAAGCGATCTTCATCCAGTCGAACCTCCGCCTCGTGATCTCGATCGCCAAGCGCTATTCGGGCCGAGGCATGGACCTGATCGACATGATACAAGAGGGCAACCTCGGGCTGATTCGGGCTGTGGAGAAGTTCGACTGGCGCAAGGGCTTCAAGTTCTCCACCTACGCCACCTGGTGGATCCGCCAGGCCATCACCCGGGGGCTCGGCAACCAGGCTCGCACCATCCGCCTCCCGGTCCACATGGTCGACATCGTGAGAACGGTCAACGAGACGGTCTACACGCTGACCGAGGAGCTCCGGCGCCGGCCGACCCGCGAGGAGATCGCCGCCGCCAGCGGTCTCGACATCGACCGGGTGACAACCGCGCTGGCCACCCCCACCAGCACCATCTCGATAGATCGTCCGGTCGGCGAGGACGGGGATGCGGTGCTGGGGGATTTCGTCCCGGACAAGACCGCCACCGATCCGTTCGCCCATGCCGCCGCAGCCGTGAGGCGAACCCAGATCGAAGAGGCTTTGCGCATGCTCACCCCCGAAGAGCGCACTGTGGTGGTCAATCGCTACGGGTTGGCGGGAAACCAGATGCTCACCCTGACCGACATCGGCGCCAGGCTGGGCGTCACCCGGGAGCACATCCGCCAGATCGAGCGCAGGGCCCTGTCGAAGCTCCGGCACCCCAGCAACGGATACGAGCTGAAGAGCCTGATAGATCTTTAGTTGCTAGTTGCTAGTTGCTAGTTGCTAGTTGCTAGTTGCTAGTTGCTAGTTGCTAGTAACTGTAAACCACTATCTAGCCTACGGCTCCGGCAGCGGCCATGTTCAACTCGATGAGCCGGTTCATCTCCACCGCGTACTCCATGGGGAGCTCCTTCACGATCGGCTCGATGAATCCGGCCACCACCATCGACGTGGCTTCGTCCTCGGTCAGGCCCCGGCTCATCAGGTAGAAGAGCTGCTCCTCACCGACCTTGGACACCGTCGCCTCGTGACCGATCTCGGTGTCGGCCTCCTCGATCTCCATGTAGGGGTAGGTGTCGGAGCGGCTGTCGTCATCCAGGATCAAGGCGTCGCAGCGGACGAACGACTTGGCGTTCTCGGCGCCGGGTTCCACCCTCACCAGACCCCGGTAGCCGGCCCGGCCCCCCTCCCTGGTGATGGACTTGGACAGGATGGTGGAGGTGGTGTTCGGAGCGACATGGACCATCTTGGCGCCGGTGTCCTGGTGCTGGTCCTCGCCGGCGAAGGCGATCGACAGCACCTCGCCATGGGCACCGGGCTCCATGAGCCACACCGCCGGGTACTTCATCGTCAGCTTGGACCCGATGTTTCCGTCCACCCATTCCATGGTGGCGTCGGCATAGGCGGTCGCCCGCTTGGTCACCAGGTTGTAGACGTTGTTCGACCAGTTCTGGATGGTCGTGTAACGGCAGCGCCCGCCCCGCTTGACGACGATCTCGACCACTGCCGAGTGGAGGGAGTCGGTGGTGTAGACCGGCGCCGAGCACCCCTCGACATAGTGGCAGAAGGCGCCCTCGTCCACGATGATCAGCGTCCGCTCGAACTGGCCCATGTTCTCCGAGTTGATCCTGAAATAGGCCTGGAGAGGCTGGTCCACGTGGACTCCCGGAGGCACGTAGATGAACGAGCCCCCCGACCAGACCGCCGAGTTGAGGGCGGCGAACTTGTTGTCGTTGGGCGGGATCACCGTCCCGAAGTGTTCCTTGACGATGTCGGGATGGTCCCGGACCGCGGAGTCCATGTCCATGAACAGGACCCCCATCTCCTCCAGGTCCTCCCGGTTGCGGTGGTAGACGACCTCCGACTCGTACTGGGCGGTAACACCGGCCAGGAACTTGCGTTCCGCCTCGGGAATGCCCAACTTCTCGTAGGTGTCCTTGATGGACTCGGGCACCATGTCCCAATCCTTGGCCTGCTCCTCGGCCGGCTTGACGTAGTAGTAGATGTCGTCGAAGTCGATCTCCTCCAGCAGACCGCCGCCGCCCCACGTGGGCATGGGTCGCGCCTGGAACCGGCGGTAGGCCTTGAGGCGGAAGTTGAGCATCCAGTCCGGCTCGCCCTTGATGAACGACATCTCGCGGATGATGTCCTCGGAGAGGCCCTTCTCGGGCTTGAAGACGTATTCGTCCTCGGGGTCGCTCCAGCCCAGCTTGTAGGCGCCGAGGTCGATATCAACTGTGGTCGTCATGGTGAGGCCTCCGCCACCGGTAAACAAGGCCCGGTCGTTCAGATGGATATGCCCTGATGATACCAAGCCCAGGCCGGAACCAGAGCACGAAAACCAAGAGCGCGAGCTCTCGGCTTTTGGCTGGGCGCGATGGGTAACTCGAACAGCCTACGAACACTAGAACGATCTCATCTAAGACAAGCTGTCGTAGACAACTAATGACTAGCAACTAGCGACTAGCAACTCATCACCTAGTGTTGGCCGCACATGGACGAGCCGCGCATCGCCGAGCCCATTCTCCATGTGGACATGGATGCGTTCTACGTGGAAGTGGAGAGACTCGACAACCCCGGGCTCGTGGGACAGCCTGTGGTCGTCGGTGGCGAGGGACCGAGAGGAGTGGTCGCGTCCGCTTCCTACGAGGCCCGAGCTACCGGTGTCCACTCGGCTATGCCGATGAGCACCGCCCGGCGGACAAGCCCGGGACTGGTGATCGTGCCACCCCGCCACCGACGTTACGGAGAGATCTCGGAGCGGGTCTTCTCGATATTCCGGGACTTCACTCCCCTCGTGCAGGGGCTGTCCGTCGATGAGGCTTTCCTCGATGTACGCGGCCTGCGCCGCCATTACCCGGACAGCCGCGCGGTGGCCGAGGCCATCCGGGCTCGGATCAGAGACGAACTGATCCTTCCGGCCTCGGTGGGCGCGGCCACCTCCCTGTACCTGGCCAAGATGGCATCCGGATACGCGAAGCCGGACGGCGTCCTTATCGTCACCGAGGGAAGCGAGAAGGCGTTCCTGGAACACCTGGACGTGCGCGAGTTGTGGGGGGTCGGCAAGTCCACGGGGAGCAAGCTCGCCTCGATGGGAATAGGCACGATAGGTCAGCTGGCCGGCGTGCCCCTTCCCCTCCTCCGCCGCCACCTGGGAGAGGCGACCGGGTCTCACCTCCACCGCCTGGCCAACGGGATCGACGAGAGGGTTGTGGAACCCCGCAGCGACGCCAAGTCGATCTCGGTCGAGCAGACCTTCGAGCATGACATCTCGGGTGCGGAGGCGCTGCGTTCCCAACTGTTGCGACAGGCCGATCAGGTCGCGTGGAGGCTACGTCGGGCGGGACTTTCGGGACGCACGGTGTCTCTCAAACTCCGGTTTCCCGACTTCAGGACCATCACCCGCGCCGAGACCCTGCCGTCCGCGACCGATGTGTCCACGGTGCTTTACCGGTCCTGTTGCCGCCTGCTGGACCGTACGGGCGTGGGCGACCGGCCCGTCCGGCTTCTCGGCGTCGCGGTCAGCGGTCTGCAACCCGGCGACGCGCCCCGGCAGATGATGGCCGGCCACGAGGAGCGCTGGGAGAACCTGGCGGAGACCGTGGACGACCTGAGAGTCCGTTTCGGTCGCCACGCCGTCGAGCCCGCCCGGCTCAGAGGTGAGGAATCCGATCCGGCCCACGACGCACGAGGCTGAAGCGCCTGAAATAGGCCCGGTGTGTCGAAGTGGAAGGTGATCAGGGTGAGGAGGGTGCTGAAAAAGACGGGGATAGGTTGGCCCGTGATGCCTTGACCTGGGGTTTCATTGCGGGATGACGAGCCGACTGGACACTTTTTCAGTACCCTCCTAGCGCCAGGGGGTGTCGGTCGGGGTGACCGGGTCCGGAAGCATGGTGTCGCCCATGAGATAGCGGTCCGCCGCAGCCGCGCAGCTCCTGCCCTCGGCGATGGCCCATACGATCAGCGACTGGCCTCGGCCCATGTCACCTGCCACGAAGACACCCTCTATGTTCGTGGCCCATCGATGGTCGCGGGCCACGTTCCCCCGGTCGGTCATGACCACGCCCAGCTGCTCCAGCATGGGTGATCGATCCGGGCCGGCGAAGCCCAGCGCCAGGAGCACCAGGTCGGCGGGATACTCCTCGGTGGAATCGTCCAGTCGCTCGAAGGCAGGCCGGCCGTCACGGAAGGTCATGTCGACCCGGTGGGTCCGGAGCGCGGTGACATGTCCGCCGGAGTCGCCCACGAACTCCTCCGTATTGATGGCGAACTCGCGCTGCCCGCCCTCCTCGTGGGCGGCCGACACGCGGTACATGAGGGGCCAGACCGGCCACGGCGTCGAATCGGCCCGCTGATCCGGAGGCCGGGGCATGATCTCGAACTGGTGCACCGATGCCGCGTCCTGGCGGTGGGCGGTTCCGAGGCAGTCCGCGCCGGTGTCGCCGCCGCCGATGATGATGACGCGCTTGCCGCGGGCGGAGATCGGGGTTGTGGACAGGTCGCCCGCCTGCAAACGGTTGGACGGCGTCAGGTACTCCATCGCCTGGTGGATGCCGTCCAGGTCCCGGCCGGGGATCGGCAGGTCACGAGCCAAGGTGGCGCCGCCGGCCAGTATCACGGCGTCGAACTCGTCCCGGAGCCGATCGGCGGGCGGGTCGACCCCGACGTCGGCGTTAACCCGGAACCGGGTGCCCTCGGCCTCCATCTGGTCCAGGCGTCGATCCAGGAACTGCTTCTCCATCTTGAAGTCGGGAATGCCGTAGCGCAGCAGCCCGCCGATGCGGTCATCCCGCTCGAAAACAGTGACGGCGTGGCCGGCCCGGGTGAGCTGCTGCGCCGCCGCCAACCCCGCCGGTCCGGATCCGACCACCGCCACGCTTCGGCCGGTCACCGTGGTGGGCATCACCGGAGTGACCCACCCCTCGGCCCAGGCCTTCTCGACGATCTCCAGCTCGATCTGCTCGATGGTCACCGGGTCGGAGTTGATGCCGAGCACGCAGGCCGCCTCGCAGGGCGCCGGGCACAACCGTCCGGTGAACTCGGGGAAGTTGTTGGTGGCATGCAGCCGATCCATGGCCTGGCGCCAGCTGTCGCGGTACACCAGGTCGTTCCAGTCGGGAATCAGATTGCCGAGCGGGCAGCCCCCGCTGCAGAAGGGGATCCCGCAGTCCATGCACCGGGAGGCCTGATCCCGGACCTGCGTGACCGGAAAGTCCTCGTAGACCTCCCTCCAGTCGAGCACCCGGAGCCCCACCGGGCGGCGCACCGGGGTCCGGCGCCCGTGCGTGAGGAAGCCCCGGACATCACCCATGGGCCGCCGCCATGATCGCGTCGAGCACCGGCTCGCCGGCCTCCTCGGCCTGCCGCACCGCTTCACGCACCCGCTTGTAGTCGTCCGGCATCACCTTGACGAAGCGGCGCACCTCCCGGTCCCATCGATCCAGTATCCGGGCGGCCACGGCTGAACCCGTCTCCGCGAGGTGGGCGCCCAGCGTGGTACGAAGGAAGGCGAGATCGTCCTTGTCGAGGGGGTCGAGCGACACCATCTCGGTGTTGACCTGGCCGGGGAAGGAGCCATCCCGGTCGTAGACGTATGCGATCCCGCCGGACATTCCGGCGGCGAAGTTGCGGCCTGTACGGCCCAGGATCACCGCTCGCCCACCGGTCATGTACTCGCAACCGTGGTCTCCGACCCCTTCCACCACGGCCACCGCGCCCGAGTTGCGGACGCAGAAGCGCTCCCCCACCACGCCCCTCAGGAACATCTCTCCCGAGGTGGCGCCGTAGAGGATCACGTTCCCGGCGATGATGTTCTCCTCGGCCACCAAGGGGGCCTCCGGCGGGGGCGTGACCACGATCCGACCTCCCGACAGGCCCTTGCCGACATAGTCGTTGGCGCTCCCGACAAGCCGCAGGGTGACGCCCCTGGGTAGGAAAGCCCCGAAGCTCATGCCGCCCATGCCGGTGAAGTTCACCGAGATGGAGTCATCCGGGAGCCCGGCCGCTCCGTGACGGCTGGTGACGTAGTAACCGAGCAGGGTTCCCACCGAGCGGTTCACGTTACGGACCGGGAGGTCCAGGGTCACGGGAGGACCGCCGGCCAGGGCCCCTTCCGCGAGCTGGATGAGCGTCTGGTCGAGGGCCTGGGCGAGGCCGTGGTCCTGCTCGGTGGTCTGCCTCCTTGCCTGGCCGGGGGCCAGTTCGGGCACGTGGAAGATCGGGGAGAGGTCGAGACCGTCGCCCTTCCAGTGGTCCACGGCGTCGCGCACGTCGAGCAACTCGGCATGGCCGATCGCCTCGTCCAGGCTGCGGAAGCCCAGCTCGGCGAGCAGTTCCCTCACCTGCTCGGCGACAAAACGCATGAAGTTGACGATGAAGCGCGCCCTACCGTTGAAACGTTTGCGCAAGTCCGGGTTCTGGGTCGCCACCCCCACCGGGCACGTGTCGAGGTGGCAGACCCTCATCATGATGCAGCCCGAGACCACCAGCGGCGCGGTGGCGAACCCGTACTCGTCGGCGCCCAGCAGCGCGGCGATCATCACGTCCCGGCCGGTCTTCAGCTGCCCGTCCGCCTGCACCACGATCCGATCCCTCAAACCGTTCAGCAGCAGCGTCTGCTGCGTCTCGGCCAGACCGATCTCCCAAGGCCCGCCGGCATGCTTGATGGACGTCAGCGGCGAGGCCCCGGTCCCACCGTCGTGCCCGGAGATGAGAACCACGTCGGCCTTCGCCTTGGCAACCCCGGCCGCCACGGTTCCGACACCCATCTGGGCCACCAGCTTGACGTGGATCCTCGCCTCCGGGTTGGAGTTCTTCAGGTCGTGGATGAGCTGCTTGATGTCCTCGATCGAGTAGATGTCGTGGTGGGGCGGGGGGGATATCAGGCCCACACCCGGGGTGGACATCCGGGTCTCGGCGATCCAGGGGTAGACCTTGTAGCCGGGAAGCTGGCCTCCCTCCCCCGGCTTGGCGCCCTGGGCCATCTTGATCTGGAGATCGTCGGCGTTCACCAGGTACTCGGAGGTGACGCCGAACCGGCCGGAAGCCACCTGCTTGACCGCGCTGCGCCGCAGGTCACCGTTGGGGTCCGGGATGTTGCGGACCGGGTCCTCACCGCCCTCACCGGTGTTGGACTTGCCGCCGATCCTGTTCATGGCGATGGCGAGAGTCTCGTGCGCCTCCTTCGAGATGGACCCGTAGGACATGGCGCCGGTGGTGAACCGCTTCATGATCTCCGACGCCGGCTCCACCTCTTCGATGGGCACAGGGGTGCGTTCCCCTGTCTTGAACCGGAAGAGACCCCGCAGGGTGCCCAGCCGTTCCGCCTGCTCGTCCACGAGACGGGCATACTCGTTGAACAGGTCGTAGCGGCCCGCCCGCGTCGAGTGCTGGAGCCTGTACACCACCTCCGGGTTGAACAGGTGGTACTCCCCCTCCCGCCGCCACTGGTACTCGCCCCCTCCGTCCAGGTCGCGGTGGGCCGTCTCGCCTGGGTTGTCCGCGAACGCGCTGCGGTGCCGGTGGACCGCCTCGGCCGCGATCACGTCGAGGCCGACACCCCCGATGCGGCTCACGGTCCCGGTGAAGTAGGGGTCGATCACCTCGGCGCCGATCCCCACCGCCTCGAAGATCTGTGCCCCGATGTAGGAGGCGATGGTCGAGATGCCCATCTTCGACATCACCTTCAGGATTCCCTTGCCGGCCGCTTTCGCGTAGTTGGCATGGGCCTTGGCGGGGTCCATCCCGGCCAGCCCGTGACTGCCGTTCTCGATCATGTGGTCGATGGCGGCGAAGGCCATGTAGGGGTTGACGGCCGTGGCGCCGTACCCCAGCAGTAGGCACAGGTGATGGACCTCCCGGGCGTCCCCGGTCTCGACGATCAGGCCGATCCGGGTGCGGTTCCTGGTGCGGATCAGGTGGTGGTGAACGGCGGCCGTCGCGAGGAGTGAGGGAATCGGAACCCGGTCCGGGCCCACGTCCCGGTCGGACAGCACTATCGCCCACGCCCCGGACTCGATCAGCCCGTCGACCTCGGCGCACACCCGTTCGAGGGCTCGGCGCAGGGAGTCGCCCCCACCGTCGGGGCTGAAGTGGCAGCTCACCACGGCGGCCTTACCCCCCACCGCGGGGACCTCGTCCATGCGGAGCAGGGAAGCGAGTTGCCCGTTGTCGATCACGGGACTGTCGAGCTCGATCATGTTGCAGGAGCGGGGCCCCGGACGGAACAGGTTGGACTCCGGCCCGATGGTGGTCCGCATCGAGGTAACCAACTCCTCCCGGATGGCGTCCAGCGGCGGGTTGGTCACCTGGGCGAACAGCTGCTTGAAATAGTCGAAGAGGAGCCGGCTGCGCTCGGACAGCACCGCCGGCGGCGTGTCGGTGCCCATCGATCCGAGCGCTTCCTCGCCCCCGCCGGCCATGGGCGCGATCAGCATCTTCAGGTCTTCGTGGGTGTAGCCGAAGGCTCGGAGCCGCTCCTGCACCGGAAGGTCGCCTCGCTCATCCGCGGTCACCTCGGGAAGCTCCCCGAGCCGGACCAGGCCCTCCCCCAGCCAGGCGGTGTAGGGCCGAGCCGTCGCCAACTCGCTCTTAATCTCCACGTCCCGAACGATGCGGCCCCTGGCGGTGTCCACCAGGAACATCCTCCCGGGGCGGAGCCGGCCCTTCTCGACGATGCGGGACTGGGGAACGTCGGTGACGCCCACCTCCGAGGCCATGACCACCAGGTCGTCATCGCTGACCCAGTAGCGGGAGGGACGCAGCCCGTTGCGATCGAGCACCGCGCCGATCTGCCGCCCATCGGTGAAGGCGATCGACGCCGGACCGTCCCATGGCTCCATCAGGGAGGCGTGATAGCGGTAGAAGTCCCGCACCGCCGGGTCCATGCTCTCGTGCTTCTCCCACGGCTCGGGGATCATCATCAGGACCGCCTCGGGCAGCGAGTACCCGCCCATGTAGAGCAGTTCCAGCACCTCGTCGAAACCGGCCGTATCGGAAACACCGGGAGTGCAGACCGGGAATACCTGTTCGAGATCCGGTATCAGGTCGGTGGCCAGGAGGCTCTCGCGGGATCTCATGAAGTTACGGTTGCCCTGGATGGTGTTGATCTCGCCGTTGTGGGCGATCATCCGGTAGGGATGGGCCAGCGGCCACATCGGGAAGGTGTTGGTGGAGAATCGGGCGTGGACGAGAGCGATCGCGCTCTCGACCCGGTCGTCGTGCAGGTCGATGAAGAAGTCGGGCAGCTGCAACCCGGTGAGCATGCCCTTGTAGATGAGGGTCCTGCCCGACAGGCTCGCGAAGTAGACATCCTCGTGCATCGTGGGCGCCCCGCCGATCGCCTCTTGCGGACCCCCGTCGCCCGTCCCCAGGCGCACCTCGTGCTCGATCCGCTTCCGTACCACGTAGGCTCGTCGCTCCAGCGCCATCCCGGAAGCGCCCCTCCCGTCGATGAACACCTGCCGCATGGCCGGCATCGTCTTGTGGGCATCGCTCCCTATCACGGACGGATCGGTCTGCACCTCCCGCCAGCCGAGCACCTCGAGGCCCTCGTCGGCCACGATCTCCTCGACCCTCCGGATTCCCTCCGCAGTCAGATCATGGCGGTCGGGGAAGAAGGCGATACCCGTGGCGTAGCGACCTATCGGCGGCAGCTCGAAAGGAACGGCGGCCCTCAGGAAACGATCGGGAACCTGCAGCAGGATGCCGGCCCCGTCTCCGGTTTCGGGGTCGGACCCCGTCGCACCACGATGCGTCATGCTCTCCGCCGCCCCCATCGCCAGCATGACGAGATGGTGGCTGCGCTTCCCCTTCAGGTCCGCGACGAAGTTGACTCCGCAAGCCTCATGCTCGAATTGGCTCCGGTACAAACCGGGCATCAACTTCTTCTCCCCCATCGCATCCCTATTACGAATCCTCCGGCAGCGTCGGGAGGGGTGTTGGTCGGTCACGAATCCAACCGGGACGGCCTCCTCGGGCGGGCGGCCGAATCCGTCATGGTAGGCGGGTACTGAGAAATGTCCAGTTGGTCCGCAAGCCGGCAACGAGCCCCAGAGTAGAGGGGCCGGACCGACCCATCCCGTCTTTCCGGCATCCGCCTACACACCCGTGCGGGCCCGGCCCAAAATCCCCCGAACTGATAGTTTGTTGGTATGCCAGTGATAGTCGTGGGCGCCGACACACCGATCGGCGATGCCATCATCTCGACAGTCTGCCGTTCGGCGGCCGAGGTCCGGGCCTTCATCACCCGTGACACGGCCGCCGACCGTCTCAAGGAACGGGGTGTGAAGGTCGCCCTAGGGGACGTTTCCGACAGCTCGCACGTGGAAGCGGCGGCGCTCTATTGCTTCTGCGCGGTTCTGGTGACCGAAGCGGCCTATGACGACCGCGACCGAGCCTTCGCCGAACACCCGGATGACGTCCTGGACGGATGGGCCGAGGCAGCCCGCAACGCCGGGGTACGGCGGGTGATCTGGGTGGGGGCGGAACCCCGGAACGACCCGTATCCGGAGTCCGTCGGCGAGGTGGCCACCGTGGTCGTCGAAGGCGATCTGGAGGATGCCGCCCGAGCCGTGGGCGAACTCGAGGAAGCCGGAAGTATCTAGTTGCTAGTTGTTAGTTGCTAGTTGTTGATCACATATCGTATGGGATGTAGAACGGCGGCACTGCTGGTGAGCTACCCGAGGGATGCTCTGCCGAACCAGCGTGCCGCCACTCTTGCTTGACTCTGTCACGACCGCCGCCGGCGACCTAACCGAGTCAATCCCTACTCTAGTCATGAATCCAATGATTAGCCCAGCCCAACATCTACGATCAAACGGCAACAACAACCACGGGCACTATTTGGCGAGTACTTCGCCCATGGCTGCCGGAGCGTCGGGGTGGGTGCTGGCATGCGGGGCAACCCGCAGCATTCCGTTTCGTTCGGTCAGGGTGAAACCCTCCGCGGTGAGACGGGCGTGCACATCCGCGGACGAATCCCGGGCGAGGGTGAAGCTGACGATGCCGCTGCGCTCGCCGTCCCCGCGCCACGGACTCAGTACCCGGGCGCCTGCCTTGCGAGCTTCCTCTTCCACGGCCGTGGATCGGGCGATGACCGCCGCCTCCACGTCTTCCATCGAGACGGTTTGCAGGACCCGCAGCGACTCGGCGAGGGCTGCGACCGCGGGGAAGCCCGCGCTTCCCATGACGAACCGGTCGGCGCCGTCGAGGGGCGGATGCGGGAGCGGGGCGGCGGTATCGAACGGATCGACGACGCCGAGCCACCCGGTCATGGCAGGCCGGAGCCGTTCCAGGGCCCGCTCGGATACTGCGATCAGCCCGGCCCCTCCCCCGGCCCGGAGCCACTTGTGACCGCCCGCCACCATCACATCCACGCCCTCCATGCTGAACCGGAGCGCGCCCAGGCCCTGGACTGCGTCGACCACCAGGAGCGCCCGTCCGGCCGCCTCCCGGATGGCGGGCAGGTCGCACCGGAAGCCGGTGCGGTAATCGACATGGCTGAGCGCCACCGCCGTGGTGCCGTCGTCAACCGCGCGCGCCACCAGATCAGCCGTCAGCCGGCCCCCCGGAACCGGGAACGTCCTCAGGTCGATGCGTCCCGCCTCGGCGGCCCGCACCCAGGGGTAGAGGTTGGCCGGGAACTCGGTCTCGGGCACCACCACCGACCCGCCGGCCAGGCCGAATGCGACCGCGAACAGGCCCGCGGATGTGCTGGGCACCACGGTCACCTGCCCGGGAGGGACACCCACCAAGCGGGCGCCCCGGCGGCGGGCCGTCTCGACCCGGTCCATCACGATCGGCACCAGCCGTCCGGGGCTGCCCGACATGGTGTCGGCCATCTCCTGGAGGCCGGCGCGGGCAGGGATCGACATGGCGCCGATCGAGGCGAAGTCCATGTAACCGAAGGGCTCGTCGAACTGATCGAGAAAAGACTGCGCAAGCGCCATTGACCGCCGAGAGTAGTGGCGATCGGAGCCTCCAGCTACGCCCGGCGAGTCCGAGCCGACCCGACCAATACAATCCGCGACCGGCGCCGACCACACAGGACGTGAATGAACCCCTTCCTGGCCGACGAGGATCAGGCCATGCTGCGCGGCGAGGGCAGCGAGGCACAGGCCCTCGCCATGCGCATCCTGGTGGGCATGGCGCGCGCCACCGGCGCCCGCCGGATGATCGACATCTCGGGCGCCCACATCGACGGCACGCTGTATCTCGGCCGGGCCAGCCTGGACTTCGCCACCCGGCTGCGTGACGAGGGTGGCAGAGTGGCCGTGCCCACCACCCTCAACGTCTCCTCGCTGGATCTGCTCCATCCCGATCTCTTCCGCGGGGACGACGCGACCCGGGATGCCGCCCTGGCCATGACGCGGGCCTACCTCGACATGGGCGCCTCCCCGACCTGGACCTGCGCTCCCTACCAGTTGGAGGAGCGTCCCGGCTTCGGCGATCGCGTCGCCTGGGGGGAGTCGAACGCCATCGTGTTCGCCAACTCGGTGCTCGGCGCCCGGACACCCCGGTTCGGCGACTTCGCCGACATGGCCGCCGCCCTCACCGGCCGAGCGCCGGAGTTCGGCCTCTACCTGGACGGGCACCGCCGCGCCCGTGTCAGGATCGATGTCTCGGGGATAGCGGAGAGGGCGCGGCTCACCGACGAGTTCTTCGCCGTGCTGGGAATCCTGGTGGGACGCGAGGCCGGATCCGAGGTTCCCGCCATCACCGGCATCGAATCGGCGACGGAGGATCAGCTCAAGATCCTGGGTGCGGGAGCGGCCACGTCGGGAGCGGTCGGCATGATGCATGTGGTCGGGATCACGCCCGAGGCCCCCACCCTGGCGAGCGCCACCGGAGGTATCCAGCCGCGCCTGGTGAGGGTTACCACGGACGCTATCACGCGCGCCTACCGGGACCTGTCGAATGCCGGCGCGGGGAACCTGCGCACGGTGAACCTGGGAACGCCCCACTACTCGGCCCGCCAGATCGCCCGGCTCCAGGACCTTCTGGCAGGTCGCCCGATCCACCCGGACGTGACGCTCTACGTGAACACGGGAAGGGACGTCCTGGCTTCGTCCTCCGAGGTCGTGAGGCGCCTGGAGGAGGCCGGGGTGGTGTTCGTGGTGGACACCTGCACCTACGTGACCTCGATCCTTCCCGCCGGCTCCGGAGCAGCGATGACCGACTCCGCCAAGTGGGCCTACTACGCACCCGGCAACCTCGGTATCGACGTGGTGTTCGGTTCAGCCTCCGACTGCGTGGAGTCGGCGGTAGGGGGTCGGGTGATCAGGGAGCGGCGGCCGTGGTGAGCATCGGCGCCACCGCCATCGTTCCGGGCATCGCCGAGGGTCCGAGCCTGGTTCTCGACCAACCTCTGAGCTGGTGGGGAGGGATCGATCCCCTGGACGGAACCATCATCGACGCCCACCATCCCCAGCACGGGCAGCCGACCGCCGGTCGTGTTCTCATCCTCCCGGGCGGTAGGGGATCATCGGGTGGTTCCGCGGTTCTGGCCGAGTCGGTGCGCCTCAGGACCGCGCCCGCCGCGCTGGTGCTACAGCAGGTCGACCCGATCCTGGTGGTGGGGCTGATCGTGGCATCGGAGCTCTACCCGGACCGGGGTTGCCCGCTGGTGGTGGCCGGTGAAGGCTACGAGCTGCTGGTCTCGGGCCGGACCACTCGAATCCGGACCGCCGGCAGGATCGAGCAGTTCTGACCCTGTGGCGCTGATGGATCTCAGCCGCCGCCGGCCCGGGGCGCCCGGCGGGCCCGCTCCAGGACCCGGAAGGGAATCCGGAACACCTCGTCATTCTCGACGTAGATCGCAAAGGAGTAGCCGCCCGGCCCGGGGAACACCAGGTTGTTGAAGGTGAAGGCCCGGGTCATCCCCATTTCTGCTCCGGGGAGACGCCTGACCGGTGGCCGTACCTGGACCGTCCGGGTGAACCGGGTGTTGCCGAGGAGGCTCCGGCCGTCCTCATTCATCAGGTCCACCGACAGCCTGAAGGAGTCCGCGAAGGGCCAGGGGACGCGCAGCCGGATTCCGACGCCTATGGAGGGATGGCGAGCCGGGAAGGACTCGACGTAGAGCAGCTCCCAGCCCCCGCCCAGGATGTAGAGCTTGCCGCCCACCGCCTGGACAGCGTCGGCCAACATGGCGTACTCGACACTCGGCTTGGGATCGAGCGACGCCTCCAAGGAATCCATCGCCTCCTACTCTAGGAGGGTGCTGGAAAGGTCCGTACCAGAGCGTCCATTCGCCACCCGGTCCGACAGCACCATCACGCGGCACCGCAGCTCGGAGTTTCTCGAGCGAACGCCCAGCCCCCTTCACGCCCTGCCGGCCCGGTTCCGACCGGAGTGCTCCTCCTGGTCGTGAGCCGGCTCGCGCTCGGTCTGGCGCTCTTGGTAGCCGCGTGCGGATCGCCGGAACCGGCCATCGCCACCGATCCGTTCGATGCGATCGCCCAGCTGCGGGGTCGGGTCTGCGGTCAGGACATGGTCGGCTCGGCGGTCTCCATCGACCGGCACTACCTAGTGACGGTGGCGCACAACGTGGCCGGCTCGGAGGGCGGCCTGACCGTCACCTTCGAGGACGGCTCGGAGCATGCCGCCACGCTGGTCGGCATCGACTTCGATCGAGACCTGGCCCTGCTGCGAGCTCCCTCCGTGGACCGACCCATCCTCACCGTGGCCCGAGCCGTGGCCGGAGAAAGTGGACGCCTGATCCGGCTCCGCGGCGGCCAGGATCGGGCCGAGGTTCCGTTCGCCGACGCCGATCTGATCGTCGCCGTGGGTCGCAACATCTACGACGAGGAGACCTCCGTACGCCGGGACAACGTCCGGGTTCGCGCTCCCGCAGCGGCCGGCTACTCGGGTGGGCCGCTGCTCAACCATCACGACGAGATGATCGGAGTGGTCTACGCCACCGACCGGATCGATGAGATCACCTACGCCACCGCAGCGCACGAGATCGACATCTTCCTCGAGGCGATCGACTCCACCACCGAGTCCCCGTCGGGTCGCTGCCCGCGGGCCGGTCCGGGGGCCGACCGTTAGGATGGTCGGCGCGTGTCCACCCGCATCCCCTCCGCCTACCGGCTCCCCCGGTTAATCCTCCTCTCCTATATCGCCACACTGGCCACGGGCATCGGCGTCATCTTCTCGCTCCTGGCCGTGATCCAGGACCGGTTCGGGTTTCCCACCTGGTCCCTGGGCCTGCTCGCCGGCATACCGTTCGCGATGACCTTGTTCGGCAACATCTGGCTGACCCCGCTGGCCGACCGGGGCTGGGAGCTGCGCCTGATCACCCTAGGGTGCGTCCTGCTGGTGATGTCGCTGCTCTGGATGGTCTTCGCGGTGGAGCTCTGGCAGTGGGTTGCGGCCCGGGCGCTCATGGGCATCGCCGAGGGGGTCTCGGTGGGAGCGGCGCGCCGGGTGATGCTGAGCTGGTCCCCGGACCGCCATGGACAGGCTCTGAGCTCGCTGATGGTGGCGATGCTCGGCGGGATCCTGGTCGGGCCCGTGCTCGGAGGGGTGCTAAACGAGTTCGGCCTGGCCATCCCGTTCCTGGTAACCGCCGCGGCCGGAGTGGTAGTGCTGCTGGCCCTGCCGGCGGTCCGGCCCGGAGAGTACGAGCGGCCGACCATCAGGCTCAGCCGCCGCCGCCTCTCCGCCCTGCCGGGCTTCATGTCCGGACTGCTGCTGGCCGCCTCCAACTGGCTCTACGTCGGCGTCATCGATGCGATCTGGTCCCGGTACATGACCGATCTCGGGGCCCGCCCGTGGCTGACCGGCGTCGGATTTCTGGTGATAGCCCTGCCCGCCATCGTGCTCACGCCGGTCAGCGGCCGGTTGTCGGACCGTGTGAACCCGATCCGGCTGGGCCTGGTGGCGGCGGTGATCGGGCTCCCCCTCCTGGCCGGCTACGGGTTGGTGTCGGCGGTGCTTCCCCTCCTGGTTGTAGGCGCCCTGCACGCCGGCTGCTGGGCCTTCGTGACCCTGCCCGGTCAGGCCGCCGTGGCCAGGGCCGCGCCTGCCAGCCAGGCGGCCGAAGCGCAGGGCCTCGTGGAGGCGTACGGGTTCGTGCTGGCTGCGATCGGCGCCTTTGCCGCCGCGCCCATCTACGAAGCCGCCGGACCGAGATCTCTCTTCGTGATAACCGCGGCTGCGGTGGCGCTCACCCCGCTGGTGGTGTTCCTGCGCCGGCCCAAGTGGAGGAACGCCTTCTGATAACCGGGCGCACGCGGTGCGGTATCCTCCCCGCTCCTATCCGAGACAAGTGTCTGCACGTCTAGGAGGAGGACTTGGGTTACCGGATCTGGTTCGAGCGGAGGGTGACGCCCGAGCTCATGCCGTTCGTGCCCCCATCCGTCGACATGCTTGGTCCGGGACGGGACGACGACCCTCCTGCCGGAATCTCGACCGCCCAGGCCGCCATCGCGGCGCGGCTCGATTACAACGACACCCTCTTCGATCGCGCCCCCGACCTGCTGGGCGTGTTCCGCACCGGTATCGGCTACGACACCGTCGATCTCGAAGCCGCCACGCGCCGCGGGATCGCGGCGTGCAACGTCCCTCAAGGTCCGACCGTTCCCACTGCCGAGCACTCCGTAGCCCTCCTCCTGGCCGCCGCCAAGCAACTCGTCCGGTCGAGCGAGCGGCTTCGGGAGGGTATGGGCAACTACTACTTGAGGCACGAAGCGACAGAACTGGACGGCAAGACCCTGGGCCTGGTGGGATACGGACGGATCGCCCGGAGGGTCGGCGCGGTAGGAGCGGCTCTGGGTATGGAGGTCCTGGCCCACGACCCCTACTTGCCTGACGAGGCGTTCCCGCCTGGTGTTGAGCGCGCCCGGACGCTGGAGGAACTACTGGGCCGGAGCGATGCAGTCTCGGTCCATGTCCCGATGAGCGCCGGCAACTACAGGATGTTCAACGCCGGTGCCTTCGCCGCCATGAAGAAGGGGGCGTTGCTCGTGAACGCCGCCCGGGGAGGCCTGGTCGACCACGATGCCCTGATCGATGCCCTGGACAGCGGGCAACTGTCGGCTGCCGGGCTGGACGTCACCGATCCCGAGCCCCTCCGCCCCGATCATCCGTTGCTCCACCACACTGACGTGATTGTGACGCCCCATGTGGCCTCCTCCACGCCGGAGGCCCGGGAGCGCATGTTCAGTACGGCCGTCCGCCAGGCTCTCATGGTGCTGGACGGGCAGCAACCGCCCCATCTCCTCAATCCGGACGCCTGGCCCGGCGTGCTCGCCCGCCTGGACGGCGCCCGATGAAGCGACGATAGGAAGGGGTCATGGGACGATTCGACGGCAAGGTCGCGCTGATAACCGGCAGTACCCAGGGCCTGGGCGAGGCTATCGCCGTCCGGCTGGTGGACGAGGGCCTGTCCGGGCTGGTGGTGACCGGGCGGAACGAGGAGAGAGGCGATGCGGTTGCCGCCCGCTTGAACGATGCCGCGTGCCGGACGGTGTTCGCGCCCGCCGACCTAGGCGATCCGGGCGCGGTCGGCAACCTGATCGACATAACCGACCGGGAGTTCGGGCGGATCGACGTTCTGGTCAACGCGGCCGGCGACACGCAACGCGCCACGGTCGAGGACACCACCGTCGAGCTGTTCGATCACCTCATGGCGGTCAACGTCCGGGCCCCCTTCCTGCTCATGCAGGGCGCCATCCGCCTCATGCGCCGCGAGGGCATCGAAGGCTCGATCGTCAACATCGCCTCGGTGGCGGCCCACGGCGGTGGTCCCCAACTGACCATCTACTCCACCACCAAGGGCGCCCTGGTGACCCTCACCAAGAACGTGGCCAACTCGGTGCTCTGGGATCGGATCCGGGTCAACGTCCTCAACATCGGTTGGACGGACACCCCCGGCGAGCACGCCGTCAGGACCAGCTTCCACGGCGACGACCAACGATGGCTCGAGAAGGCCGAGGCCGACCAGCCCTTCGGGAGGCTTCTAAAGACCTCTGAGGTGGCCAGGGCGGTGGCGTTCCTGGCGTCCGACGAGTCGGGCATGATGACCGGAGCGGCCGTCGACTTCGGCCAGATCGTGATCGGATGCACAGCAGTCCAGCATCCGCCTCCCGACGACTGACGTCACCTACTCTCCGCCGAGGCGGGTCAGGACGAGATCGTCTCCGTCGCGGTTGCTCCCATCCGGCCTGAGGACCGTTCTACAGGCTGAAGAGGGATGGCCCGAGCTGCCAACCCATTTCTACGCCACCCGCGGACAGCGCGAAGATCATCAGGCCGGCGCCGGCCATCGAGACGTTCTTCATGAACATGGACATCTCGAGCTGCAGGTCACGCGCCTCGTCCGTCCAGAAGTGGTGGACCAGCAACGCGGTGAGCAGGCAGTAGACGGCCAACCCGAGCGCGGCCAGGTCCATCCAGACGCCGAACATAACGCCCAGCCCACCCGCGGCGATCAGCACACCCGAGAGCCGGATGACTATTCCGCTGGAGGGTGCGTCCCTCGACTCCGCATACCTGGAGGAACCCTCCGCGTCGGCCAGGTGCCCGATGCCGGCCCCGATGAAGATCAGCGAGAAGAGGATCCGACCGATCAGTATCAATGCTTCCATCTGGACCTCCTTGTCCGGAATCCCGCGCTTCGATGCCGGTAAGCACGATAGAGGCCGAGCGGTACACTCGCCGGGGACGGAACCGGGGAATGTCAGGCAGGATGGAGCGACCGCGAAGAGGCACGGCGACCTCGGCCTTCGGCTCGGGTCGGCGCGAGGGTCACGACTCCTCGGCTTTCTACGATCGCTTCCCGGCGCCCGACATCTCCGATGACGACCGGGTGGTGCCGGCGCCGGGCTTCGACCAGCCCCGCGCCATCCTGGGCGACAGCCGCGACATGCACCACCTTCCCGAGAACTGCGTGGCCCTGGTGGTCACCTCACCTCCCTACTTCGTGGGGAAGGAGTACGAGCAGGCAGTCGCCGGTCGCCGGGTACCCGAGTCGTACATGGAATACCTGAGCCTCCTTAGGGAGGTGTTTACCGAGTGCGTGCGGGTCCTGGAACCCGGGGGACGGATCGCTGTGAACGTGGCGAACCTGGGACGAAAGCCCTACCGGAGCCTCAGCGCCGACGTGACCGGCATCCTCCAGGACGATCTGGGCCTCCTGCTGAGAGGCGAGATCATCTGGACCAAGGCCAGGGGCGCGGGCGGATCCTGCGCTTGGGGTTCGTGGTGCAGCCCCGCCAATCCGGTACTCCGGGATCTGACCGAGCGGGTGGTGGTGGCCAGCAAGGGCCGGTTCGACCGTGCCCTATCCCTCGCCCGGCGGCAAGCCGCCGGCCTTCCCCACCGACCCACGATCACCCCCGAGCAGTTCATGGAGGCGACGCTGGACGTCTGGCAGATACGGCCCGCGTCCGCCACCCGCGTCGGCCACCCGGCGCCGTTCCCGGAGGAACTCCCGTCGCGCCTCATCCGGCTGTACACCTACGAGGACGATCTGGTACTGGACCCGTTCATGGGTTCGGGAACCACCCTGGTGGCCGCAGCCGCCTCCAACCGCCGCGGTGTCGGCTACGACAACGATCCGGCCTATGTGGAGTTGGCCAGGACGCGCCTCGCCGACCTCGAGCAGCCGACTTCCCCACCGATCCCGACCTCCGGCTGAACGGTCCGTGGACCGTCGCCCGCTCTACGCCGCCACGGCATCCATCGTGGGATACAGCATCGGCCCCGTGCTGGTCCAGGTTTCCGGCGCGGCTGCGCCGGTCTTCGCGTTCTGGCGGGGCTGGCTCACGATCCTGGCCATCGTGGCCGGGTCGGCTGCGCTGCGGCGTTTCAGCTTCCGCTGGCCCAAGGGGCGGGAGTGGTGGCCACCCGTGGTGGCGGGCTGCCTGAACGGCGCATCGACGATGGCCTTCATCCAGGCCGTCAAGTTGACATCGGTGGCCGGCACATCGCTCATCCTCCTGCTCAATCCGGTGCTCATCGCGCTCTGGGCGATCCCCCTGTTCGGTGAGCGGCCCGGGATCCGGTTCCGCCTCTGGACGCTGGTGGCCGTGATCGGAGCCTCCGTGGTCGTTCTGGGCGGCTCGTCAGGACCGAGCGGACACCCGGTGGGCGTGGCACTGGCTGTACTCTCCGTGCTGCTTCTCTCCACGCAGTTCGTGGTGACCAAGGTGGGCCGGAGGACGCTCGACACCGTCCCCCTGCACGTTGCCACGGTCTTCTCCGGCGCGGTCTTCGTGACCATGTTCGGTCTGGTCACCGGTCACGACTTCGGTGAGATGACCCGTACCGACTTCCTTTGCGTGCTCGGCGTGGTGGCCCTGCCAAGCACCACGAGCGCCTTGCTCCTGACCTGGTCCCTCCGCTGGCTCCCCGCCAACATCCCTCCCCTCATCCACCTGCCGATCCCGTTCTTCGCCGGTGCGATCGCGTGGGTGTTCCTGGCAGAGATGATGACCCTGAGCCACCTGCTCGGCGGCGGCGTCACCGTGGTCGGGGTGGCGGCCGCTCTTCTCACCTCGTCGGGCCGGAGGTTGCTCGACGCCGGCTCCGTTCCCGGCCCACCCGCCGAGCCGGCCCCCTAGCCAATTACCGGGTAGGCCGGAACTGCTGCCGTCTGGATGGTCTTGCCCAAGGGGTTCCAGAAGTGGTCAGTGGGCAGTGTAATCCAACATAAACTAGCAACTAGCAACTAGCAACTACTCGTCGCGAGGAGGACGTCTGAGCCGTTTGGTCGCGGACCGGCGCCGCTTGGCCTCGAGGCGCTTTCGTTGGGCTGAACGGCCGGGCTTCGTAGCTCGCCGGACGGGTGGCTCGGGCGCCAGGGCGCTGTCGAGCAACGCAGCCATCCGGCGCAGCGCCTCCTGGCGGTTCCGCCACTGCGAGCGGTGGTCATCCGCCACGACCCGGAGCGTTCCCGACACCATCCTCGCCCCCAGCCGACCCTCGATCCGCCGTTTCTCCGCATCGGTGAAGGAGGGGGATCCGGTAACGGACAGGGTGAGACCGACCCTGGTATTCGAGCGGTTGGCGTGCTGGCCGCCCGGACCCGAAGCGGGCCCGAAGTCCCATCGCAGCTCGCGCGCCGGCACGACCGGACCGCGCCGGAGCCGGAGGTCACGTTTGGATTCAGCCGCCATGCTGAACGAAACTAACCGCATGGACGCCCTACCTGCCAAACCTTGGGTGATGGCCGCCCGGCCCCGCACCCTCTGGGCCGCCGTGGCCCCGGTGATGGTGGGTAGCGGGCTGGCCCTAGGAGACCGGGTCTTCCGCCCGGATGCCCTGGCGGCCACCATCGTCTGTGCTCTCGCCCTCCAGATCGCCGCCAACTTCGCGAACGACGCCTCCGACGCCCGCCGGGGCGCGGATCCGGAGACGCGGATCGGGCCGACCCGGGTGGTGAGTGCGGGACTGCTCCCGGTCCGCAGGGTCTGGGCCGGCGTGGCGGTCATGTTCGGTATCGCCGCGCTGTGCGGCCTCTACATCGCCGCCATCACCAGTTGGGGGGTAATAGTGGTGGGCGTCGTCGCCCTCGTTGCCACCGTGACCTACACGGGTGGTCCCTCCCCCTACGGATACCGGGGCATGGGGGAGGTGTCCGTATTCGTGTTCTTCGGGCTGGTCGCCACGGTAGGAAGCCGTTACGCACACGACGCTACCTTGCCCGCCGAGGCGTGGTGGCTGGCCGTCCCAGTCGGCTTCACATGTTCCGCCATCCTGGTGGCCAACAACATCCGGGACATCGAGACCGACTCGATGGTCGGCAAGCGGACCATGGCAGTGATCCTGGGCCGGCGCCGCGCCCGGGCGTTCTACGTGGCGCTGGTGGCCGGCGCCTTCGCCGTGGCAGCCGTCGGGGCCCTACTCGGGCTCACCCCCCGGTGGACCGCCCTGGCGCTGCTGGCCGCTCCCCTGGCCGTGCCGTTGATCCGCACCATCCGGTCCGCCTCTGACGGCCCCGCCCTCATCCGGGTACTCGAAGGGACCGCCCGGCTCCATCTCTTCTTGGGAGTCGGTCTAGCCGCCGGCGCCGCGATCGGCTGATCGACCCGGCGCACCCGGATTCAGGCGAGCAGGCACTCCCGGGCCACGCTACGCGCCTCGTCCAGGGTTGCGACTATCCGATCGGCAGGTACTTCCCGCAACACGTCCAGCGCCTCCAACGTCTTGGCCACCGAGTCGGGCTGCGCCATGATCACGCACGAAGTGTCGGACCTGGAGGCAACATCGATGAGCTGCGCGATCATCATGGCGGCACTGTCGTCGATGTAGGTCGTCTCCGAGAAGTCGAAGATCACCACCTCATGGTCCCCGATCTCGGATCCGATCACGCTCACCAGCTTGTTGGCAGAGGAGACGGTGAAGCTGCCCCTTAGGGCCACCATCCCGACCCGAGCCTCGAACCGATCGGAGGTTCGCGCCACATCGCTGTCCTCTCCGAAGAAGGTCCGGTCGAGCAGCGGAACCGAGATGACGCTGTCCAGTTCCAGGCGTTCCAGTTGGCGGGCGTGCGCCAGGCCGCCGGCGATCAATCCGATCGCCACCGCCGTGATCAGATCCACCGAGACCGTGAGGACCAGGGTCACCAGCATTACCACCAGGTGCTGGGAACGGAGGCGATGGACCCGGAGCAGCAGCCGCCGGTCCATGATGTCCCAGCCGACCTTTGCCAGCACGCCCGCGAGGGCGGCCAGCGGGATGGGCTCGGCGAACCGCCCCAGCCCGAGAACCACGGCCAGCACGAGCAGTGCCCTCAGCGCGCCGGACACCCGGGTCGACCCGCCGGAGCGGATGTTGATGACCGTGCCCATGGTGGCCCCGGCGCCGGGCAGCGCTCCGAACAGCCCCGCCACCATGTTGCCGATCCCCTGGCCGATCATCTCCCGGTCGGGGTTGTGCTTCCGGCCGGTGAGGGAATCCGCCACCAGCGATGTCAGCAGGCTGTCCACCGAGCCCAGCAGGGCCAGGATCAGCGCCGGCTGGAGGGCGGTCACCAGGAATGCGGCCGCCGGCATCTCCCACGCCAGACCCGGCAGTCCGGTGGGGATCTCCCCTATCACGGGCGCGTCCGAGAGCCACAGGACGCCGATGAGGGTGCCGACGATCAGCGCAACGAGGGGGCCGGGAGCGTACCGGGACAGCCGTCCTGGCCAGAGGAACCCGACCGCGAGAGTCACGACCGCGATGACCACCGCGCTGGGGTTGACGTTGCTAAGTGCATCCGGAAGGGCCCGGACCGCCCCGATGGCGCCGCCCGAAGCCGAGTCCGCCCCGAGAAACGGCATCAACTGCAGGATGATGACGATGATGCCGATGCCCGACATGAAGCCCGACACCACCACATGGGGCGTGTAGGCGACGAACCGGCCGATCCTCGACAGGCCCAGCAGTATCTGGAAAAGGCCCGCCATCAGGACCACCGTCAGCGCTTCAGGCAGGGTGTCGGCATGGGTGGTGAGCACCACCGCCATCGCCACCGCCATGGGCGCGGTCGGGCCGGAGATCTGGGACGGTGTCCCCCCGAAGACCGCGGCGAAGAAGCCCACCGCAATGGCGCCGTAGAGCCCGGCGGCAGCGCCCATGCCCGAGGCGATGCCGAAACCCAGCGAAACCGGCAGGGCCACCACCATAGAGGTGAGACCGCCGAAGAAGTCCCCCCGGAGGGTATCGAGGTCGTACTTCACTGTCATTGCCCGCTGTCGAGTCGCAAGGGGCCGCCGGCGGTCTGGTGGCATAGCGGCCTCAGCCGACCATTGTCGATGCGGTAGACCAAGCCATGGATCTCCAGGTCCGCACCGGCGCGCCAGGCGGCGCGCACGATGTCGATGCCGGCGACCTTGCGCACCTGATCGATCACGCTCAACTCGCACAACCGCTGTGCCAGTGGCTCACCCTGCAGGCCAGCCAGGTCTGATCGGTATGCACGCGTCACCGGGTAGAGATTATCGAGCCAATCCCCGGCAGGGCCACCGGGATGCCCGTTCAAATAAGCGTCCACTCCGGCGCAACCGTAGTGTCCACAGACCACCACGCGTCGCACGCTGAGGACCTCCACCGCGAACTGCAGCACGGACAGAAGGCTCTGGTCTGCAGGGATGACCAGGTTGGCGACATTGCGGTGAACGAGCATGTCCCCCGGCGAGAGGTCCATGATCAGGTTGGGGGACACCCGGCTGTCCGAACACCCGATCCACAGCATCTCCGGTTGCTGCCCCCGGGCAAGGCGGCGGAACAGCTCCGGGTCTGCCTGGATCCGCCGTTCCGCCCAGGCGCGGTTGCGCTCGAGTATGTAATCGATGTCGATGAGGACGACCTCCCCAGCCGACCCGGAATGGTAACCAACACGGCCACACCATCCGACCGAGGCGCTTTGTCGACAACCATAAGGCTGATTCTCGGCTGCCGGTCCGTCAAGCAACTGAACGTCTCCGAGCACCTCACCGGACCGAGACAGGTACCATGTATGGCATCGTGGGTGGTAGCATGTATGGGCACTACGGAGACCTGCCATGAGGAAAACGACTGTCTACCTACCGGACTCGCTCAAGCGCGAGGTGGAACGCCGCGCCAGGCAGCGCTCCTGCTCTGAAGCCGAAGTAATCCGGCAAGCAATTCGGGATGCAGTCGGGCGTCCTGTGCCGAAGCCAGGGATAATCCCCGGCGATGACTCATGGGCTGAACGGGTCGACGACTACCTGGTTGGTTTCGGCGAACGGTGATCATCGCTGACACCAGCGGCCTCCTCGCCTTTTTCAGCGAGTCGGGCCGGTATCACGAGGCTGTGGTCGACTGGTTGGAGACAAACGATCCGGTCATAGTGGTTTCACCGTTCGTGATAGCCGAGATCGACTACCTGGTCGCGACGCGAAAGGGCGTGGAAGCCGAGTTGGCCGTCATCCGGGAACTGGCCGGCGGCGCCTACGAGTTGCCGATGATGAACCCCGATGATTTGGCCCTGGCATGCCAGGTCGTGGAGCGTTACCGCAACCTGGGTATCGGGATCACCGATGCTTCTCTGGTGGTACTTGCCGATCGCTATCGCACGCGCACGATCCTCACCCTGGACCGCAAGCACTTCGGAGTTGTGCGCCCGTTGGATGGGAGCCACTTCGAGATCGTCCCGTAGATCGCGAACTTCTCAGCACACCAGCAACCGACACTGGATCCCGGAGGCTATCCAAAGGCCTTGAGCGCGTCTGCTATCTCGGAGGCGACCAGGTCGGGGCGTTCCATCGGGCCGAGGTGGTTCTGGCCCGCCATGTAGGTGGTGGTTACGTGGGGAAGCGCCTCGGGCAGCAGCGCCATGGCGGGTCCCAACTCGCCGGCCGGGTCGGTGACGACGAGCTGCACCGGAGTGGTCAGCTCGCCGAGGCGGGCGAACGCCCCGCACTCGGCGCCGGCGGCGAACACGTCCGCCTCGACCTCTCGGCGGCAGCGCAGCGCCATCCCCTCCGGTACTTCACGGAAGCCGTGGTCCACGTAGGCCCGGAACGCCTCCGGGTGCCAACGCTGGAACAACGGCTTGGCCAGGTAGCTCTCGACCAGTTCGTCCCGGGAGCCGAAGACCGAGCGCCTCCGGGCCGCTCCCTGCGCCAGCGACAGTTCCGGGCTGCGCACGAAGGGCGGCGGGATGAGGACCGGTTCGACCAGCACCAGCCCGGCGAAGGTGCCGGGGCGTAGGAGCTCCGCCAGGACCAGCGCGGTCCCGCCCATCGAATGGCCCACTCCGACCACGGATTCCGGCAGCCGTCCGGCGCGGTCGAGGTCGCCGACCAGCTCGACCAGATCCCTCCCGAACGTCCACCAGGACGCCGGCAACTCCAGCTCCGGCGCCCGTCCGTGGCCGCGGATATCCCATGCCAGCGCAGGAGCGTGAACGCCTAGATCCCGGAGGCTCGACACCACCGGTCGCCAGATCTCCTTGCAGAATCCGGTGGCGTGGGCCAGCAGGAGTAGCCCATCGGCCGCGCCGTCATGCCACTCGAGCGTTCTACGATCCACGGGCGCGGGTCTCTAGTGGTCTGCGCGCCAGGGCTCGACGGCATCCGGGTCGACGCCATAGCGTTCGATCGCTTCCACCACCGTCGCCGGATCGACCCCGCCCTCCCCTGCCAGCTGCGAAAGGACCGCTACCACCACGTTCGGGCCGTTCACCTCGTAGAACCGGCGGAGATCCTCGCGGGCATCCGAGCGTCCGAAACCGTCCGTGCCGAGCGATGTGTACGGACCGGGAATCCAGCGGGAGACCTGATCGGGAACCGCCCGCATGTAGTCCGTCACCGCCACCACCGGGCCGTCGACAGCGCCGAGACGCTCGGTCACCAGCGGGGTTCGGGGCGATCGGTCGGGATGGAGACGGTTCCATCGCTCCACCGCGATGGCGTCGTCCCGTAGCCGGCCGTAGGAGGTCACGCTCCACAGCTCCGCCCCCACCCCGTAGCGTTCCGCCAGTTCCTTGCGGGCCCACCGTGCGGCGCTGTGGCTCGGCCCGGAGAACAGGACCGTCGCCCGGTGCTCCACGCCTTCGGGCACTCCGGCAAACCGGTACATCCCGTTGACGATGCCCTCCTTCACGCCGTCGGGCATGGGCGGCTGGGCATAGTTCTCGTTGTAGATGGTGAGGTAGAAGATGACGTCGTCCTGATCGATGCACATCCGGTGGAGGCCATGCTCCACGATGACCGCTAGCTCGTAGGCAAACGCCGGGTCGTAGGTGACCACAGCCGGGTTGGTGGACGCAAGGATCAGGCTGTGCCCGTCCTGGTGCTGGAGGCCCTCCCCCGCCAGGGTGGTCCGGCCGGCGGTCCCGCCCATCAGGAAGCCTCGAGCCCGGGCATCGGCGGCCTGCCAGATGAGGTCCCCCACCCGCTGGAAGCCGAACATCGAGTAGAAGGTGAAGAAGGGAACGGTCATCACCCCGCGGTCGGCGTATGACGTGCCCGAAGCAATGAAGCTGCACATCGAACCCGCCTCGGTGATGCCTTCCTCAAGGATCTGGCCGTCCTGGGACTCCTTGTAGGACAGGAGCAACGCGGCGTCGATCGGCTCGTACTTCTGGCCTCCCGAGGCGTAGATCTTCAACTCCCGGAACAGCCCGTCCATGCCGAAGGTGCGGGCCTCGTCGGGGACGATGGGCACCACCCGCTCCCCGAAGTCCTCGTCCCTGGCGAGACCCCTGAGCAACCGCACGAAGGCCATGGTGGTGGAAGCCTCGTGGGCGCCCGTGCCCGCATGGAACTCGTCGTAGATGGAATGGTCGGGCAGTTCGATCTTCCGCCTGGCGCGCACAGTGCGGAAGGGCAGCATCCCGTTGAGCGCCTTCCGCCGGTCCATCATGTACTGGTACTCGGGAGCATCCTTGGCGAACCGGCAGTACGGGAGGTCTCGCCCGTCCTCCAGCAGCTCCGCCGGGATGTCCTCCTCGAGGTTGATGCGCTCCCGGAGCCGGCGGAACTGCTCGTTGGACATCTTCTTGATCTGATGGGTGGCGTTGCGCCCCTCGATGTCCGGGCCCAGCGTCCAACCCTTGATGGTCTTGGCGAGGATCACGGTGGGGGCGCCGGTCTGCTCGGTGGCGGCCTTGTAGGCGGCGTAGAGCTTCTTGTAGTCGTGGCCGCCTCGGGGAAGCTTCTCGAGCTGGCGATCGGTCAGGTGCTCCACCATGCGCCGCAACCGGGGATCAGGCCCGAAGAACTCCTCCCTGATGCTGGCGCCGGGTAGCGACTTCAGCCGCTGGTAGGCGCCGTCCACGGTCTCGTTCATCTTCGCGACCAGCACTCCGTCCACGTCGTTGGCCACGAGCCCGTCCCAGCCCCACCCCCAGATCACCTTGATCACGTTCCAGCCCGCGCCGCGGAACACCGCCTCGAGTTCCTGGATGATCTTGCCGTTACCGCGCACCGGACCGTCGAGACGTTGCAGGTTGCAGTTGACCACCCAGATCAGGTTGTCCAACTGCTCCCGGGCCGCCAGCGAGATGGAACCGAGGGTCTCGGGCTCGTCGCATTCCCCGTCGCCGAGGAAGCACCACACCCTTGACTCGGAGGTGTCGTCGAGATCCCGGTTGTGGAGGTAGCGGTTGAAACGGGCCTGGTAGATGGAGGCGATCGGTCCGAGACCCATGGAGACGGTCGGGTACTCCCAGAAGTCGGGCATGAGCCTGGGGTGCGGATAGGACGACAGGCCTTTCGGCGCGAGCTCGCGGCGGAAGTTGTCCAGATGCTCCTCGTCGAGACGCCGCTCCAGGAAGGCGCGGGCGTAGATGCCGGGTGCGGCATGGCCTTGGATGTATACGTGGTCACCCGGCTGCCCTTCCGCCTTGCCCCGGAAGAAATGGTTGAAGCCCACCTCGTACTGCGCCGCCGACGATGCAAAGGTGGACAGGTGCCCACCTATCCCCTCGACAGCCTTGTTGGCCTTGACCACCATCACCGCCGCGTTCCAGCGGATGAAGCGCCTGATCCGTTTCTCGAGATACTCGTCGCCGGGGAACCAGGCCTGCTCCTCGGCCGGGATGGTGTTGACGTAGGGCGTGGAGACGGTTGGCGGGTATGCGACCCCCATCGCCCGAGCACGGCTGAGCAGGGCACGAACCAGGAAGCGGGCCCGGGCCTCGCCCCGGAAGTCGACCACCGCTTCCAGGGAGTCGATCCACTCCTGGGTCTCCTCCGGATCTATGTCGGGCAGCTGTCGGAAGAACCCGTCGATCTTCAAACGTTCACGCTCCCTTCACCGTCCACGGCTCCTCCAACTCTATCGGGGTCGGAGCGATGTATGGACCGGTATCCGGGCTCCGGTGCGGGACGTGGCCGTCTTGGAGGCGTCCCAAGGGGGCGGGTAGCGTGCCGATCATGAGTTTCTGGCGTCTGGATCCCGATGTGATCCACCTCAATCACGGGTCCTTCGGGGCCACCCCCGCGCCGGCCCTGGCGGAGCAACAGCGCCTCCGGGACGCCATGGAGTCCAATCCCACCAGGTGGTTCCTGGCGGATTACCAGCCTGCTCTGGACGAAGCCCGATCGAAGGTGGCCGAGTTCGTCGGAGCGGATCCGGCCGGGCTGGCGTTCGTCAACAACGCGACCGAAGGAGTGAACTCGGTGCTCCGGTCGCTCGAGGCCGACCTGAAGCCCGGCGACGAGATCGTGGTGACCGACCACGAGTACAACGCCTGCCGTAACGCAGCGCTGGTGACGGCGGCCCGCACCGGGTCCCGGGTAGTCCCCGCCGCCATCCCCTTCCCGCTCGGTTCAGCCCGGGAGGTGACCGACAGCATCCTCGCGATGGTCACCGAACGGACCCGCCTGCTGATGGTCGACGCGGTGACCTCTCCCACCGCCCTGGTGTTCCCGCTGGAGGAGATAGTGGCGGCGCTCGAACCGGACGTCCAGGTATTGGTGGATGCGGCGCACGCGCCCGGCATGATCGACTTCGACGTGTCCGCGCTGGGCGCCTCCTACGTCACCGGCAACTGCCACAAGTGGATGTGCGCCCCCAAGGGCTCCGCCATTCTGTACGTGCGGGAGGACCTCCGGGACCGCATCTATCCGGCGGTGATCAGCCACGGTTACAACGGGGGCTGGCCCGCGGAGGGCGGGCATCTCCACACCCAGTTCGACTGGACCGGCACCGACGATCCGACCGCCTGGCTGGCCACACCGGTGGCGCTGGAGGCGATGGCCGAGCTCCATCCGGACGGTTGGGAGGGAGTGAGGAGCGCCAACCGGGACCTTTGCCTGACGGCGCGGGACATGCTGGCCGACCTGCTGGGCATCGAGCCGCCCGCCCCCGACGGAATGATCGGAGCGATCGCTTCTTTACCGCTTCCTCGCACCCTGCCGCAGGGCGGAACCATCTTCAACCCCCTGATGATGACCCTACGAGATCGCTGGGACATCGAGGTGATGGTGATGAGCTGGCCCGATCCGTCCGCCAGCCTGCTGCGCGTCTCCACCCAGCAGTACAACTCGATCGAGGATCTCGAGCGGCTGGTCGAGGCGGTGGCCGCCGAACTGAAGGCTCGTTGACCGCAGCAGGCTGGAGCGCGCCGGGCTGAGCCTCTCCATTTGTTCACGACCCCTCTGAGGTCGGCACCACGCCGCGCCGGATCACCAACGTCACAGCGCCCAGGACGACCATCCCGCCGATCACGACCCAGATGGTGGGTCGCTCGTCCAGCAAGAGCCAGCCGATGAACGCGGAGAGGGGCGGCGTGGCGTAAAGGGCCGACGACACGACGGCGGCGGGAGCGCCCACCATCGCCCGCGCCCACAGGACGAAGCCCAGCGCGGAGCCGCACACCCCCAGGAAGATGAAGGAGAACAACGCATCCCATGGGGCGCCGGCAACCTGGCCCGGAGCGCTGAGCAGCAGCGGGAGCGAGGTGACGGCGCCTACCCACATCGACCAGGAGGCCACCTGGAGCGGGCTGTACCGGGCGACCAGGGATTTGGCGAGAACGTTGTACAGCGCGTGGGCGAGGGCGGCGACCAGCAGCAGGAGGCTGGAGATGCCGAGGTGAAGCCCGCCGGCCTGACCGAGGATCACCAGCGCCGCCCCCGCCGAAGCCAGCAGGAGGCCCAACCATCCCCAAACGGTCACGCGTTCCCCGATCATCGGGCCCGACAGCACCGCTACTAATATCGGGGTCAGGGCGATCAGGATGGCGGCGGAGGCCGCCTCCACAACCTGGAGGCCGGTGTAGAGGATGGCCAGATAGAAGGTCATGCCGATCAACCCGGCGGTGACGACCCGCAGCCGGTCCCGTCGCTCGGGAAGGCCGACCCGGCGGGGCAGGGCGATGACCGACAGGGCCAAGGCGGCGGCCACCAAGCGGAGCCCCGAAAGATGGAGCGGGTCGAAGTGGCGTAGACCCACCCTGGCGACCGGGTACGAGAACGACCAGATCAGGATGGTGGCGAATGCAGCCACCATGGCAGCCCGGTAAGCCATACCAGGCCAGGCTACCGGCCGTCATCCGACCTCCGCTTAGCGGAGACCTTCGAAGAGGTCTGTCTCCCGGAACGGTGCTTCCACCCTCGAGAAGACCCGTTGAAAGGTCTCCACGCCGAGCACGCCGGGAATTTCCTCGTCCGGAACTTGGAGCATGAACCAGTCCTCGGGAATCTGGGTGCGGTGGGCGCGCAGGGAGGCGAGCTTCTTGCCGACCCAGGGCCTGACGTCCACCACGGTGGTGATGTCCTCGTCAGGGGTGCCCCAACCCTCGGACTCCTTGGCCTCCTCCTCGGTGATCAGGCCAGCCTCGTACCGTGCCTGGGTCATCGTCCGCAGCCGCGAGCGCGGCCACGTGCTGATGTAGAGCTTGGCCGGAGTCCAGAGTTCCTCACCGTCCTGGAGCGGGAACCAGCGTACGTTCTCGGCCCCGAAGTAGGCGGCCATCCCTATCCGGTGGACCTGGAGGTGATCCGGATGCCCGTAACCGCCGAACGGGTCGTAGATGGTCATCACCTCCGGCCGGTGCCGGCGAACGAGCCTCAGGAGGCGGGCGGTCGCCTCGAAGAAGTCCGCCTGCCAGAAACAATCCGGGTGCTCGTTGCAATCGGATCCCATCATGCCCGAGTCCCGGTAGCCGAGGAAGTGGTGCTCCGAGATGCCGAGGATCGAAGCCGAGTCCGCCATCTCCTCCGCCCGGACCTCGGCCAGCCGGGGACGTATCTCTTCCGGGTTGTCGTGGTTGTGGACCTCGCCCTCGGCCCCGTCGGTGGCTGTGACCACCACGACATGCTCGCCTGCCTCCGCATACCGCGCCAGGACGCCTCCCGTCGAAGTGGCCTCATCGTCTGGATGGGCATGGAAGGCGAGCAGCCCGGGCATGCGGAGTCTCCGGTGGTTCGGCGGGGGTATTCCGACCGGCAAGGATAGATGGATCGGACGGGACCCACGCACCGACCTCAGTTGTTCGACAGATGGCCGGCCCAGCAGGCGGATCCGGTGCTCGCAAACCGACCGAAGGGGACTACCTCAATTAGCTGGAGTCCCGCCCCAACTCTCCATACCGACCGCGAAGGGATCGGTCACGAACCATACGATTACCAATACGAGCCAGACGGCCACTCCCACGGCGAACAACACTGCCGTGATCACCGAAACGATGGTGCCGACCCTGGCCAACTTGTGGTGTCTCGGCGCGTTCTTTCCGGCCCGAATGGACAGGAGCAGGCCCGTGACCCAGAGTATCGCCCCGACCACCAGGAGGAGGACGACGATGTCACCGGCGGTGTTGAGCAGAGCCGGCACCGTCATGATGAGGATCAACAGGAGTTCCACCAGCAAGACGGATACCGAACAGACGAACCCGGCGATCGCCCAACGGTCCCCTCGGGTCATTACTGATCGAACTCCCGTAGCCTCATCGGCCACCTCGTGCCGGGGTCGCGAAAACAGCGGTCACCAGTGGCTCTACTCCGTCGCCGGCCAGAACGTCACACCGCTGAGCCACTTCCCTTCGCCGGCAACCTCGATGATTTCCCACTCGTTCCCGTCCTGGCTGGTGAGGGCTATTGCTGTCGTGTAATCCACCCCGTACTCATGGTATGTCTCGCTCTGGCCGACCACGACGAAGGTCCCGTTGCCATACGTGACATCCGACAGAGATTGAGCCTCACCCGAGTATGCAAGGGTCCAGTTGACACCATCCGGGCTCGTGATGATCGAACTTTGATTCCTTTTCTCCGCAGCGCTGTATCTATCACCGACGGCAACAAACACTCCACTGCCGTGGGCTACTCCCCTCAAGAAGGTCGGCCGAGGAGCATTGGATACTGCTGACGTCCATTCAATACCATCGGAACTAGAGAATATGGAGCTGATCCCTCCGGTAATCACAAACAAGCCATCACCGTAGCCAATACCGAACAACTGCCTTGGTGCCTCAAACGGGCCACGCTCCCAGCCAATACCGTCCCGGCTCGTGGCGACCAGATTGGTTCCCGCGACGACGAACCGTCCATCGCCATAGGTAATCGCTCGTAATCCTCCCGGAGGCCTACGGTCTACGGGAGACCATTTCACACCATCGCGGCTCGTCGCCACTACCGCCCCCAAGCCGGAAACGGGATCAAATACCTCCCCCACAGCCACAAACACACCATCACCGTACGCCACGTCATATGCACCCTTGAGGAGTCCGTCGCCAGGATTGACCACCATCCATTCGGCGCCGTCGGTGGTAACAACGGCGTGACCTTCGGGTCCCAATGCGACAGCCCTACCACCTCCGTAGGCCACGCTGGTGAGAACCAGGGTGTTCTCCCGCTCCGTCCACTTAATGCCGTCGCCACTCGTCACGACTCCAGACCCCACCGCCACAAAGAACGGAGGCGCGTCCGGGGCGATCCCATCCACGGTCCCGGCAGATCCGGCCACCTCTCCAGGCGCCTCATCGCGGACACCCCTGTCACCACATGCCACAAGCGCTACCGAGCTGAGAGCCACCAACCAACTGATCACAAACCGCTCTCGCATGCGTTGGTGCATAAACCGCCCTGTCTTCCGAGCGACCCCGAGATCCCGGAAGGTCTTCATCGAGCGCACACCCTTGGGCTGGTGACATCGAGATGGATCCATCAGATGCCTAGCCGCCTATGTAGCTCATTTCTATCTTTGGTAGGTCCACGGTGGCTTCGGAGCGGATCTCCGAGTAGCGATCGTCCCGGGCCTCCCAGATCCGGTGGATGGTGCGGACTATCTCCTCCTCATCCGCGCCGGATCGCAGGACCCGGCGGAAGTCGGTGCCCTTGACGGCGAACAGGCACGTGTAGAGCATTCCCTCTGCCGAGATCCGGGCCCTGGTGCACGTTGCACAGAAGGGCTGGGTGACCGAGGCGATGAAGCCGATCTCGCCGGCGCCGTCTACATACCGCCAGCGCCTGGCCACCTCACCCCGGTAGTTGGGAGCCACCGGCTCGATCGGGAACGCGGCGTCTATGGCGCGGATCAGCTCGGCGGCCGGCACCACGTCGTCCATCCTCCAGCCGTTGGTTACGCCCACGTCCATGTACTCGATGAAGCGGAGGATGTAGCCGGTGCCCCGGAAATGGCGGGCCATGTCCACCACGCCTCCATCGTTCACTCCCCGCTTCACCACCGCATTCACCTTGACCGGCAGGCCCGCGGCCGATGCCGCCTCGATCCCGTCCAGTACGGCCGCCACCGGGAAGCCCACGTCGTTCATCGCCATGAAGGTGGCCTCGTCGACCGAGTCGAGCGAGACCGTGACCCGAGCCAACCCGGCCGATACCAGCGCCTCGGCCTTGCGGGCCAGCAGCGAGCCGTTGGTAGTGAGGGTCACCTCGCATCCGGTGGCGCCGGTGAGCATGGCAATCAGCCGCTCGATGCCCCTGCGCAGGAGGGGCTCGCCGCCGGTGAGCCGTATCTTCTCCACCCCCAGCCGCTCAAAGGCGCGGGCCAGGGTGACTATCTCCTCGAAGCTGAGCAGCAGGTCTCGCTTCAGGAACACGTATTCGCGGTTGAAGATCTCGGCCGGCATGCAATAGCGGCACCGGAAATTGCACCTGTCGGTCACCGAGAGCCGCAGATCACGAACGGGGCGCCGTCTGGTGTCGACCACCACTGGAGTCATCCCGACCAGCCTAATGGTGGCCCGGACTTCCGGGACATCTCCAGGCGGCCCGCCCTATTTGGTTCAGAATGAGAAAAAAGGTCTCGGGTTACTCCGGCAGTTCAGCATTGTTTTGCGCTAGGTTGACGGCCGATCCATGTCGTTCAGGATACCGAATTGTAACTACCGCTGCTTTGACACCGGCCGCCGGGGCCGGAAGCGTTCGGGCGCCCGGTCGCTCGGCGATGAGTCCGGCGCCGCCGTCATCGAGACCCTCATGGCGATGGGCATGGCCTTGATCACGGCCGCCTTCCTGATGAACGGCCTGCTGATGCTCTACACGCGCTCGGTGATCCAGTACGCGGCCGATTCGGGCGCCCGGGCCGGTGCCCTCTCCGGCGGGACCGGACCGATCTGCGAGGACACCGCCGAGCGGATCATCTCCGGCCTGGCCAACCTCTACCAGGAATCCGCCGAGGTGGACTGCGACCGCCAGGAGGCGCTCACCACGGCAGAGATCGCCGCCCGGCTCCGGCCCGTCTTCCCCTCCCTGGGACCCTCCTGGAGCTTCACGATGCGGGCCACCAGCGTCACCGAGCCGGTCCCGTGACGCGCCCCGCCTACCTCCGCGCGCACATAGCGGACGAGCGCGGCGCGGGCGCCATCGACCTGGTGCTGGTGTCGGCCTTCATCCTGATCCCGTTCGCCATGCTGCTGCTCAGCTTCCCCATCCGGATGGAATATCGCTCCATGACGGACGCCGCCGCCCGGGAAGCGGTACGAGCCTGTGCCACCGCCTTCGACCCGGACACGGGACAGGACCGGGCCGAGGCCGTGGCCCGCCGGATCCTGGCCGAGCGCAGCCTGGCTTCCGGTACGCCCGACCTTACGATCGACTGCCGGGACTCCTGGGCTCCGGGCGGGGTGGTGAGCGCCCGCGTGTCGCTCGATGCGCCGGCCATCAACGTGATGGGATCCTGGACGCTGGGCTCGTGGACCTTCACCAGCAGCTACCGGGAGCAGATGGAGCCGTACCGGAGCATTCCGCGCCCATGAGGTGGCGGGTCCAGCCGTCCGGCCGATCCGGACCGGCCGGTGAGCGAGGCGCTGTCGTGCTGTGGAGCCTGGGACTCCTGCTGATGCTGCTGTTCGCGGGCGGGCTGGCCCTCGACCTGTGGCGGGTGCTCTCCCGGCACGGCACCTTGGCCGGCATCGCCTACAAGTCGGCCGTAGCGGGGGCCGCCCAGGTGGTCGAGTCCGATCTGTACCGGAACAGGGTGGTGCTGGATCCGGATCTCGCCGAGGAGGCTGCCCGCCGGTTCGCCGAGGACCAGCCGGACTGGGACGACTCGATGAACCTCTCCCCTGAATCGAGCGAGTCGGAGATAGTGGTGCAGATAACCGAGACGGTCCCGCTGACCCTCATGCGGATGTTCGCTCCCGCCGGCGGGATAACGGTCACCGTGACCGCCCGCGCCTCGCCGGCCGAGTTCGAGTGATCCGGATGTACTGCCGCGCCACCGCGTCTACATTGGCATCTACCCGGAGAGATGAGGACACGTGCGCAGTTTCGACCTGCTGGTAATCGGCGCAGGCTCGGGCAATTCGGTGATCGGGCCCGAACACGACGACTGGGAGATCGCCATGGTGGAGCACGGCCCGTTCGGCGGGACCTGCCTGAACGTGGGCTGCCTCCCGTCCAAGATGTATGTCTACACGGCCGAGGTCGCCGAGTTGGCAGCCGCCGGCGAGCGCCTGGGCGTTCACACCAGCTTCAACGGCGCGGACTGGCCCGCCGTGAGGGATCGCATCTTCGGGCGGATCGACCCGATCGCCGAGGCCGGCCGTGACTACCGGGAGGGACTACCCAACGTCACCGTCTACCCGGTCACCGGACGCTTCGTGGCCCCCAAGCAGTTGGCGGTCGGGGACGAGGTGATCACGGCCGACCGGGTCGTGCTGGCGGCGGGCGCCCGGGCCGTAGCTCCGCCCGTACCCGGCCTGGAAGGCGTCGGCTACCACACCTCCGACACGATCATGCGCCTGGAGCGGCTGCCCGAGCGCCTGCTGGTGATCGGGGCCGGCTACATCGCCGCAGAGATGGGCGGTGTCATGGGCGCGCTGGGGTCGAGGGTGACGTTCCTGCTGAGGGGAGACAGGTTCCTGCGGCGGGAGGATGAGGAGATCAGCCGCCGCTTCACCGACTCCTACACGCGCCGTTTCGATGTGCGTACCCATACCCGGATTCTCGGAGCCCGCCGGGAAGATGACGAGGTGGTGTTGCAGGTAGCGGACCGGGATGGGGTCGCCACGGACCTGCGGGGTGACGAGCTCCTGGTCGCGACGGGGCGGAAGCCCAATTCGGACCTGGTGGACGCGGCCGCCGGTGGACTCGCCGTGGCAGATCGGGGCCAGGTGATCACGGACGATCACCTCCGGACCAACGTGGACGGTGTTTGGGCGCTGGGCGACATCACCAACCCCATCCAGCTCAAGCACGTCGCCAACCACGAAGCCCGGGTGGTGCGCCACAACCTGGTCAATCCGGACTCCCCGATCGCCGTGGATCACCGTTACATCCCCCATGCCGTGTTCGGCCAGCCCCAGGTCGCCGCAGTGGGATTGACCGAGCGCGAGTGCCGAGCACAGGGCCTCCCCTACGTGTCCCATGTCCAGCCCTACTCGGCCGCCGGATACGGATGGGCCATGGAGGACACCGAGAGCGTCGCCAAGGTCATCGCCCACCGCGACAGCCGCCGGCTGCTCGGGGCCCACATCATCGGCCCCCAGGCGCCCACCCTCATCCAGCAGCTGATCCAGGGGATGCACTTCGACCTGACCGTCGACCAGATGGCCCGTGGCCAGTACTACATCCATCCGACCCTCCCCGAGGTCGTGGAGCAGGCCCTCCTCGAGCTCTAGTAGTTCGGCAGCGGTCTCGCTTGCACGTCGAGTAGGCCCGGTGCCGGATCAGGCATCTCCCGAGGTCGGCGCGCTACCCTCAACGGTCGAGGCTGATGGATGCTCGGAGCCTCGGACCTCACAGACAGATGGCGTAACCCGAACCCGCGGGCCACGGGTGAGCGAAAGGATCGGCAATGCCGGGCTATGACTACGACCTAGTGATCATCGGATCGGGGCCTGCCGGTCAGCGGACCGCCATCCAGGCCTCGAAGCTCGGGAAGCGCACCGTCATCCTCGAGAAGGAACCCCGTATCGGCGGCATCAACATCTACGCCGGCACGGTGAGCAAGACGATGCGGGATGCGGTCCTCTACCTCACGGGTTACCGGGAACGCAACATCTACGGCCAGTCCTACGCCGTGAAGCAGAACATCACGATGAACGACCTGATGGTGCGCACCCGCTACGTCATCCAGCAGCAATCGGACATCCTCCAGAGCCAGCTCGGGCGCAACCGGGTGGAGACGATCATCGGCGAGGGATCCTTCGTCGACCGCCACACCCTCAAGGTGAGGTCCGAGGAGGACCGGACCGAACGCACCATCACCGCCGACAAGGTCGTGATCGCGGTAGGTTCCTACTCCACCGAGCCACCGGTCGTCTACGCAGATGGGCGGCTGGTCTTCGTGAGCGATCACATGCTCAGCCTGCCGAAGCTGCCTAGGACACTGACCATCGTCGGAGCGGGCGCCATCGGCCTGGAGTACACCAGCACGTTCGCCGCCCTGGGCACGCGGGTGACCCTCGTGGACCGGAACCATCGGCTGCTCACCTTCGCCGACGAGGAACTCGCCGACACGCTCGCCTACCACATGCGCCAGACCGGGGTGACCCTGCGCCTGACCGAGGTGGTGTTCGACATCGACTACATGAGGGACGAGGTGGGCGACCGGGTGCGGGTGCAGCTCGAGAGCGGCAAGCAGATCATCAGCGACGCCGTCATGTACTGCGTGGGACGGACAGGATGCACGGCGTCGCTCAACCTCGATGCGATCGGGCTGGAAGCGGACGCACGGGGCCGCCTCAGCGTCGATGAGAACTACCAGACCAGCGTCGAGGGCGTCTACGCCGTGGGTGGCGTGATCGGGTTCCCGGACCTGGTATCTACATCCCGGATGCAGGGCCGACTGGCGGCCCGCCATGCGTTCGGGATCGAGCGGAGCGACTTCCAGGACCTCCTCCCCTACACCATCAAGACGATCCCCGAGGTGGCCATGGTGGGCAAGACCGAGGACCAACTCACCGACGAAGGCGTCCCCTACGAGGTCGGCAAGGCCCGATACCAGGAGACGGAGAGCAGCCTGATGCGGGGTGACGATGTCGGCTTCCTCAAGCTGCTGTTCCATCTGAAGACCCGGGAACTGCTCGGGGTGCACATCGTGGGCGAGAACGCCGCCGAACTGATCCACATCGGCCAGGCGGTCATCGCCTATGGAGGAACCATCGATTACTTCGTGGAGTCGGTCATCGGTTATCCCACCCTTGCCGAGGCGTACACGACCGCCTCACTAGACGGGATCAACCGGCTCGGGGGCTACTAGTGGTCTGTCTGTGTAATAGCGGTGTGGTATGGCGTCGGCAGCGGTGTTCCTCGCAAGGCCCGCTGACGAAGGCGTACCCGCAGGGTACGTTGAGGAAGCGGAACGCAGCGACGGGACGCCCATGGCCGCCAGAGCACCCGGTTGTTTCGCAGACAGACCACTAGCCCATTCCTCCGGCGACGCGCGCCGACGGATGGCGTTGCCTGGCCCCCGCCCTGCCGCCCGGGGCTCCGCATGGCTCCCGCATCCTGAACTCCACCGGCCGGCCCAGAGCATCGGCCAGCAGGCTGGCACGGGCCCGGGCGCTGAACACCTCGATCTCGACATCCATGCCGTCCGCCGCCTCGACATCGATGGTAAGGGCTTCGCCGGTGAACCGGGCATGGACGCACTCCACCGCCCGCCTGTAGGTGCGGTCCAGCGCGATCCCCACCCGCAGCATCCCGGCCAGCAGCCGGACCTTGAGCCGGTCGGACCGGCTCAAGGCGCGGAAGCTCGAGTGCCTCTTGCGGGGAGCGCTCTTGCGGTGATAGCGGGCTACCAGGGCGATCAGCTCGAGCTCGCCTGCCGTGAATCCGGACAGGCGCTCGCTGTTGCGGATCAGATAGTAGGAGTGGCGGTGATGGGCCGAACTGGCGACGAAACGCCCGATGTTGTGGAGCAAACCGGCCGCCTCCAGCACCTCGCTGTCGCTCTCGCCCAGACCGTGAACGTGCTGGGTCTCATCGAATAGCTGCAGGGCCAGTTCCGTGGCGTGCTCGGCATGGATGAGGTCCTCGTGGTAACTCCGGGCCAGGGCCAGGATGCTGCTCCTGCGCAGGTCCCCGAGGTGGTGGAGCCCATCTGCGGGTGTCTCCTCCCGCCGGCTGAACCTGTCGAGGAGGACCCCCTCGCGGAGGGCGCCCGACGAGATCACGAGAGACTCGATTCCCAGGTCCTCGAACAGTTGGCTCAGGAGGACGGCCCCTCCCACGATCACATCCCGGCGGGCGCGTTCCAGACCGGTGAGGTCCCTGCGGTCGTCCGGATGGGGACGGGCCAGGACCTCCGCCACGGTCCTGTCGAGTTCCTTGCGGTCGATCGACGTGTTGGCAACCCTGCGGGTCCGCCGCTTGCCGCGGTCCGATGCGGCCATGGACGCCAGTGCGGCGATTGTCCCCGAGCATCCGATGGCAAGCTCGAAGCCGACAGCCCTGGCCCGGCGTGCCTCGGGCGCCACGAAGGACCGGATGTGCCGGCGACACTCCTCCACCGCCCCGGCGCGAATGATCCCGCCCGGGAAGAACCGGTCGGTGAGCCGGATGTGCCCCAGCTTGACGCTACGGACCAGGTGGGGCTCGGTACCGGTGGAAACGATCAGCTCGGTCGATCCCCCGCCGATGTCGAGGACCAGGTGGGGCCGTCCGGCCGCCGGCACCGCGCTCAGCGCCCCGAGATGGATGAGGCGCGCCTCCTCCACCCCCGAGATCACCTCGACGGCCACCCCGGTCTCGTCCCGTACCCGTCGTTGGAAGTCGGTCCGGTTCTCGGCCTCCCGGACGGCGCTGGTGGCCACTGCCACCACCTCGGCGCCGTAAGCGTCGGCGATGTGCCGGAACTCGGTGAGGGCCGCCACCGCCCGCTCGATCGCGTCACGGTGCAAGTGCTTCATGTCGGTGGCGCCCTGCCCGAGACGCACCGAGACCTTCTCCCGGGCCAGAACCTCCGGAGTCCCGCCATCCACCGGCCGGGCAATCACCATATGCACGGAGTTGGTCCCCACGTCGATGGCCGCCAGAGGCGTCGAGTCCCGCATCATCGGCCAGTATCACCAGGTGGCGGCATCGCACCAAACCCGCCATCCGGCCCGGATCGGTCTCCCGGCGCGCTTACGGTCCACCGGAGGCCGGACGGATCCCTCAGCTCTTCTTGGCCACCCGGATGTAGCGGCGTACTGCCAGGGGGGCGAAGACGGCGATGATCAGGCAGGCCCAGAACACGGTGTAGATAACCGGGTTCTGCAGGGGCCAGGACGCCGGTTCGGGGGCTCCCGGCGGGATGTTCCCGAACAGCTCTCTGACCGCTTGGACCAGGGACGAGATCGGGTTCCACTCGGCGAACACCCTCAGCACGCTCGGGAGGCTCTCGGCCGGCACGAACGTGTTGGCGATGAACGTCATCGGGAAGATGACGATGAAGGAGGCGTTGTTGAGCACCTCCGGGCTGGGTACCGACAGGCCGAGCAGGGCCATTATCCAGGAGACGGAGTAGGCGAACAGGAGGAGCAGCAGGAAGCCGGCCAGAGCGTCGAGCAGGCTCCCCCTGATGCGCCATCCCACGATGAGTCCGGTAATGGCCATCACGGTCAGCGTGATGATGTTGTAGACCACATCGCTGGCGGTCCGTCCGAAAACCACCGCCGCCCTCGACATGGGCAGCGAACGGAACCGGTCGATGATGCCCTTCTGCATGTCCTCGGCGAGACCCGCGCCGGTGAACGTCGCGCCGAACACCACGGTCTGGCCGAAGATCCCACCCATGAGGAACTCCCGGTAGGACCCTCCCGGGATGTCGATGGCGCTTCCGAACACGTAGGCGAAAAGCAGGACGAACATGATCGGGGAGAGCAGCACGAACACCAGCACGTCCGGCACCCGCTTGAGCTTGATGAGGTTGCGGCGGGCGATGACCAGGCCGTCGCCGAGGGCTGACAGGAAGTTCATCGCGATCCCCTTCCCCTCCGGCCCGGCTTGGCAGGCGCCGACGTCTCCTCACCGGACTCGGCGGAAGCACCCGTCAGCGCCAGGAACACGTCGTCGAGAGTCGGCCGGCGGAGTACCACCTCGCTGATCCGCACCCGGTGGTTCTCGAATTCTTCCAGCACCCCGGCCAGCTCACGGGTGCCACCCGATACAGGGGCGACCACCGTGCGGGACCGCTCGTCGCCCTGTAGCTCTCCGACCGCCGACCGACCCAGTATCTCGTGGGCCACCGGCAGGTCATCCCGGTCGGTCACCTTGATCGCGATCCGCTCACCGCCCACCATGTCCTTCAGATCGTCAACCGTTCCGTGGGCGATGGTCTTGCCCTTGTCGATGACCAGGACGTCATCGGCCAGCCGGTCGGCTTCCTCCAGGTACTGGGTGGTGAGGAGCAGCGTGGCTCCCTGATCGACCAGGGTGCGGATCAGCCCCCACAGCTCCCTGCGGCTGATGAGGTCCAGGCCGGTTGTGGGCTCGTCCAGGAACAGCACCGGCGACTCCGCCACCAGCGCCCCGGCCAGGTCGAGTCGCCGCCTCATGCCTCCCGAATAGGTCTTGACGGGCCGGTCGGCCGCGTCGGCCAGATCGAACCTGTCCAGGAGCTCCCGGGCCCGGGCCCTGGCCTTCTTACGGCCGAGGTGGTAGAGACACCCGATCATGTCCAGGTTCTCGAAGCCGGTCAGGTCCTGGTCGACCGCGGCGTACTGGCCGGAAAGGCCGATCAGCTTGCGGACCTCCGCCGGATCGCTCAGCACGTCGATACCCGCCACCGTGGCGGCGCCCTCGTCGGGCTCGATCAGGGTGGTGAGGACCGATACCGCGGTGGTCTTGCCGGCCCCGTTCGGCCCGAGCAGGGCGACGATGGTCCCCTCCCGCACCGACAGGTCCAGGCCGTCGAGGGCCACCACCTCCCCGTAACGCTTGACCAGTCCGGTCGCGTGGATGATCTCTTTCATGGATGAACGTCCTGTCGACTACTGCCGAGCCGCGCGGTATCAGGCCCGACGCTTAACTTTCGGTGGTACTACTACGAGACAGCACGGACAGACCACCGGCCGCACGGACAGGGAGCCGCACGGCCTTCGGCGACCACCAGAGAGCGAGCGTAGTACGGCGCTCGAGCTATCCGGCCCCTTACTCCTCGCCGGCTCCGGGACGTCCGCCCAACTCGGCCTCGATCAGGGCCAGGCCGACCTCGTTGCCCTCGAGGCGACCGATACGCTCGCGTATCCCCGAGATCAACGCCTCTTCCTCCACCTGCTCGGCCAGGAAGCCCTGCAGGAAGGGCAGGCTCTCCAGGTCGCCCAACTCGGTGGCCAGCCGGTAGAGATTCCGTATTTCCGCGGTCACGGATTGCTCGTGGCGAAGGGCCTCCTCGAACACGTGCAGAGGGCTGTCGAACTTGGAGACAGGAGCGTCGATGGCGCCGATCTCAACCCGCCCGTCCCGGTCCACGACATAGTCGATGAACATCCGGGCGTGGCCGGCCTCCTCCTCGGACTGCGCGGCCATCCAGGAGGCCATGCCGGGGCGCTCCTCCGCCTCGAAATGGGCGGCCATCTGGAGGTAGGCGAGAGAGGCGCTGATCTCGCGGGTGATCTGATCGTTGAGTGCCCTCTCCATCCGTTCGGCTAGTGCCATCGTGCGCTCCGTTCGATGCTCGTGTACGGAGAATCCTACCGAGTGGAGCGGCGCCTGAGAACGCGCCGACTTGACCGGGACGGCCGTCGGTTCCTAGTGGTCTGTCTGCGAAACAACCGGGTGCTCTGGCGGCCATACCACACCGCCATTACACAGACAGACCACTAGAGGGTCATCCGGCAGGCTCGTACCGTGGCCGGGATGGCGAGAGCAAGGCCGATTCCATACGGGCCTGCGGCTGATGGGCCTCCAGCAACGCCACCAGGACCCTGGTGGCGGACGCGACGTCCTCCCCGGCACCCTCGTGATGGCCCTCCACCGTGAACAGGGCTTCCACCGTGTCCGGGCCGGTGGCGCTCTGAGCACTTTGCCGCCAGCACCATCGGCGCGCCGACACCGCGCCCACCCGGTCGACGAATACGACCTCCCCGACCTCGGGAGAGGTGGTCCTGGAACTGCCCAGATCGTTGAAACGTTCGTCTCCGGCGGCAAAACGAACGGTGGTCGCGCCCGCGACCCGGGCCTGATCCATCGCCGCGACCGGCAGCCCGTACCGGATCGATACCAGGTTGGCGATGTCCACCAGACAATTGATCGACGGGACGTCACCCGCCTTGGTGAGCCGCCGGATCAGCGCCTCGGCGGCGTTGCGGTAGCGGGTCGGCTGTACCCCGAAGGCCGAGAAGGTCCTCCTCCACGCCACGACCGAAGGGACCTCCGCCATGGGCGTGCCACGGAATCGGGCCAGCGAGACGGATTGCTGCTCCTGAAACGCCTTCCGGAGAGGCTCGGGACTCGGGCCGTTGACCAGCCCATCGGCATGGACCACCCCGGCCCGGATGGTCGGGAACCTGGCCAGCACCTGGTGGTGGTACGAGAACATCCTGCCGAGGATACGGCACCGGACAGGGCCTCGTGTGGACTTCAAGGACCCGTGGTTCCAAGGTGCCCGGCCAGCGGTTAGTGGTCAGTGGCATCTAACATATACATCTACTAGCAACTAGCAACTAGCGGAGGCCTCTCACGAACGGTCTGGCCAGCGCGGCCGGCTGGACGAACCGCTTGGTGATGAAGTACATGACGACCAGGGTCAGGAGATAGGGCAGAGCTGCCAGGAGTTGGGCGTTCACCTGGTAACCGAGCACCGGCACCGCCAGGCGGAAGGCGTCCGCCATCCCGAACAGGAGCGCCCCGACCAGCGTGCCTCGAAGCGTCCAGCCACCGAAGTAGACGGCTGCTATGGCGATGAAGCCCCGGCCGCCGACCACGCCCACGTCGAAACTTCCCACCTGGCCCAGGATCAGGAACGCCCCTCCCAGGCCGGACAGGATTCCGCCGTAGTAGACGGCCTGGCGGCGGCGCCCGTTGACGTCGACCCCGGAGACGTCGGCGGCCTGGGGGTTCTCGCCCGCGGACCTTACCTCCAGACCCCACCGAGTCCGATAGAGGAGCCACCAGGTCAGCGGAATCAGCCCGAACAGCAGGTACGTGGGCCAGGTCTGGCTGAACAGCGCCTGACCGATCACGGGTATCCGCGACAGGAACGGGATGGTGACCACCGCGGCGCGCCCTCCGAGGGGGCCGGCGGTCGCGTCCAGGAACCCGGCCAGGCCCAGCACGAGAACGTTGACCGTGATTCCCACCACGAACTGATCGGCGGTGAGCCGGTGGCTCATGTTGGCCGCCACCATCGCCACCGACACTCCGGCCACCGCTCCCGCCACCAGGCCGAGGACGGTCGATCCGGACACGTCGTAGGCCATCGTCCCGCCCAGCGCGCCCGCCAGCAGGGAGCCTTCCACCGAGATGTTGATGGTTCCCGCCTTCTCGGCCACCAGTTCGCCCAGCGCAGCGAAGGCCAGGAACACCCCGAGCCTGACCGCGCTCCCGTACATGGCGGGACTGGTGAAGATGTCGCCCAGAGCGCCGAGTATGTCGTTCATACCTGTTCCGCCACCTGGGCCGCCACCGAGACCCGGCGCCGGTCCCGCATGAACTCCACGGCCGGCGGGACCAGCAGGGCCAGCACCAGCAGGGCCTGTACCACCTCGACCACGGTCCGGTCCACCCCGGTGGCAGCCAGGAACCCGGCCCCGGTTCGGAGAGCGGCAAACAGGATCGCCACCGGGATGCAGAGAAGTGGTCGGTTGCGCGCCAGTAGGGCCACGAGCAGCCCCTGCCATCCGATCTCGTTGGAGAATCCGGCGGTCAGGCGGGCGCTCGATGCCCCGGCCGCCAGCATCAGGGCGCCTGCCAGGCCGGCCGCGGCGCCGGAGATGAATAGAGCCGTTGCGCCGGCCCGCCCGAATGACACTCCCGCCTGCTGAGCCACCTTGGGATTGCTCCCAAGCAGGCGGAGCTTGAACCCGAACACGGTCCGGGTCAGGACGAATGCCGCCAGCCCGGCTCCCAGCAGGGCCAGGAAGAATCCGATGTTGACCTCATTACCCCAGACCGTCAGGACCGGCAGGCGTACGGAGCCGGGCAGGGCGGCGCTGGTCACGGCCTGGCTGGGCCGGTTCGGGTCGAGATCCCGCAGGAACCAGTCGGTGGTGATGGCGAAACCGACTATCTGGAACGCCACGAACACCAGGAGCAGGGTGGATATGACTTCCGGGACTCCCCGGCGGAACCTCATCAAGGCCGCCACGCCGGCGTAGAGGCCCCCGGCCACCGCCCCCAGGGCCAGCCCGCCCACGAGAAGGAGGGGGCCGGTCCCGGCCACCCTGGTGCCGATGAGGGCCATCGCCAGCGCACCCATCAAGAGCTGGCCCTCCTGCCCGATGTTGAAGAAACCCGCCCTGACGCCCACCACCATGCCGAGGGACACCAGCAGGATGGGCGTGGCGACCGCCAGCGTCTCGCCCCACCGTCCGGGCGCGAGGAATGCGCCTTCCGCCAGCGCGCCGGCGACGCTGCTCCAGGCGTTCCCGGAGACCGCCACCAGCCCGGCCGAGATCACCAGCGCGAACCCGACGCTGACCAGGTACAGCAAGAGCACGTACAGACCCCCGTCCCGTCCCCCGAGATCGGGAGCGTCGGTCGGCGGTGCCGCAGGATCGGTGCTCAAGACGCTTTCTCCTCCTCGTCCGTCCCTCCCATCAGCAAGCCCAGCCGGGGCAGGTCGAACTCCTCACGAGACATCTCGCCCACGATGCTTCCACGATGGAGAACCACCAGCCGGTCGGCCAGCGACAGTATCTCGTGGAGGTCGGTCGAGAGCAGCAGCACCCCGATCCCCCGGTCCGCCGCCTGCCTGATCCGATCCGCCACGTATTCGATCGCCCCCACATCGAGACCTCTGGTGGGCTGGTGGGCCACCATGACCTCGGGGGATGCGGACAGGGCACGAGCGATCACCGTCCGCTGCTGGTTCCCGCCCGAGAGGTCACCGAGCGAGGCGTCGGGTCCCGACGTCCGGATGTCGTACTCGTCGATCAGCCGGAGGGCGTGGCGCCGGATGGCGTCCAGGCGGAGAAGACCCCAGCGGCGCATCCTGCGCATGGAGGGAATCATCAGGTTCTCGGCCACCGTCATGTCCAGCACGCATCCGGCCCGATGTCGATCAGCCGGTACGACCGCGATGCCGGCCCCGGTCATGGCGCCGGCCACCCCGGTGGAAACCGTCCGGCCCTTCACCCGGACCGTCCCGTCATCGAGGCGGAGGAGACCGGCCAGCAGGTCGGCGATGGCGGTCTGGCCGTTGCCCTCCACGCCCGCCACCCCGACGATCTCGCTCGCGCCCACCGCGAGCGACAGGCCGTCCAGCAGCACGCGCCCGTCAGCACCCTTCACCGACGCGCTCTCCACTTCCAAGACCGGAACCGTTGCTGCGCCGGTCTCGGCGGCCCGGTCCGATCCTTCTTCGTCCATCGGGTCGGCATCGACCAGCTCCCGGGCAACCTGATCCCGCTCGAACGAGGCGGTGACCGTGCGGAGCGGTACCGGACGACCCACCATCGCCCGGGCGAGGGAGGGAACCCGGGCTTCCGCGGTCAGCAGGCGGTCCACCACCCTCCCCTGCCGCATCACCGTGATCCGGTCGGTAGCCCGGAGTATCTCGTCGAGCTTGTGGCTGACCAGCGCCACCGCCCACCCCTGAGTCCGCACGCCGGTCAGTAGAACGTCGAACAGGTACTGGGATTCGGCCGGCGTCAGTGCCGATGTCGGCTCGTCAAGGATGATCGTGCGGGGCCGGCGCCCCAGGCACTTGATGATCTCGACCCTCTGGCGGATTCCGGCCGACAGGTCGCGCACGGTGGCGTCGGGATCGACCGACAGGCCGTAGCGCCAGGAGATCCTGCGGACCCGGGCCCTGGTCCGGTCGGGATCCAGCGGCCCGACCTCGCCGAGGGCAACGTTCTCCCACACCGTAAGCGCGTCGACCAGGCTGTAGTGCTGGTGGACCATGCCGATCCCGAGCCGGACCGCATCGGACGGATCCGCGATGCGGGTCGCCTGGCCGTCGATCCTGATCAACCCGTGGTCGGGATCCACCAGGCCGAAGATCATGCGCATGAGGGTGGATTTGCCGGCGCCATTCTCCCCGAGAATGCCGTGTATCTCGCCCGCTCGGAGGGCCAGATCGACCTCCTCGCAGGCGACCACCGAACCGAAATGCTTGGTGAGGCCGTCCACCTCGAGAACCGGGGGCTCGAACCCGAAGTCTTCGATCATCCGGTCTCCCGGCTGATACGGCGACAACCCGGCTTGGCGGAAGTTGTCACACCCCCTCGGCATACTCGAATGGCTAAACACCTGCGCTGCTGGGAGCTATGACGTCGGCTCGGCGGCAGGTCAAGACTTCGGAGGCTACGCCACCGGCCCAACTGGTGGAGCGCGCCCCGAGACCGGCGTGGTGGAGGCGGGGGTGGGCCCAGCGGGAGGATGCGCTCTCCGCGATTTTCGCGTTCTCGGATGTAACCGGCCAGTGGTTGGATCAGGCCACGCGCGGTACAGGACAGTCGGACCGGAGCGGGCACTCAGAAGCCGTAAGCCTCGGCGAGGATCCTTGAGATCTCCTCCTCGAACTGGCCGGCCCCGATCCGGGCGTTCAGATCGGTGAGCGCCTGATCCTGCTCGGGCGTTCCGTCGCACAGATTGGCCCCCACCTCGGGATCGACTCCCACCGTGAAGCGCCGGGCGCCCCCTTCCACGGCGGTGCCGGCGATGATCTCGTCGAAGATCGGCGTCAGGAAGTCGCCGGCGTCGAACATCACCTCTATGTCGTAGTCCAGGTCTTCTCGCTCGCATCCTCTGGACGAACCGGCGGTCATGACGATCAGCCCGTCCTCGTTGGCGAGACGGGTGATCGGCTCGTGGGCGCCGCCCAGGAACGGGTAGACCGCCCCCACGCCTTCGGCGACCGCGGCGTTGTAGGCCTCGGTGGCTCCGGCGGTGTTGTTGAAGTCGAAGGGGAAGTTGCCGGTGGGCACGTAGATGGCGTCGAACGACTCATCCACCCGATGAAGACCGAGCCGGAAGGCCAGGAAGGACTCCACCTCGAAGTTGAGATCGCAGCATCCCAGGAACACCGCCCGGTCGGCGCCGCGGGCCTCCAGGAGCAAACCGGTCGCATACCCGGCCGAGATGCCCAGTTCGGCCCCGCTGTCGGCGCTCCGGAGCAAACCGGGGGTGTCCTGGTAGCCCGACCCGCAGTTGCAGTACCAGAAGATCTCCTCATGCTCCAGGAAAAGGTCCTCGTTGCCATCCGCCAGGTTGCTCGAGCCGATGGCGATGATGTCCGCGCCCTGGGCGACCACGTTGTTCAACTCGGCGCGCGCGTCGGCCGGGGCGACCTGGTCCACGATCAGCGGCGACTCGTACCCCGCAGCCGCCGAGATCTCCTCTACCCGCTCAACGAGGGCCTGGTAGTAGGCGCCATCGTCTCGCGAGCCCTCGGTGACCACCGCGATGCGGACCGATCCGTCGCCGTTGAAGTCCGCCGCGCCCCACTCCGTCGAAGGCGTCTCCCCTGGGGCGTCCCCGGAATCGGCGCAGGCCGACGCAACCGCCAACACCGCCAGGAAGCCGAGCACGGGCCAGACCCGGGAGCCCTTCATGAGCCCCGCCCGGTACCGTGGACCGCTCGGCCGAGGCGCCTTACCATCTTCCCGGGGTCGGAGGCTCCCCAGACGTTTCGCCCGAAGCAGACGCCCGACGCACCCGACACCACGACGGCGGCCGCGTACGCGACCACCTCGTCCTCGCTCTCCCTCTTGGGACCACCCAGCACGAACAGCGGCGCCTCGCATCCTTCCACCACCTCGCCGAGGTCCTCCACCTGCGCCGGAGCCATGGTCTTGACCGCATCGGCCCCGATCTCCACGCATATGCGCGCGCTCCGAGCGATGTTCTCCGTGTCCCATGGCACCTCCTGATTCCACCCTCCCGGGATGGACTCGGCCAGGACCGGCATGCCGATCCGCTCGCACTCCCCGACCAGAGCAGCCAACCGGCGCAGCGAACGCTTCTCCTCGCGCATACCCGGGTAGACCATAAGGATGACCGCGTCCGCGCCGATCATCGCCGCCTGCTCGGCTCGATACATCAGCGAGAGGCCGTCGCCGTCCGGATTCCGGTCGAGATGGGTAGCTGCACCGTCCATCCGGAGGATCAAACCGCACTGCGCGAAGGTCGCGGGGTAGCGGCGGGCGATCTGCCAGGTGACCAGGATGCCGTCAGGTCGCCCCTCGGCCACCTCCTCCACCACGTCCAGGGCCGGGCCGGACCCCGTGGCCAGCTGCATGTCGATGGCGACCAGCACCGCGCGTCCGTCCCTGCCGACGAAGCGGCGGGTACGCCGGGTCTTGCCGGCGCCTACTGCCGAGGCCACGGACGCCATGCCTCAGACCCCCTGCCGGAGCCGCCGGGCGGCCGCATCACCAAGCGCGATGAAGCGCTCCAGCCCCTCTTCGTAGGCTGTGACGGTGTCCGGCTCGAACGTGGTGAACGCAGGCGCCGGCCAGTCTCCTGCTTGCCCCGCGCCCGGCCGGGGCCACCACCCGACGGCGGATCCCGCAGCCAGGGCCGCTCCGTAGGCCGCCATCTCGGGACAACTCGGGACATCGACCGGCACGCCTAGCACCGATGCCTTGATGGAAACCCACAGATTGCTACGCGACGGGGCACCCGAGCTCACCATCCGGTTCATGGTAATGCCGTACCGGGCGAGGTCACGGGCGATGTGAGCCAAGCCGTAGGCGGAGGCTTCCATGACGGCGCGCGCCACCACGCCCTGGTCGGAGGCCGCACCGAGCCCGTGGATCTCGGCCCGCAGTTCCGGTACCCAGCGCGGCGCCCTCTCCCCCTCGAGAAACGGTAGGACCATCACCCCGCCCGAGCCCGGTTCAACCGCGGCGGCCGCCTCGATCAGGTCGGGAACCGTCCGGCCGGTCATCGAGGACCACCAGTCCAGCATGGCGCCGTGGGAGGCCGCCGGGCCACCGACCAGGTAGACACCGGGGACGTGACCGGGGATACCGTGCTCGGAGACCGACGGGTCGTCGCCTCGGGTGGCGGCAACGCCGAGACCCCCTGTCCGGCCACCCGGGTCGAAGCCCTTGCCGGGCCGGTCGATGGCAGCGGCCCAGGCGGTGAGGAAGGCGTCGTTGGCGCCGGGAGCCAGCACGATCCCCCCAGGCAACCCGGATTCCCCCGCCGTGACCCCTGCGGCCGACCCGACCGGGATCGGATCTCCGAACCCCTCCAGCGGTTGCTGGCCCGGCCAAACCGCCTGGGTGCCGGGTGAACCACCGAGTTCGGCCGCCAGGTAATCCCACATCTGGCGGGGCCGGTCGGCGCCTCCGAACAGCCTCGACATCTCCTCCGCCTGCGCCAGATGCTGGCCGGCAAAGTCGGAAGAAGCGCCGGCCGGGTGCTGGTAGGTAAGTGCCCGCCGCGCCGACGCCATCACGGTGGTGGGCCCCTGGCCGCCGATCCCGAGCGCCACAGGCGGACCGGCATCCAGTTGCTCAACCGCTCGAACCAGCCCTTCCAGCCACCGGAAGGGGTCCGCCTCGCCCCGGGGGAGATGCATCGGAGCGAACCATGCCTCGGAGCCGGCCAGGACCCTCCCGGTCCGGTCGAGGGCTACCGCTCTAACCGCGCCGGTCCCGATGTCCACACCGACGACAACCTGGCCTGCCATCAGCCCGGCCCGTTCTCTACAAACACCCGGTAAGTGGGCTGTGAGGTTACGAGGGTGAGGGCGTCGTGCGCCCGGGTCAACGGGAACCGGGCCGTTACCAGGCGGTTGAGGTCATCGGCGATGACGCCCGAGCGGATGACGGCCGCCGCCCGCTTCCAATCCTCGGGCTCCTGGCTGTACACGCCCACGATCGATATCTCGTCGCGGTGAGCCCGCTCAGCGGCCACGCCGACCGTGGCCTCGGGGTCGAAGGTGCTGTACAGGACGACCGAACCGCCAGGCGCCACCATCTCGACCGCGAGCTCCAGACCTCCCATGGCGGTCACGAACACCACGTCCTGGAGACCACCGACCTGGCGGGCTCTCCGGGGCCGCGCCACCCAGTCGGCGCCGGCCTCATCGGCTTCCCGGCGCCTCTCCTCCGATATGTCCACCACTCCGACGGCCGTGGCGCCCTCGATGCGGACCAGAGCCATATGGAGCCGGCCCATGAACCCCCCACCGATGATGGCCACCCGCTCCCCGGCCATGAAACCGGCCCTACGCAAGGAGTGAACCGTGCAGGCGATGGGCTCGCCCATGGCGGCATGGAGCATGGGGGCGCTCCCGACCGGGTAGGTCGACTTGGCGTCGACCGAGATGGTCTCGACCAACCCCCCGAAGCTGAACGTCCCGTCCGACAGGGAGCGACCCTGGCGGTACCGGCACAGAGCGGTCCTGCCCCGCCGGCACGGTCCGCAGGTCAGGCATCGGGTGAGCAGATCGACCGTCACGGCCTCCCCGACCTGCGGGGAACCCTCCAGGGAGTCCACGGCGGAGCCCACCTCCACCACCACCCCGGATATCTCGTGTCCTGGAGAGACGGGATACCAACGCTTGTCGCCGGCGAACAGCCTCCTCTCGAAGGTGCAGACACCGCAGGCGGCGAGCTCGACCAGCACCTGATCGGGACCAGGGGTGGGGCATGGCTCGGTGCGAAGCTCCACCTGGCCGGGTCCTGTGATGACTGCCGCTTTCACCGGGACCTTTCCGGTTGCCGGGCCGGGGCGCTTCATGGGCGCCGGGACGGGATACCGACCGGATGGTAGCCCTGATCGTTCATGTTCCCAGCACACCGCCGCGGATCACGCCATCTCAACCACATCATTTGCGAAGCGGCCACCATCACCCGACGGCTGACTTCACCCCCGGCCGCAGGATGGGGCTGTCAGATGGCTATAACCCCAGGTCAGGAGGACGGAGCACCCATGGCCTTGACCCGTACAAACCCCCATCCATGAATCACCGGGTTAACCGGAGGGGCCGGGTCAAGCCCTGTGCCGGCGCACTTCCCTAAGGCGGACGAGGTCGGTCACCACCACCCCCGACAGCACCAGCGCCCCGCCCAAGAGGATGCCCGGCTGGACCACCTCGTCGAGGAGCAGAACTCCGGCACTGACAGCCACCAGCGGGATCAGGTAGGAGATGACCGATGAGAAGACCACCGGGACATGGCGGATCAGGAAGTAGTAGAGGCTGAGCGGAACGAACATCCCGATAGTGCCGGCGTACAGAATCGCCAGGAGGCCAGTGGTGCTATGGCCGAGCGGCAACCCATCGATCGTCAGGGCCAGCGCCCACTGGGCGGCGCTCCCGACCGCGAGCTGAACCCCCGTAACGCCCAGCACCGAGTATTGCCCGGCGTAGCGCTTCGCGTAGACGCCCGTGAGAGAGATGGACACCACGGCGGCCAGGCCCATCACGCCCGCCGTTGTCGGGTCGCCGCCCCCGATGATCCCGGAGTCCCCGATCAGGATGAGAGCAGCAGTACCCGCCAGGCCGAGCAGCAGTCCGAATGTGGTTCCCACGTTGAGGCGCTCGTCGGCCAGCATGAAATGGGCCATCAGGGCCGTTCCCAGCGGGATCAGGGCGTTCACCAGGGTGACGAATCCGGCAGAGGCGTTTGCCAACGCCACGTATCGAGCCTGCTGGGGCAGCAGCACCGCCAGGAAGGCCAGCACCAGGCCGATGCGAAGCTCGGCCGGACCCACCAGGTTCCTGCGGCCCATGAGGCCGATCATCAGCCAGACCGACACGGCGGCGACCAGTGACCCTCCGGCAGCCATGGTCGACGGACCGATGCCCTCCGCGATGCCGATCCTTCCGGCGATCGGAGCGGTGCCCCACGACAGGCTGATGATCCCGAGGATCACCCAGATCCGTTGGTTGGTGATCCGCAGGCTCACCTCGCCATCCTAGGAAGGTACCGAGAAGCGTCCCGAAGGCCGGACGGGTGGTGCCGAAATCCAGTTGTCCGCGAACATCGAGCCGCTATCCCCGTATTTCTCAGCGAGTTCCTAAGAGGAGCGCGGCCCGTCCGGACCATTCGGGACCATTGTCGAGGCATGGGCACGTGGACGCTATGTGCAGGCTGATACAGTGAAACCGCGACGAATTCGTGTAATACAAGGAGCCCGAATGCCCCATCCGGCCTATGCGAGCGGCGACCGGTCGACACCGTTGTTACAGGAGACCATCGGCCGGAACCTGGAAACGACCGTTGCCCGGTTCCCCGACCGGGACGCCCTCATCTCGGTGCACCAAGGCATCCGCCAGACCTACCGGGCCTTCAACGGCTCGGTGGACCTGCTTGCCATAGGGTTGCTCCGGCTCGGACTCGAGGCCGGTGACCGGGTCGGTATCTGGAGTCCCAACTGCGCGGAATGGGTGTGGCTCCAGTACGCCACCGCCAAGGTCGGGGTGATCCTGGTCAACATCAACCCCGCCTACCGGACCCACGAGCTCCGTTATGCACTGGCGCAGTCCGGTTGCCGGGTGCTGGTGTCCGCTCAGACCTATCTTTCCTCGAACTACCAGGAGATGGTGGCGGAGGTGGAGGACGAGCTGCCCGACCTGGAGCGGGTGATCTTCCTCGGCACGCCCGAGTGGGACGACCTCATGACAGTGTCGGAAGACGGTATGGACACCGTGCTGGCCGAGCGCGCCTCCACGCTCCATCCTGACGACGCCATCAACATCCAGTACACGTCGGGCACCACCGGGTTCCCGAAGGGCGCCACGCTCAGCCACTCCAACATCCTCAACAACGGTTTCTTCGTCGGCGAGGCCTGCGCCTACACCGACGAAGACCGGGTCTGCCTCCCGGTCCCCCTCTACCACTGCTTCGGGATGGTGCTCGGAACCCTGGCATGCACCACGCACGGTTCCGCCATCGTGCTGCCGGGCCCCGGTTTCGATCCTGGCCAGGTCCTCACCACGATCCAGCAGGAGGGCTGCACCAGTCTCTACGGGGTGCCGACGATGTTCATCGCCGAACTCGCCCAACCCGACCTGGAGAGCTTCGACCTGTCCTCGCTCCGCACCGGGATCATGGCCGGCTCACCCTGCCCGGTGGAGGTGATGAAGCAGGTGATCTCCGACATGTACATGAGCGACGTGACCATCGCCTACGGCATGACCGAGACCTCTCCGGTGTCCACCCAGACGATGACCACCGACACGATCGATCGACGGGTGTCCACGGTGGGCCGGGTGCATCCGCATGTCGAGATCAAGATCATCGACCCCGAGAGCGGCGAGACCGTGGAGCGGGGACAGGACGGTGAGTTATGCACCCGCGGCTACTCGATCATGCTCGGGTACTGGAACGACCCGCAGCGGACGGAGGAATCCATCGACGCAGACGGGTGGATGCACTCCGGTGACCTCGCCACGATGGACCCGGACGGATACGTGAACATCGTGGGACGGATCAAGGACATGATCATCCGGGGCGGCGAGAACATCTACCCGAGAGAGATCGAGGAGTACCTCTACGGCCATCCGGCCATCGAGGACGTGCAGGTGATCGGCGTACCGGACGTCAAGTATGGCGAGCAGGTCATGGCATGGGTGAAGCTGCGGGAGGGCGCCGAGGCGACCGGCGAGGACATCAAGGGCTTCTGCCGGGGCCGGATCGCCCACTTCAAGGTCCCCAGATACGTGAAGTTCGTCGACGGCTTCCCGATGACCGCCACCGGCAAGATCCGCAAGGTCGAGATGCGCGAGGTGTCCATCGGCGAACTCGGACTGGAAGGCGCGGCCCGGATCGAATCCGCCTGAGCCCCGGATCATCCGTGCTGCCACGTCTAGTGGTCTGTCTGTGGAATGGCGGTGTGGTATGGCGTCGGCAGCGGTGTTGCTCGCAAGGCCCGCTGACGAAGGCATACCCGCAGGGTACGTCGAGGAAGCGGAACGCAGCGACGGGACACCGATGACCGCCAGAACACCCGGTTGTCTCGCAGACAGACCACTATCGCGTCTGTCTGTGGAATGGCGGTGTGGTATGGCGTCGGCAGCGGTGTTGCTCGCAAGGCCCGCTGACGAAGGCATACCCGCAGGGTACGTCGAGGAAGCGGAACGCAGCGACGGGACACCGATGACCGCCAGAACACCCGGTTGTCTCGCAGACAGACCACTAGCCCCAATTCTTCATGGATCGGGGGTTTGTAGGGGTGTGGAGTGGCAGCCATCGAGTCGTGAAGTGACATGCCTGATGTCCACCGGTGTGGCGGGAAACATGAAGGATTAGGGCTACGGACACGGGCGGGTAGCCTCCGGGGTACGGCCCGGCCTCGTCGCCGGTCGCCGCTCCAGGGTTATCCGCCTCGGCGACCCCTGCTAAACCAGGCACACGGAACAGGATCGTTCGACCGGTGAACCCGACCACCAAGGGGATGTTGTGGGCTGTGTCCGCGGTCCTGACCGGCTCGTGGCTGCCGCTGTTCTACCTCTACACCCACGTCAGCAACGACCCGTTCGTGTGGCGCTCGTGGCTACTGGTCTTCCAGGTCCTCATGCTGCTCCCGGTGTTCTTCCTGGTCCCGGCCGAGAACAAGCGCTGGCTGGAGAACACCCGGCGGCTGCTGTCCTACTGGGGAGAAGGCGGGGAGCCCGTCCGGGTACGGAACGCACTGGACATACTTCGAACGCCGCTCCTGTGGATGGCAATCTGCTTCGCCCTCGACCTGGCCTCCTGGGTATGGGCGGCGACTCTGATCGATCCGCTGGTGGTGACCATCATCTTCCAGCTGATGCTGATCGGGATGGTCTGGATGGCAGCCCGGCTGGGTAGGAAGATCTCCGGCGGGCAGCGAGCATCCCCGCACGTCATCGGCGGCAAGCACTGGGCGCTCATGTTCCTCTCCTTCCTGGGCGCCGCCCTGGTCATCTGGTCGGAGACGGCCACGGTCAGCACCCTGAACTGGCTGGGCATAGGCGTGGCGTTCTTGGGCACCGCCACTGCCGTGGGAAGTCTCTGGGGCACGGTCTCGATCGGACGGATGATGGGGTGGCCAACCCGCAATCCCCACGACCTGGTCTGGAACGCCACATTCGCCGCGGTGGCCGGACGTGTTCTCGCCCTACCCCTGACCCTGGCGGGGGGCTTCCTGTTCTTCCCCCCGTCCGGCGACAACTTCGAAGTCACGTGGACCATGGTGGGCCTGCTGACCGCGACCGGAGTGTTCAACGCGGCCGGCGCCCTCAGCCACCGGTACTCGCTCTACGTGACCTCGAGCCTGGGCGTCCAGAGGATCATGTTCTTCTCGCCGGTCCTCCAGATGCTCTGGCTGTGGCTGTTCGCCGACGTCTCCATAGCCAACCCCCAGGCTCTGCTTGTCGGGACCGGGATCGTGCTCCTGTCCAACCTCGGCTGGCAGCGCGAGCGGTTGTGAGATCCGGACCGGATCAGCCCGGCGGGATCCGGCCGGTTCAGCCGGAAGCGGACTCCGTCTCGGCTTCTGCTTCGGGCTCAGACTCGCCGTGCGTTCCGGTTGCGGCCTCTACCGGATCGGGCTCGGCCCCGCTCTCGCGGCGGCGGAAGAGAGAGCTCAGCATCGAGACCCCCACCAGCACCATCGCCGGGGGAAGGAGCCACCGGACAGTGGCGAATTGGCTGAACTCATCGCTGAGTTCGGCGGGGACCACCAACCCGACCGCGAGCAGGATCAGCACCACCCCGAACCCGAGCGAGAACACGTTGAAAGGGTGGCGCTTCATCGGCTGTCCCCCACGGTGACCGTTGTCGACGGCTTGATCGCGCCGGGCAACGTCCGGACCTGGATCTCACCTATCCCCACGCTGGCATCAAGGATGATCATTCCGTGGGCGCCTTCCCAGACATAGTCGGACGTTATTCCGATCCCTTGCCTGGAGGTGCTTCCGAGATGGTCCCAGGTGCGTATCGACCCGATCCCCACCCGTCCGGATACGTCGGCCGCGACATCCTGGGGCAGGTAGATGGTCAGTTCACCGATGCCGACCTCGGCCTTGACTTGGACCACCCTGCCCGTGAAGTCGACCTGCCTCATGTCGACCAGCAGGCTCCCGACACCGAGACGGTAGGCATCGGGGATCTCGTCCACTCCGGCCGGACGGTGGTATCCGTCTCCGGCGGACGTGCTGAACTCAGCCGTGTCCGATGAGAGCGACACCAGCACCACCGGTCCGTTATCGATCGTCCTGAACTCGACCGCGTCCGACACGAGCGACACCAGCACCACCGGCACGAGCACGATACCCAGAGCAACTAGACCGCCGATCCGGCCGAACCAGGCGCCTACCACCAGCCCGAGACCCACCACCGCTACCAGCAACGCCATGTAGTGACGGAAGGCCGGATTGAACCCGGGTACCACGCCGTCGAGGAACCCGAGTAATCCCAGCGAGATCAAGGCGGCTCCGACCGTCACGCGACCGAGGTAGGACTGGTCCCGCGGCGGCGCCGGCTCGGGGCCGGCGGGCAAGGAGGAGGAGGGGGGGCCGGCCTCAGGCTCTTCGACCTGGTCGGCAGGCGCCGCCTGCGGGACATTTCCGGCGTCCGGGCTCTGCTGTTCCGGCGAACTCAGGTCGCCGCGATACAGCAACACTCCGATCCCCAGGAGGAAGAGGGCAAATACAAGCTCACCCCTCACCCACCTGGTCTCGGCGAGCAGCACGATCGCCGCGAGAGCGATAAGGATGACGCCCACCCATCGGCGCGCCGAGGGTCTGCCGGACCAGCCCCGGGCTATCGACTCGGTCTCGCCCTCATCCGGAATCAGGATCCAGCCTGCCGCGTAGAGGAAGATGCCGACGCCACCGACGGTCACGAGGACGATGAAGGCCACCCGGACGATCCAAGCCTCGATGCCTAGGCGGTGGGCGATTCCTAGCGCCACCCCTGCAATCCAGCGGCCCTCGCCGGGTCTGTGGAGTGATGCGTGGCTGCTATTCGTCATACCCATATCATCCATCATTCCGGACCCCGAGTCCGTGGGGTATCACCCTGAAACATCCCCCAAACCGGCCCCAGGTCATGGGTATATCACCGGTTCCGAGCCCGAACGGCAACCGGACGATGCCAACATAAGCCTCATGCGAAGCCATACCGCACGAGAGCGCACGGCAATGCCGGCACGGCGGGAACGGAACCGCCTGGTGGCCGGCGTGGCCGGGGGGATCGCCGACCAACTAGGCATCCCCGATCTCTATGTCCGCGCCGCCTTCCTGGTTCTCGCGCTCGTATGGGGACTGGGAATATTCCTCTACCTGGTGCTGTGGGCACTGACCCTGGACAAGACCGCCCGCCAGGAACCTGCTCCGGAGGCGGACGGGGAGCGGCGAGCGGCTTACGCCCTGATGTTCATCGGCGCGCTGCTGCTGCTCCGCAGCCTGGGGATCTGGAGCGGAGACGGTTGGGTCTGGCCGGGCCTGGCCCTGAGCTTCGGCATCGCCTTCCTGATGGACAGGGGTGACATCGATCCCCGCACTGCCATCCTGGGACTGTTCGATCCGCAGAGCGGGCGGTTCCGGGCGCGCACGGCGATCGGGATCGTGCTGGCGGTCATCGGTGTGTCGATCCTCGCCAACGTGGCCGCTCCGGCCGTCGGAACCGTACTGCTGGCGGTGCTGATCACCGGGGTTGGCATGGTGGTGCTGTTCGGACCGTGGGTATGGAAACTCGTGGCCGATCTGGGGGCGGAGCGCCGCCAGCGCATCCGCCAGGAGGAACGGGCCGACATGGCCGCCCACCTCCATGACTCCGTTCTCCAGACCCTGGCCCTTATCCAGCGGACCGACGACTCGCGAAGGATGGTGACGCTGGCCCGGGTCCAGGAGAGGGAGCTACGACGCTGGCTCTACGACACGAACCCGGCCGACGGACCGGAGCTGCTCTCGGCCGCGCTGCAGGAGGAAGCCGATCGTGTCGAGCACACGTTCGACGTTCGGGTCCAACTGGTCACGGTGGGGGACCGCCCCGTGGATGATGACGTCAGGGCGATCATCGCGGCGACGGGCGAGTCGCTGAACAACGCCGCCCGGCACTCGGGCACCGACCGGATCTCCGTCTACTCCGAGGTGGGAAGGGACGCAACGGATGTCTGGATCTCCGACCACGGCGTCGGTTTCGACCCCACCGCGGTGGCCGGCGACCGGCACGGAATCGCCGCCTCCATACTCGGCCGGATGGAGAGCAAGGGCGGCACTGCCACCATCACGTCGGTGCCGGGTGAAGGCACCGAGGTCCATCTGTATCTGGGAGGAGAGCCACGATGATCCGCGTCTTTCTGGTGGATGACCACCGGCTGTTCCTCTCCGGGGTCAGAACGGAACTGTCCGATCCGCGCGACATAGAACTCATCGGCTCCGCCGGCGATGTGGACGACGCCATCGACGCCCTGCGGCTCGATCCCCCCGACGTGGCGCTGGTGGACGTCCACATGCCTGGAGGTGGAGGCCTCGCGATCCTGGAGAACGTGCTCCAGACCCACCCACAGGTCAAGTTCCTCGCCCTGTCCGTGTCGGACGCGGCCGAGGACGTCATCGCCATGATCAGGGCCGGGGCCCGTGGATACGTCACGAAGTCGATCCGCCCCGAGGCCCTGGTCGACGCGATCAGGCGGGTCCATGCGGGCGATGCGGTCTTCTCCCCCATGCTGGCCGGATTCGTGCTCGACACCTTCGCCGCCACCATCCCGGCCCCCGAGGACCCCGAGCTGGATCAGCTGACCACCCGCGAGCAGGAGGTACTGCGCCTGATCGCCCGCGGCTTCTCGTACAAGCAGGTGGCGCACCGGCTGTACATAAGCCACAAGACGGTCGAGTCGCATGTCTCGGCGGTGCTCAGGAAACTCCAGCTGAGCAACCGCTACGAGCTCGCCAACTGGGCGAGCCGGAGGCGGATCGTCTGAGCCCGGGACGGCCAAGTCACATGCGGACGGTCCGTCCTGGCGGGCGCCGGATCCCCGGCCCATCGCGTTAACGTTGCGATCTCAAATCCTGGATGTGACCACATGCCTGAGCTACGCCGATGACCGGCATACCTTCGGATGCACCCGCCGAGGTTCTGGCCTTCAACCAGTGGGTGGCCGACCAGACGCGCCACGCGCCACCGGTGTGGGAGGTGGGCGCCGCGGCGGGCCGCCAGGCCAGGGAGGAGGGCAGATCGCTGATCGGTCCTCCCCGCCTCTCGCCGCGGGCCTCGGTGCGCACGATCGACGGGCCCGGCGGACCCATCCGGCTGCGGGTCATCCACCCGGAGGGTAGGGCGGCCCGGGGCATCTTCTTGCACATCCACGGGGGAGGATGGGTATGGAGCGGACCCCATCATCACGACCCTCAGATGACGGCCCTCGCCGACGCCACCGGCCTCGTCTCGGTGTCCACCTCCTACCGCCTGGCCCCCGAGCATCCCTACCCGGCCGGCCCCGACGACTGCGAGGCCGCGGCCCTCTGGCTGCACCGGAACGCCGCTGACGCCCTCGGGCACGAGCTGGTCGCGATCGGAGGGGAGTCGGCGGGCGGGCACCTGACTGCCGTCACCTGCCTGCGGCTGCGGGACCGCCACGGCCTGACCCCCTTCCGGGCGGCGCTGCTCACCTACGGGGCCTTCGACCTGCGCGGGACGCCGTCGATGAGAGCCTTCGGCGATCGGCCGATGATTCTGAACACGTCCTCCATCGACTGGTTCGTGGAGTTGTTCGCCGGTGACGAGGACCTCGAGAACCCGGACATCTCCCCCATCTGGGCCGACCTCCGGGAACTGCCGGCGGCGCTGTTCACCGTGGGAACCCTGGACCCGCTGCTGGACGACTCGCTGTTCATGGCCGCCCGCTGGAAGGCCGCCGGCAATTCCGCCCGGCTAGACATCTGGCCCGGCGCCCTGCACGCCTTCGACCTGTACGACAACGCCTACGGCAGAGCCGCCCGGGATAGGATGCACGAGTTCCTCAACGCCGTTCTCGATGGGACTCCATAACCACCTCGCCGGGTCGCTACACGGCCACACTCCCAACCTAGGAGGGTGCTGACACACTGGACCTCGCTCTCAACCTAAGGCTCCTGGCGCGCTGGACCTCGCTCTCAACCTCAGGCTCCTGGCGCGCTGGGCCTCGCTCTCAACCTAAGGTTGCGGGTGCTGGGGGCGTCGAGCGACCGAGAGGAGGATGACGTGGACGTATTAGAGGCGATGCGGACGCAACGGAGCGTCAAGCGCTTCAAGCCGGACCCGGTGTCCGACGATGACATCCGCACCATCCTGACCGCGGCCACCTGGGCGCCCAATGGCCACAACGCTCAGCCGTGGGAGTTCATCGTGGTCAAGGACCCGGAACTCAAGAAGCGACTCGCCGACCTCTACCGGGAGGGCCTGCAGTTCCTGCTGGACCACCCTCTCCGCCAGGGTCGTACGGAGGTCGACGAGCGCACCTTCGAGAAGACCATGATCAGGAAGTCGGTCTACCTGCGCGACCACCTCGAGGAGAGCCCGGTGCTCATGGTCGTGGCCATGAACCTCGACAAGCACAACCTGCCCCGATACGGCGTCCTCAAGGCCATCCGCACCGAGGCGGTCTACACATCCATCATGCCCTGCGTCCAGAACCTGATGCTGGCGGCCCGTGACCTCGGCCTCGGTACCTGCCTCACCACGGCCCTCAACATCCTCGAGGAGGACGCCAAGATCGCGCTGGGGATGCCGGAGGAGACCCAGATCATCGCCCTGATCCCGCTCGGGTATCCCGCCGACGACTTCAAGCCCGTCACCAGGATCCCGGCCGCGGAGTTCACGCACTGGGATGGCTGGCAAGGACGGGACGACTAGCCACCAGCTACGTGGCCATAACCCCGGTTAGGCCTCGCGGCGGCTGGCTAGCCACGCACCGAACAGCACCACCCCCGTACCGGCCCATTGGACCGGGAGCACCACCTCCGAACGGAACGCCACTCCCAGCACTATGGCGACGATCGGCAGGAAGTAGATCGCCACTCCCCCACGGGTCGGACCCACCCGTCCCACGAAGGAGGCCATGATCACGTACGCCACACCGGTGTTCAGCACCCCCAGCACGATCACCGCGAGCCCCGGCCCGATCCTCCATTGCGAGCCGGCCAGGCCGGCCAGGCCGAAAGGCGCGGTGGCGACCGCCGCCACCCCGATCGCCCTCATCATCACGGCGGGAGCCCCGTAACGCTGCTGGAGCGGGACCGCCAGGTTGAGGGATATGCCGTACAGGAAGGTGGCGAGGACCACCAGGAAGACCCCCCACGCGCCTACGGTCGAGTCACGGATAGCGGGGATGCTGATGATGATCGCGCCGGCGAAGCCGAGGATGATGCCGACCGCAATGCGGCGCCGGGGCAGGGAACGCATCAGCACGATCGCGGTGCAGGTGCTGAAGATGGGCACCAGGGCGTTCAGCATTCCCGCCAGGGCGGAGTCGATGTGCTGCTGGGCGACCGGGAACAGGAGAAAGGGCACGGCGACCCAGGTGAACCCCAGCAACGCCACGCGGGGATGGTCCCTCCGTTCCACCCTCCTCCGGGCCGCAGGAAGTGCCACCAGCACCAGGAAACCCAGCGTCATCCTCACCCAGCCGATGGTCGGCGGCGCCAGCGACTCCAGGCCGATCTCGATGAGCAGGTAGGAGGAACCCCATATGAGGGCCACCCCGGTGAGCAAGGCCCATTCGACCAGGCCGAACGGCCCGAGTTGCGATCCGTGGGTGGTGAGCAGCACGGGTCTGCGACCGGAACTTCGGGAGGCTCGGGATGGCATGGGAGCAACGAGGGTACCGGGGCGGGCCTAGGCCGGAGGCCCGGCCGGCTACGGCGCAGCGATCCCGGTCAGGACTCGCGGCGGCTGGTCAACCAGGCGCCCGACAGCACCACTGCGGTTCCGATCCACTGGATCGGGAGCACGATCTCGGAGCGAAAAACCGTGCCGAGCAGGATGGCGACGATCGGAATGAAGTAGATCGCCACTCCCCCACGAGTCGGACCCACCCGTCCCGCGAAAAGCAACATGAGCAGGAAACCCACCCCGGTGTTCACGACTCCCAGCACCGTGACCGCCACCACCGGCCCCGTCTCCCAGGCGGAGTCCCCCAAGCCGGCAATGGCGAAGGGAGCGACCACGACCGACGATATACCCATGGCGCGCGACATCAGCGCTGCGGCCCCGTACCGCTGCTGCAGGGGCACCGCCTGGGAGAGTCCCAGTCCGTAGAAGGCCGCAGCCACCACGGCCACCCAGACTCCCCAGGCGGCCGCCGGCGATTCGGACGCGGCGGGAAGCCCGAGGCTGATCGCCCCCACCAGCCCGAGTAGGAGTCCCGACACCTGGCGGATGCCGGGTAGCGACCGCAAGAACACCATGGCGATGGACGCGGCGAAGATCGGGATGAGGGAATTGATCATTCCCGCCAGGGCGGAGTCGATGTGTTGCTGCGAGATGGGACTGAGCAGGAACGGGAAGCTGGTCCACACCAGCGCGAGAGCCGCGATCCTCGGCCAATCCGTCCGGTCTACGGGGCGGCGGGCGGCAGGGAGGCCGGTCATCACCAGGAAGCCAAGGGTCAACCTCACCCAGGTGACCACAGCCGGCGCCAGGGAGTCGAGCCCGATCTCGATGAGCAGGTATGACGATCCCCAGATGAGGGCCACACCGGCGAGCAGTGCCCACTCGACCGGTCCGAAGGCGCCGGGCTGCGATCCCCGCGCCGTGGAGAAGATGGGAGGCCGGCCCGATCGGCCGGCAGAGGAGGGCATCGAAGAGCGAGGGTAGCCTTGCTTTCCGGCACCGCCGGCGGCGGCCGCGTGCAGTTAGGAGGCAACGCCCGATGACCGATTACCGGGACGGCTCGGCCGGGCTCGCTTCCGAGGATTGGGTCTCGGTCTGGCAGGGCTGTGCCCTCATCCTCCTGGTCCTGGTGGGTGTCAGACCTGCCATCCCGGACTTCTCCTGGGCCGCCGGACGCATCGCGGATGCGTTCTCGTGGGGCGACGTGGCCGCCGCCGTGCTGACCGGACTCCTGCTCATGGCGGTATCGGCCGCGGGGATCCGCGTGATGGGAAGGAGCACGCGGGAGTATCTGATCGGCTTCCCGGCCGTGTTCGTCCTCGCCTGGGCAGCCCGGATGGTGGCCGGAAACGGCGCGCTGAAGCAATGGGGCATCAGCTACGTGATCGTGGCCCTGGCCGCCGGTCTGGTCATCTCCAACCTGGGGGCCGTTCCGCCCTGGATGCGGGAGGCAATCCGCACCGAGTACTACATCAAGACGGGACTGGTGATCCTCGGGACCGGCATCGTCTTCGGCGAGATACTCCAGGCCGGCCTGCTCGGCGTGGCCCAAGCCCTGCTCGTGGTCGTGGTGGTGTGGTACCTCTGCTACCGCATATCGAGGCGGCTGCGGGTGGACGACGAGTTCGCGACCATGCTCGCATCGGCGGTTTCCATCTGCGGGGTGTCCGCCGCCATCGCCACGTGCGGCGCCATAGCCGGAGACCGGAAAAAGCTCTCCTACGTCACCTCGCTGGTGCTCATCGTGGCGGTGCCGATGACGGTTCTCATGCCTTGGGTGGTGGAGCTCCTCGGTATCCCCGCCATCGTGGGAGGCGCCTGGCTGGGCGGGACCATCGACACGTCGGGAGCGGTCGTCGCGGCCGGGGAGATACTGGGGGATTCGGCTCTGAACGCGGCGGTGATCGTCAAGTTCTCCCAGAACGCTCTGCTCGGCGTGGCCGCCTTCGCCATCTCGCTCTGGTGGGCGCTCCGGGGCCGTGAGGAGAGCGATACGAGACCGACGGCCCGGGTGATCTGGGACCGGTTCCCCAAGTTCGTCCTGGGATTCATCGCCGCGTCGCTGCTGTTCTCGTTCGTCCTCGGCGGTGGTCTGGTCGACTCGACCGGTGCTCTTATGAAGGAGTTGCGCACCTGGTGGTTCGCTCTCGCGTTCACCTGCATCGGCATCGAGACCCGCTTCCGCGACCTGGTGTCGATGGAGCAGGGCCGCCCTGCCGCCGCCTTCCTGCTTGGGCAGGGCGCCAACATCGTCTGGACGTTGCTGGTGGCCACCATCCTGTTCGGGGGAGCGATCTTCGCCGTTCCCGACCTCTGAACGGAGTGCCGGGAGGGGAATCCGATCTCTCGACCGCCAAGGTAGGCCTCCGGGCGCCGATTGCATCCGCGCCGGGGTTCGGCCAGCATGGACGGTATGGCAGAGTTCCGTCACTTCCGTGCCTTCGTGGAGATCGCCGCCAGGGGTAGCTTCACGGCCGGCGCCGACGCGCTGCGCCTCACCCAGTCCACCATCAGCGAACAGATCGCCGCCCTCGAGAAGGAGCTCGGCACGCGCCTGTTCGAACGGGGCCGCCACGGCGCACACCTGACGGATTCCGGCCGGCGCCTGCTCGAACCCGCCCAGCAACTCCTCAGGATGGCCGCAGACATCGAGCGGCAGGCCCCGATGGGCGAGCAGGGAGGACCCGTCCTGCGGGTCGGCGCCACGCTGGGACCCCTCTTCGTACGGCTACCCGAGGTGTTGCACCGCCTCCAGGAGGAGGAGGTGGGACTGACGGTGCTGCTCCGGGACATCCCGACAGCCGAGGCCCTCCTCCAGATCGGGCTCGGGGAGCTCGACCTGGGCATACTGAGCGTCCTCGATCGGTCCTTCCATAGCGCTCTCGGGACCGGCATCGAGTCCGTGGTCCTCGCCGAGGAGGACTGGGTGATACTCGCTCCGACCGACCACGAACTGGCCGGGCACCAAGCCGTATCGCTGGATCGGATCCGCAACGAACCTCTGATCCTGTTCCCCAGACCCTACGCCCTCCGGATGGTCATCGACGAGGCCTTCGCCCGGGCCGGGATCAGCGTCGAACCCACCATCGAGACCGGCTGGCTGGCGACGGCCGTCCGCTGTGTCGAACTGGGCCTGGGGATCAGCCTCGTTCCGAGAGCCGTGACGATGGCTCAGGAGGCCGGGGTTGCAGTGCTCGAGATCGACGAACCGGTGATACCGCGGAGGGTGCTGATCGCTCTCTACCGCTCCGACTCGGTCCGTGCCGACCTGATCGAACGGTTCCTTGCCCTACTGCAACGTCACCCGCCGTTCGGTAGTTAGCGGTTTGTGAACAGGTCAGAGCCGACCAGCTTGTGCCGCCGCCACAGGCCGGAGCGCCCGTGATAGCCGGTACCCTCGATCACGTCGAATGCGAAATCGGATACGGGCGGATCATCCCACACCGCGCAAACGGCAGGATCCGGCGATGACGCCGTAGGCCCACCACCGGAACCTGCCAGGAAGCTGCGGCCAGCTCGTCAGCCGTCAACGGGCCAACCCACAGTGCGGTGTCACCCTCTTCGAGACCGTCCCCCGACGATGCCCACAGGATCACCGACGAACCGTCCGGCTGCAGCGTGTAGGTGACCCCTCGGGGGTGACCATCGAAGAAGCTGGGGAGTTCCCCACCGACCGACGGGCCGACTAAGCCGGCCCGCATGATCACTCGCTCCGTTCGCGCCGGCTGCTGGCCGCGACCGCCACCGCACTGCCAACCAACGCAGCGACCAAGGTCGCCGTCAGAATCCTCTTGCGTGTCACCGGAACCTCCTTTCCATCGGTTGCTACGATATAGAGTATAGGCCATTCGGATGGATAGAGATGGCTTGTCGGAGAGTTTCTGGCTGTCGGGGTAGAAATGTTTTAGCGGAACAGCTTGTACGTGCCGGCCAGGTACTCGGCGTACTTCAGAGGCATCACCAGCGGATCCAGTACCGCCACGGCCGGGACCTGATCGGCTACCCGACCTAGCATCCCGGACCAGAGGGAGCAGGCGAAGAACACCGAGGCCGCCCCATCCTCTACCACCGCTCGCCGGGCTTGCTCGACTCCGTCCTCGACGAGCGCCCGCTCCATCTCCGCCATGACGATGTCGAACAGCTTCCCGACGTCGGTGGAGAACAGCCTCTCGGCGGTCTCGGGATCCGGGTGGGAGAAGTCCGCCATCCGGACGTTCACCGCGCCGGGGGCGAAACCGTGGGCGACGGCCCGGGGCGCCCAGGTCTCGATCTTGTACCCGCTGGCGATGATGGTCAGCGACCCCATCGCCGGAGCAGTGTGGGATAGCGCCTCGAACGGCCCGGTGACCGGGATGCCGACCAGACGCTTGGCTTCCCGGACCAGCGGATCGGAGGTGCACGCCGTGGCGACCACGTCGAACCCGTCCCTCTCGGCCGCAACCACGGCTTGGAAGAACTCGTCCCGCCACACGTCGGCTTCGGGGACGAAGGGCGTCTCGGGCAGACCGGGCAGGTGGCGCACCCCGATCTCGGTACCCGGAGCCGCGGCAGGGCCAAGCACCTCATGCGTCCACTCGTTGTACATGTCCGTGCCCATCGGATGGATGAACAAGATGCGGTCCGGCAGGTCGCCTCCCCTCGCTATCCGAAGATGGGCCGAGCTTAGGACGGTGCGCTCAACCCTTCGCTGCCGGCGGTTTAGCAGCCCGGCCTCGGTCCGGCTGAGGTTATGGGCACCCTCCACGAATCAACCCTGGCCCAAACGGCTACGCGGGCTCTACCGGACACCCTTACGCGCTATCTCAGGAGGGCGGCCGGGTACCGGATTGGTCCGTGCACCCGAGTCACCGTGCCTATGCTCCCCAACCGGGGTTGATCCATACGACAAGGGGGCGCTCATCCACACGACACTTCGCGCTGATCGCTGGCTATGCGGGTTGTGTCGCCGGCCTCGCAAAGGGCTTCAACCTCTTCAGGGTACGAAACCGTCCCCTGACTCAAGGAGCACCTAAAGATGCCATTCCGTCAGATGCCGCTGTGTCGCTCCACGGGGAGTCCCGGGCAGGTCCGCCCCCGGATCGCCGCGGTGGCTGCGAGCCTGGCACTGTTCCTCGTCGTCTCGTTGCCCGGCGGTTCGCCGTGGGCTCATGCGGCATCCGGGATCGCAGCGGTGGCTTCGGCGGATGCGTCCATGGATCGTCACGCCCTGGTGACGCTGTACCACGCCACGCACGGCCCGGGATGGGCGAAGGCCCGCAACTGGCTGGAGGACACGCCGATCGGTGAGTGGGAGGGTGTGAAGACCGACGATGCAGGTCGGGTCATCGGACTGGTTCTTCCATCAAACGGGCTGACGGGTGAGCTTCCGGCCGAGCTGGGTCTTCTGAGCGAGCTGCAGGTCCTTGATCTCGAGGACAACTACCTGTCCGGCGGCCTACCGCCCGGAGTCGGCCATCTCACCGGGCTACGAGTCTTGAACTTGGGGGACAATCTGCTGTCCGGCCCGCTTCCGGTCGAGTTCGAGCGGCTGACCGAGCTGACCGATCTGAACCTGCATTTCAACAGGCTCTCGGGACCGGTGCCGGCCTTCTTGGGGTCGCTCGGCAGGCTCAGGGTCGTGGACCTGCGAAACAACGAATTCTCCGGATCGGTTCCGGTCGAGTTAGGAATGCTGAAAGACCTGACCCATCTGTTGTTGCGCAGCAACGGACTATCGGGACCTGTCCCACCGGTGCTCGGAGAACTCGGAAACCTCACATGGCTGGACCTCAGCTTCAACCGACTCTCGGGCGGCATACCGGCTGAACTCGGCGGGTTGAGCGATCTCACCGTGCTTTACCTGAGCGCCAACGAACTGTCGGGCGAGATTCCGTCCGAGCTCGGAAAGCTGGACAACCTGAGAATACTGAACCTTCGACTCAACCAATTGGGAGGGGAGATCCCATCCGAACTCGGTGACCTGCGGAAACTGCGGATACTGAATCTCTGGAGAAACGGTCTGTCCGGGGAGATACCACCCGAGTTGGGTCGGCTCACGAACCTGAGGCGGCTGGATCTCGATCAGAACGATCTCTCCGGGGAGATACCCCCCGAACTCGCGAACCTCACCGACCTGAGAGTGCTGTGGCTTCAGGGCAACCGGCTTTCCGGTGAGGTACCCGCCTGGCTGGGTGAACTCTCCGAGCTGGAGAGGGTCTATCTCCAGAACAACCTGTTTTCGGGGAAGATACCGTCCGAGCTCCGCAACCTCACCAAGCTGGAGCGGCTGTGGCTCTCCAACAACCTGCTTTCCGGTGAGATACCTGCCTGGCTGGGTGATCTCGACAACCTGACACAACTCAACCTGGGGACCAACGAGTTCTCCGGGGGGATCCCGCATGAACTCGGCAGCCTCTCGAAGCTCTGGGTGCTCAACCTGGGGAACAACAACCTCACTGGTCGGATTCCCCGAGAACTGGGGAACCTGGAAGCCCTCGAGCAGTTGGATCTGGGCGGCAACGACCTGTCGGGAACAATGCCCGACGAACTGGCCGGGCTGGTGAGTCTGGAACGGTTGTTGCTCGGGGGCAACCGACTCTCGGGTGAGATACCCGCATCGCTGGCCAGCCTCACCAGGCTGGAGCGACTCCATCTGAACGACAACCGCCTCTCGGGGAAGATACCGTTTGAATTGGCCTCCCTGAGCCGGCTGGAAGACGTCGATCTCGGCAACAACCGGCTGTCGGGTCCGATCCCGGACCGCGGCAACCTACCCAACCTGAGCCGGCTGAGTCTCGCCGGCAATGAGCTGTCCGGCCCTATACCTGCCGCCATCGGCCGGCTGGAAAACCTGGTTCATCTCCGCCTCGAAGGCAACCGGTTGTCCGGTGAGATACCCGCCGAACTGGGGGAACTCTCGAAGCTGACCACCCTGTCGCTCGGAAACAATTACCTGGCCGGCGAAATTCCCGCCGAACTCGGCCGGCTCACCAGCCTCGTACACCTGGACCTCTCCAACAACTGGTTGTGGGGTGAGATACCCGCCGAACTCGGTCGGCTCACCGGTCTCGAGCATCTGGACCTCTACCACAACGAACTGACCGAACACATACCGAGCCAACTGGGCAACCTCACCAACCTGATCGAGCTCAACCTCGGCAGCAACCGGCTGGATAGACGGATACCGGAAGAACTCGGCGAGCTTATCAACCTCACGACGCTCAACCTCGAGCACAATGCCCTATGGGGTGAGATACCCGAAGAACTCGGGGAGCTGACCAACCTGGTACGCCTGCACCTGGGCGGCAACGGCTTCAGGGGTGGGATCCCTGCCGAGATAGGTCACTTGACCGGACTCGAGGAGTTGGACCTCAGCCGCAACCGCCTGACGGGTGACGTTCCTGCCGGGTTGGGTGATCTGACCGGCCTCACCCATCTTTACCTGGCGGGTAACCAGCTGAGCGGATGCCTCCCCGCCGGTTGGCAATCGCTGGACCTCGCCGGCGAGGACCTGTTGCTGGTAGGCCTTGACTTCTGCCCCGTGCTGCCGGACACGCAGCCGGCGGAACCCGATGGAACCGGGCTGTAACAACCGACCGGCTACCCAGCCGGATAGAGGGGAGCCGGACGGGCACTCGGGTTCCCCTTACGGCCCACCGGTGGCGTACACGATCTGGCCGGTCATGTAGCTGCTGTCCGGGCTTGCCAGGAAGTCGACAACCGAGGCCACCTCCTCCGGTTGGCCGATCCGACCCAGGGCGGAGGCGGCCGCTGCAGCCCCTGCGAACTCCTCCCAGCTCAGACCTCGGCGTCCGGCCCCATCCCGGGTCATGCGGGTGTCGATGAAGCCGGGCGCCACGGCGTTGACCCGGATACCCTCGGGCCCGAGTTCCCTCGCGAGGGAACGGGTGAGACCCATGATGCCCGCCTTGGCCGCTCCGTAGTTGGCATGTCCGGCTATCCCGCGGGCGGCGATCGAGGCGATCAGCACCACGCTCGGATTCGCCGACTTTCGCAAGGCGGGAAGCGAGGCCCTGACCAGGGCGAAGGATCCCGTCAGGTGGACATCCAGGACGGAGGACCAGACCGCAACGGACATATCCGCCACGTCTGCGCCGACCTGGTTGCCCGCTGCCGCCACCACCGTGTCCAGGCCTCCCATCTCGGCCACCAGGCTGTCCACCGCCTGCCCGACCGCGTCGACGTTGGTGACATCGACGACACGCACCTCCGCGACCCTCCCCGCCGCCCGCAGTTCCGTCGCGACCTGCTCGGCCGGACCCCTATCACGGTCGATGACCCCGACGGCTCGGAACCGATCGGCGAGCTTCAGGCAGACTGCGGCCCCGATGCCGCGTCCTCCACCCGAGACGATGGCGACTCCGCTCACCTGAGCAACCATCCCCCGTCCACGACCAGCGTCTGGCCCGTTATCCAACGGGCCTTGCCGGAAGCAAGGAACAGGATGGCGTCAACCACGTCGTCCACGGTGCCATGACCGAGCGGCATCGGTACTTCGGGCTGCTCCGGCGGGGTGCCGTAGAGGTTGGTCGGCACCGGTCCCGGCGCCACGCCGTTCACCCGCACACCGTGGGGCGCCAGTTCCCGGGCTGCCGACCGGGTCATCTGGACGACTGCGCCCTTGCTGGTGTCGTAAGCGATCTCGGGTATCGGCGACGGGTAGAGACCCACAACCGAAGCGACGTTGACGATCGCTCCCCCGCCCTGCTCCGTCATCTGCCGGGCCGCCTCCCTCAGGCAGAGGAAGGTGCCGCGGGTGTTGATGTCGAGTACCCGGTCCCAGTCCTCGTCGGTGTGGTCGATCAGGGGCAGGGAGACGCCGATGCCGGCCGCGTTGACCAGCACCTCGCATCCCCCCATCCGCTCCGCCCGCGAGAACACGGACACGACCTCGGGACCCGAAGCTATGTCGGCGACGGCCGTCACGCACCGGGTCGGATCGTCCAGCTCGGAGCGCAGGTCGGCCAGTCCGGCGGGGTTCACGTCCGTGGCCACCACCGTGGCTCCCTGACGGTGGAACGCCACCGCCGCGGCACGCCCGATCCCGCTGGCGGCCCCGGTGACCACCACCAATCCCCCGGGCATGCCGGTCACGATTCGTCCAGACGGAACAGGCGCAGGGCGTTGCGGCGCATAACCTTCACCAGCACCTCGTCGGAGAGTCCGAACCCGAGATAGCGGTCAATAGTCTCCTGGATCGGACAGAACGGGTATCCGGTGGCGAACAGGAACCGATCCTGTAGGAAGGTGGCGATTCCCTTCACGTAGTCGGCCTCACCCGGCAGGCCCGGGAAGTACACGTCGGGGAGCATCCAGACGTTGGCGCGGCGGAAGGCCACCCCGAGGGCCGCCTGCGCGTGGGGCCAACCTCCGTGGACGTTGACCACGGTCAGCTCGGGGAAACGAACGGCGACCCGGTCGATCCTCGCCGGGTCCGAGAAGCTCAGGTCAGGTCCGGTCTCGCCGCCTCCCATGACCAGGGCGGGCACACCGGCGGCGACGCAGGCTTCGTAGACGGGGTTGATGATGGGATCGTCCACGTAGGTGGGCGTGTCGCAGATCCCCGGCTCGAGCACTATGCCCCGGGCGCCCCGGTCGACCAGCGGCTGAACCGATCCGGCGGCGTTCTCCTTCATCGGATCGACCGCCGCGTACACGTAGAAGAGGTCGGAGTTCTGCTCCGCGGCCTCGAAGACCGGGTCGTTGCCCTTGCCACCCCACCATCTGTTGGGAACGCGGGCAGGTACGCCGGCCCGCACGATCCCGGCTGCGCGTGTCTCGTCCAGATAGCCGTCGAGGTCAGCCTGCCGCATGGCCGGCGTGATCGTCCAGCCCCGTGCGGCCACATTTCGCAGGGTCCGGGGAAGGTTGGTGTAGGTACGGTCCTCGATGAAGGCACGGATGGGCGGACGGGACCGGGCGTCGATGATGCCCTCGGGCACGATGTCCCTCACCCCCGCCATCGTCCGACCTTGCCGTCGCCGGTTAGTCCGGTCATCCGCCCTCCCTGGGTTGTTCGTCGTCCGGGCTGACAGGAGGGTACCGAACGTTCGCGGTCCTGCCGCGCAGGCCATGGACCCGGCCGCGAGCGGTGTGGCGCTCTCGCTTCACCGGACGGCTCCGGTTGGGCTCAATTGAGGCGGAGAGATCGGGCGAGGAACGTTGCCATCTCGGCTCGGGTAACCAGACGGCTGGGGCAGTAGAGCGGCGGGTTCGTCTGGCAGCCAGCGGTGATCCCGGCCGCCCATAGGGCGTCGATCGCCGCCTTGTGGACGCTCCCGCCGGTGTCGCGGAATCCCGCCGGAGGGGCGGGATCGAGGGCAAATGCTCTCTTCAGGAACGACGCCATCTCCTCCCGCGAGACCGCGCGGTCAGGGCAGAAACGGAATGGCTGGACAGCGCATCCCGCGGTGATGCGGAGTTCCGCAAGCCGCTCCACGTAGGGAAGCCACCAATCATCCGTGTCCACGTCGGCGAACCTCGACGTGGAGACCGCGGGTGGCTCGCGGCCGTCGATCGCCCGCACCAGCCACACCGCCATGGTCCATCGCTTGATCGCATCGTTGGGACAGATGCCAGCCGCGCATTCGGTGCCGTCCAGGATCCCCCTTCCGGCCAGGGCTTCCAGCGCGGCCTCATGAGTGTTCCCCATCGCGTCGACGAACACGGAACAGGTGCCGACCCCGGTGCTCGGAAGGCTCTCGACCATGGACCGGGGCACGCACAGGTCGTTGCCGGAGAGATCGAGGCGGACGAGTTCGCTCAGCCGGCCGAGCTCCTCGGGTATCGATCCTGTCAGGCCGTTACCGAACGGGCCGCTCAGGTCGATCCCGGTGACCCGCCCGGCAGAATCCGTGGTCACACCGTGCCACCGGCTCAGGGGCGCGCCCGTCTTCCAACTCCACATGTTGAACCATCCGTCCCCGCCCGTACTGTCGAACAGCGCGGCGAGCGCGGCGCGATCTCCCGCATGGACAGGAGTACCCGCCGGGGCGGGACCGTACGTGTAGTTGGCGGCGGCGTTCAGGAGCGTCCTGCGGAGACGGTTGCAGGATCCGAGGAGAATGATGTTTGGCTGGTTCGCGATCATCGAGAAAGTGATCGTCTCGCCGCCGGCAGCCACGGCCGTCCCGGCCAGGGAGATCACGTGGTCCAGCGAGCCCGTCTTACCCTTGACGGTAAGGAGCTGGTCCTCGTTTCCCCTCGACCGGGCCGGGTGGCAGTTTCTCAGAGTTCCCGTCCGGCCCGCTACGGCCAGGCCCTCCACCAGCGGCGAGCCGGGACCGGCCTCCTCCAGCAGTCCGGCCACCGCGCCGCAGGTGAGGCGGTTGTGGTAGGACAGGCCCGAGCCATCGGCGATCAGCAAACCGTCCGCCGCCGAGCCGAGCTTGCCGCGCAGGAGGGCGTGAACGGTGGCCACCGCAGAGGCGCGGTCCGATCCCTCACCCCGGCGGCCGATCTCCTTGAGGAGCATCTCGGCGATCGTGTTGTCGGAGCGGGTCAGCATGCGACCCACGATCTCGGACAAGGGCGGAGAGTCGACCGCCCCCAGCATGGTCCGCTCGCTCGGAACCGGCGCCACGCCCGCTACCGGCCTCCGCGTGATCACCATCCGCCGCGCCTCGAGGAAGTCGTCGAACACCGAGGCGGCGTGCTGGGCGGGCACCGCTGCTCGCACGCTCTGGCGGCGGCCCTGAGAGAACACCGAGCTGGCATACCGCGAAAAGCCGCTGTTGAGGAGCAGGGCCGACAGCGGTCCGGAATGGTTGGCGGTCACGAAGGAGCGTCTCCACACCGGGTCCGTCTTTCCGGCCAGGACCTCCCCCGAATATTCGCGTTCCTTGTCGGGATACCAGGACTCGTCTCCCACGATCCGGCCTTCGATCCTCCTGATGCCACGGGCGGAGAGGGCGGCCATCACCTGGTTTGCCAGGCCCGTGATGTCGGTATGCGCCACGGGCTCCGCGTATCGATTGACGTAGCGGGGCGTGGACAGCACGGGGTCACCCTGCCCGACGAGGTATACGTCGCCCGTCAGCACACCGTTGGTGACCGACTCGAGGTCCTCAGTACGAGCAAACACTTCCGTCGTGAAGACCTCGTCCGGGCTCATCACCTCGAAGGCGGCCGCGGCGGTCGCCACCTTCATCAACGATGCAGGGACGAGACGGGTGCGGGATCGCGAACTCCACAAGCGACTCACCATCGAGGATCACCGACAGGCACATCGAGTCGGGAGCCTCCCGAAGGGAGAGTACGGCCGAGAACTCCCTCGCCAGACGATCCCGCTCCTCCTGGGCCACCGGAATCGACCCATCTGCAGGCGCGCCGTACGCGGCGGCGGGCGGTATCACCAGAGTGACGACCACCACCAACGCGACGGCGCTCAGGCCTCCGGTCCATCGATGCCCCTGTCTCCGGAGGCCCCGGGACGGTCCTTCTCTCATCCCCCTGCCCCGCGCAGCGACAGATCCGAGGCGAGCCAGCAGCGCGACGAGTGGCCTTCCTGGAGCTCATCCAGGGACGGCTCTTCCGTCGAGCACCGGTCGATGGCCACCGGGCAGCGTGGGACGAAGCGGCATCCCACCGACGGGATCGCCTCCCGCATCGTGCCCTGCGCCCGCCCGCCGTCGCCGGTGATGACCGACGCCGCCGATACGAGCAACTGCGTGTATGGATGGGTGGGCCGGTCGGAGACTTCGCCGCCCGGACCCTCCTCGACCGCCGTACCGGCGTACATGACCACGATCCGGTCGGAGAGGTGGCGGACCACGGGTAGCGAGTGGCTGATGAACAGCATGGCCATCGACCGCTCCCGGTTTATCTCGAGCAGCAGGTTGAGTATCTGGGCCTGGACCGACACGTCGAGGGCCGACACGGGCTCGTCACAGACCAGCAGCGAGGGTTCTAGCGCGAGAGCTCTGGCGATGTTGACCCGTTGCGCCTGACCTCCCGACAACTGGTGGGGGTAGCGGTCCACCAGGGAGGGGTCGAGGTGGACATCCGCCATCAAGTCCCGCACCCGCGCGGCGCGCTCCCGGGAGTTGCCGCGGCGGTGGATCACGAGGGGCTCGGCGACCAGCCACCCCACCCGCTTGCGGCTGTCGAGCGCCTGGAAGGGGTGCTGGAAGACCGCCTGCACGGCCTGCCGGTATCCGGCCTCCTCTACGTCCAGCCACTCCCCCACGTCGCGGCCCCGGAAGCTGATCCGGCCCGCGTCGGCCTGTTCCAGGCCGAGCACCAGGTTGGCGATGGTGGACTTCCCGGACCCCGACTCCCCTACGAGGCCGACCACCTCGCCCTCACCGATCGTCATCGACATCCTCCGAACGGCGCGGACCGGGCCGCGGTCGGTGACGAACGTCTTGTCCACTCCGGTCAGTTCGAGCAGGGAGGTCATGTCGTTATCAGCGCGGAGGATGCGGCGGGAGGGCAGGCCGCCAGGGTGTCATTGATCGGTACCAGATCCGGTTCGACCCGACGGCAGTCGTCCACCACCAGGCTGCACCTGGGAGCGAAGGGACATCCGGAGGCAGGGAGATGCCCCGGCTCCATCGACGGCAGCAGTATCTTGCGCTCGCCGTCGAGACGCGGTACCGAGTCCAGCAACCCCCGGGTGTAGGGGTGGACAGCCGAGCCGAGGACGGCGGCGCGGGCGCCCTGCTCCACCACCTTCCCCCCGTAGAGAACCATCACGTAGTCCGCCACGCGGGCCACCACGCTCAGGTCGTGGCTGATGATCAGCATCGCCAGGTCCGCTTCGGACCGCAGTTCCCCCAGGATGGCCAGGATCTCGGACTGAACGGTGCTGTCGAGGGCGCTGGTCGGTTCGTCGGCGATGAGAAGCGCCGGCTCGATGATGACCGCGACGGCGATCGATACCCTCTGCAACATCCCGCCGCTGAGCTGGTGGGGTAGATCCGCCAGGCGTCTCTCGGGATCCTCGAAGCCCACCCGCGCCAGCAGGTCCATCAACTCGGGCATCCGCCCGGCATGACCCGCCGCCGACATCGCGTCCCGAACCTGGGCGATCATCGTCCGGGTGGGATTCCACGAGTTGATCGGGGACTGGAAGATGAACGAGATGTCGGTACGCCGCAGCTGCCTCCACCTCCGCGTTCCCGCCGCGAGCAGGTTCTCGCCGTTTATTTCCAGCCGGGAGGCGCGTCTCCGCGCCCGGCGGTCAAGCAACCCGGCGAGGGCCAGGGCCAGGGTGGTCTTCCCACTTCCCGACTCCCCCACCACCGCCAGGGTGCGACCGGACTCGATCTCCAGCGACACGCCCTTGACCGCCGGGCGCCGGCCGCCCGGATAGGTGACGGTGAGGTCCTCGACGGCGAGCAGGCTCACGTGGTCGACCGCTTCCGCAGCGCTTCGCCCAGCAGCACGAAGTTGAGCACGGTGACGAAGATAACCACGCCCGGGAACACCGCGTACCACCAGGCCAGTAGGGCGAACTGCTTGGAGTCGGCCACCATGCGTCCCCATTCCGGCAGGGGCGGGGTAGCGCCCAGCCCGAGGAAGGCCAGTCCGGTCAGCGCCACCAGCGCGTTGCCGATGTCGAGGGTGAAGCGGACGAGAAGCTGGTTGTAGGTGTGGGGGATGACGTGCCAGCGCAGTATCTGGCCACGTCGCGCACCCAGCGTGGTGGCCGCCCTTATGTGGTAGTCGTTGAGGATCGACTTGACCTGACCCCGGATCATCCGGGCGTAGCTCGGCCACCACAGCAGCGACAGGGCCACGATCGTGGAGGTGAGACCTCGCCCCATCGATGCCGCCACCGCCATCGCGAACACCAGGTAGGGGAAGGCCAGGAAAACGTCTACGGTCCTCATCAACAGGCGGTCGAGAATGCCCCCGTACCAGGCGGCCAGCGACCCGTAGATCGTCCCCACCAGCGCCGCGACCGTGATGATCAGCACGGCGGAGCCGATCGAGTAACGGGCTCCGTGGATGACCCGGGACAGTATGTCACGACCGGAGTCGTCGGTGCCGAACAGGTTGTCGGCATTCGGAGGGGTGAAGCGGTTGATGATGTCCAGCTTGTACGGGTCGCCGGGAGCCAGCAGGCCGGGGATGAGCACCAGGGCCGCCAGGACCACGACAGTGGCCACCGACCACCACATGACGCCTCGCCCCGCCTTTCGGGTCCGGGATGCCGCTTCGGGTGCGGCCGGAAGCTCGGCGACGGTCATCGGGCTTCCTTGATGCGGGGATCGAGCAGCGGGTAGATCTGGCCGACCAGCGCGTTGACCAGGACGAACCCGGCCGTGGCCAGCACGGTTATGGCCATGATGGCGTTGTAGTCGAACGACTGGAAGGAGCTGAAGGCGTAGAGGCCGATCCCCGGCCACGAGAAGATCACTTCCACGATCACCACCCCGCCCAGGAGCCATCCCAGCTGCAGACCGAGCATGGTCACCACCGGGTTGAGAGCATTGCGCAAGGCGTCGACCACCACCACCCGCCACTCGGACAGGCCCCGGGCCCGCGCCGCGCGCACGTACTCCCGGTCGAGTTGGTCGGCGAGGGACGAACGCGTGAGCGCGATGGTGAGGGCGATGTTGTGGATCACGATGGTCATAACGGGGAGGAACAGCACCCGGGCCGCCTCCCACATGGCCGAAGGGCTCCGGGCGATCAACGCGTCCAGCAGGCCGGCGCCGGTGACCTCGGCGATCCCGGCCGCCTGATGGTTGAGGTTCCCGGCCACCGGGAAGTCGAGGCGCGCGACGAGCGGGAACCAGTCGGGCCGGGCGGCGAGAAATATCTGCAGCAACAGCCCGACCCAGAAGACGGGCACGGCGGAGCCGGCCACCGCAACGACCCGCAGCAGGATGGCATGGACGCCTCTCGGCCAGTAGGCCCAGGCGGCGCCCGCCAGGATGCCCAGCGCGGCGAAGATCGTGAAGGACACCACGATGAGCTCGATCGAGGCGGGTAGGGCCTCGACTACGTCATCGAGGATCGGCCCCCGGGTCCGGATGGAGTCGCCGAAGTCCCCCCTGACCAGACCAGTTATGTAGCGCACGTATTGCACCATCACCGGATCGTCCAGGCCCATGTCCTGGCGCACCCGCTCCACCTGCTCCGGACCCGCTTCGAGCCCCGCCGCCAACCGGGCGGGATCGGCGGGCACGATCCTGGAGAGGGCGAAGGTGATGGAAACCGCCACGAGGACGACCACGAGCAGCCAGACGACCCCCTTGGCGAACCGCGCCAAGCGACCGGCGCCGAAGCGAGGCCCCGGCGCCGGTCCTGTTATCTCGGGGTAACGCCCTTGCGTCACCCGCCCATTTCAGTGTTGCGAGCGTGGAAGAACCGGGTCTGGACCACGAAGTCGAGCGGCTCGAACAGCAGGTCCCACTTCTCCAGAACAGGCTGGTAGATGATCGGCTGCGGCATCCAGATGGCCACCTGGTCGGCGATGATCTGGTCCGAGATCTGACGCAGAACGAGCCCCCGCTCCTCATCGTCGGTGATGCCCGACACGCCGGCGGTCAACTCGTCCACCATCTCGTTCGAGTAGTAGGCCCAGTTGTAACCGCCCTGGTCCGCCCAGGACTCGGTCACGTACGCCGACTTGAGCACCGTGGACGGGTCCGTCGACGTCATGTTGAGAATCAGGTATGCCAGGTCGGTGGTCGTCTCGGGGCTCTTGGTCAGCTGGACCAGCTCCGGCCATCCGACCAGTTGCACGTCCACCCCGATGCCGAGCTCCTTCAGGTTCTCCGTGAGCAGCGTCCCGAAAAACGCCTCGTAGGACAGGAACGCGAGGCCGGCGTAGCTGATAGTGAACAGGATGTTGTCGGGACCGCCGCCCCCATAACCGGCCTCAGCCAGCAGTGCCTTGGCCTGGTCGAGATCCTGGCGGATCACATCGGGAACCGGTCCTATCTCGGCGTTGGGGGGCAGGGGCCCGGTGGTGGGCTCGGCCCTTCCGTTGAGGTAGGCGATCCACCCGTCATAGTCGATGGCCAGCGCGATGGCCTTGCGAACCCGCACGTCGGAGATCGGCCCGTCCGCCAGCTGGTTGAAGACCACCGTCCCCAGACCGAAGCGGGGCTGGATCAGCGCCTTGACGCCATCGCAGGCCACCGCCTGGTCCACGAGGTCGGGGCCGATACCGCCGATCGAGTCGACCTCGCCCTGGCACATGAGCAGCACGGCTGTCGAGGCGTCCGGGTCGGTCCGGAGGGTGATCCTCGTGGGCGTGCCCGGCTCGAACGGCCGCCAGTAGTCGGTGAATCCGTTGAGGGTGATCATGTCCGCCGCCAGCGTGTCGAGCACGTAGGGACCGGAGCCCGCCTCGTTCTCGGCGAACCACGCTTCGGCCCACGGATCGTCGGCGGTGGCGTTGGCCTCGATGGCCTCGGCCGAGACGATCGGCACCTTCGGCAACAGACCGGTGAAGAACGTGTCGGGCTGGCCGAGGGTGATCTGGACCTCGTAGGGCCCGGTCGCCTCGTAGCTGACCACGTTCCGCAGCGGGGTGGATGGACCCTGACCGATGGCTTGGATCCGCTCCAGGCTCTTCACCACGTCGGTGGAGTCGAAGGGGTTGCCGTCGTGGAAGTTCACGTCGTCACGCAGGGTGAAGGTATAGGTGAGACCGTCCTCCGTCGACCACTCGCTGGCCAGCGCAGGCTGGACGATGGCCGGCTGGGAGCCGGGCGGGTACTCGAGCAGCGTGTCGTAGGCACTGCGGACGAACAGCATTCCGTCGGACGACCAGGCGACGGCCGGGTCGAGGCTGGCGGTCTGGGCGATGTTCGAGAACACGAACGGTATGTCCTCGAGGACCTGGGGCCGCACCAGTCCCGGCGCCACGGTGGTGGTGGTGCCCTCCGTAGCGAGAGTGGACTCCGGTTCCTCCTCGTCCATCTCCTCGGTGGCGTCCTCCTCGGCCATCTCCTCGTCGGGCTCTTCCATCATGGCTTCGGTGGTGGTCGCGGCCTGGGTGGCCTCGGTGGCGGGTGCCTGGGTCGCCTGGGTAACCGGCGCCTCGTCCCCGTCATCGGCGCCGCATGCCGTGGCGACCATGGCGAGCACGGCCAGGATCGCCACCCACTTGAGAGGCCTGAGCCGGTAAGTGCCTATCTTCATGTTCTGTCCTCCCTGTTCGATTGCCCGACGCGAATGACGCGGCGGGGTGTCCTGTACCGCTTTCTTGATCCTGCTAGGGATCCGGGCAGGGTCGGTGCCGCATCGAGCTGTCCGGCCTGCTCATTCTTGCACATCCATCCAGGATGAGAAATAGCCGTCGGTGAGGTCGTCCGCCACCGCCTCCGCCTCGCGCTCGGACGGATCCCCGTAACCCCCGCCCCCACCGGTCTCCACCACCAGCACGCTGTGAACCGGAAGCCGGCGCGGCGGCGTCTTGAGGACCGTCTCGGACGTGCCGCCGATCGTCAGCGTGCCCGTGGTGGCCTGGCCGGGGCGCCCTCCGTGCAGTCCCCAGGCCGGCACCTGCGACCGCTCCAGCCACAGGGTCAGGTTCATCCCGTCAGCCAGGGTCTCGTACTCGCGGACGATCCCGAGCCCTCCGCGGTGCTTGCCCCTACCGCCCGAATCCTCCCTGAGGCCGTAGCGCCGGACCATCAGGGGGTACTTGGTCTCCACCACCTCCACCGGGATGTTCTTGAGGTCCCCGGCGCCGTAGTTGATCATCCCGTTGGCGCCGTCGGACCGGGATGATGCGCCCCAACCGACCGCGGTGGCGTCGGCGGTGACGAACTGCGAGCCGTCCTCGCGGCGCCCCACGAAGGTGACATTCATCGGGTCGGCCGTCTGGCCCGCCACCACCTCGTCGGGAAGCACGTCGGCCAGCGCCCTGATGACGAGGTCGATCATCAGGCCTAGGGGCGGGTAGTAGTAGATGGTCCCGTGGGGCTCGGAGACGTTGAACACGGTGTTCTCGGGCGCCGCGACCTCCAGATTCCGGAAGGTCCCGCCCGTCACCGGCACGTCGGGGTTGATGAGGCACTTGTAGGCGAGACGCGCCCCGGCGAGGGTTCCGGGCATCGGCGAGTTGACCGGCCCGTGCGTCGGACCGCTCGACCCGTCGAGGTCGATGGTCATCCGGTCACCCTCGATCCGCACCGCCACGCACACGTCGACCGGCGGGAGACCGGGTCCTCCGGAGTCCATGTGGGCGGCGGCCCGGTAGACACCGTCGGGAATGGCCTGCACCGCCTCGCGGTCCAGGTGTTCGCACTGGGCGAAGATCTGGTCGGCGGCCCGCTCCACGGTCTCGGTCCCGAAGCGCTCGTGCAGGGCCACCAGCTGGTGCTCGCCAGTGCGGCAGGCGGCGATCTGGGCATGGAGGTCGCCCCAGACCGAGCGAGGCAGGCGGCTGTTGCGGGTTATGTAGTCGATGACCTCCCGCACGGGCTCGCCGGCCCGGTAGACGGCCGTGGGTCCGAAGCGGTAGCCCTCCTGGTATATCTCGGTGGTGTCCACCGGCCGGCCCGCCTCCTTGGCCCCGATGTCCAGCCAGTGAGCCTTGGTGGCCCCGAAACCGATCAGCTTGTCCTCGAGGAATACCGGGGAGAAGATGTTGACGTCGTAGGTGTGGCTACCCACCAGGTACGGATCGTTGACCATGTACACGTCGCCGGGCGCGTAACCCTCCGGCCCGCCGAGGAACTCCGTGGTGACCTTGATGCCGAGTTCCAGGTTGCCCAGGAACATCGGGAGGCCCGGCGACTGGCCCAGCAGGCGGCCCCGGCGGTCGAAGATGCCCACCGAGCAGTCCTTCATCTCGTAGATGATCGGGGTGTAGGCGGATCGGAACAGGTTCTTGTTCATCTGGCGGGCGATCGACAGGAAGGCGTTGCGGATGACCTCCACGGTCACCGGATCGACCAACTCGCGATCGGAAGAACCGACCGGGCCGCCGAGCAGGTCCGTCCTGCGTTCCATCAGCTGCCGCCCCTCTCCATCACCAGGTGGCCCCGTTCCGAAGTGGCGGCCCGCCATCCGGGCGGTACCAGCGTGGTGCAACCCGACTCCAGCACGATGGCGGGACCGTCGATCTCCTGGCTACGGGCGATGTCGGCCCGCCGGTACACGTCCGTCGGCTCCGGTCCGTCGCCGAAGTCGGCCCGGAGGGTGGTCAAAGCCCGGGCGGGAGACGACCCGGCCAGGAGGGGAAGATCGGTGGGGCGGCGTAGGCCGACCGCCGAGATCCGGACGCTCACGAGTTCCACGGTCTCCCCCGGGTTGGAGTGCCCGTATCTGGCCTGGTAGGCGGCATGGAAGTCGGCCGCCACCCGGGCCGGGTCATCGAGCCCCGCGGCATCGTTGATCGGCACGGTCAGCGTGTACTCCTGCCCGAAGTAACGCAGGTCGACCGATGGCCGGAAGTCCATGTCGGAGACGTCGACCCCGTCCTCGGCAAGCAACTCCCGGCCTTCGGCGCGCAGATCCCCGAAGGCGGACCCGACCGCCTCGTGGTCGAGGGAGTCGAAGCGTCCGTATAGGGACCGCGCCAGGTCATGGCGCACGTCCGCCTGGAGCATCCCCCACGCCGACAGAACCCCCGGAGCATGGGGCACGATCACCCGGGACATGCCCATCTCCTCGGCCAGGGCGGCGGCGTGGAGCGGTCCTGCCCCGCCGAAGGCCAGCAGGTCGAAGTCACGAGGGTCGATACCCCGCCCCACGGTGAGCTCGCGGATGCCGTCGGCCATCATGGCGTTGACGACGTCTATGGCACCCAGGGCCAGCTCGCGGGCGTCGAGTCCCAGTTCGGCCGCGACCTTCTCCAGCGCGGCCTCGGCCGCCTCGAGGTCCAGCTCGAGCGCACCGGCGAACCTCGCTATCTCGGGTATCCGCCCGAGCAGAGCGTTGGCGTCGGTGACGGTCGCGCTCACCCCGCCGTGCCCGTAGCACGCCGGGCCGGGCATGGCGCCGGCCGACGCGGGTCCCACCCGGAGACCGCCCGCCTCGACCCAGATTTTGGATCCCCCGCCTGCGCCGAGGGAGTGGATGGCCACCGAAGGGGTGAGCACCGGGTGGCCCTCTATCTCCACCTCGCTCTCGATATCGGCGCGGCCGTCGACCACCAGCGAGACATCGAAGGAGGTCCCGCCCATGTCGACACAGATCAACTGATCAGATTCGATGGCCCCACCGATCGCCTCCGAGGCCACCGTGCCGCCCACCGGACCGGAGAACAAGGTCTGGGCGGCTCTTCGGAGCCCGGTCTGGGCGGTCATCACCCCGCCGTTCGACTGCATCACATGGAGCGGCGACCTGAGCCCGCCTTCGGCCAGACGCATCTCCAGGGCCTCCAGGTAGTCCCTGATCCTGGGGGTCACGTAGGCGGAAACCAGGGTGGTGGACCAGCGCTCGTACTCCCTCCACTCGGCTGTGACCTCGTGGGAGGCCACCACGCTGGCGCCGGGAAGGGCTTCCCGCAGGATGGCGGCGGCCTCCTGCTCATGAGCGGGCCACCGGAACGAGTGGATGAAGCAGACCGCCACCGATTCGTAGCGCCCGCGCAACCGCTCGGCCAGTTCACGGATCCCGGCGCTGTCCAGCGCGGTACGGATCGTCCCGTCGGCCAGCGTCCGCTCCTCCACCTCGAATATGTCCCGGCGCCGGAGAAGCATCTCGGGGCGCCGGTAGTGGATGTTGTACATCTCGGGCCGGCTGGCCCGACCGATCTCGTACACGTCGCGGAATCCGCCTGTGACGACCAGGGCCATCGAGGCGCCGTTCCGCTGGAGCAGTGCGTTCAGGGCGGTGGTGGTCCCGTGGATGAAGTCCCTCACCTCGGGAAGGGACACTTCCATGAGCGAGACGGCCTGCATGACCCCGGCATCCTGGGCGCCGGGGATGGAGAGCGCCTTGGCGCTCTCGGTCCTCCCGTCGGGCCAGGTGGCGACGGCGTCGGTGAAGGTGCCGCCTATGTCGACGGCCACGCGCACGCCCGGATCGGAGGCGGGCCCGCTCACAGGGAGCCCCTCATCTCGGGCGTCAGGCGCTGGAAGGCCTCCACGTACTCCACCTCCGGGCCGGCGCCGATATAACGAGCCTGGAACGCCCGCTGGCGGGCCCGCTCCGTGTAGTGGTCCCGCAGGTAGGTCTGGGCGCCCATCGTGTCCATGGCCTTGGCCTTCACAGGCCACACGGGGGTGATGTCGACGAAGGTGTCGGGCTTGAAGTCGCACAGGTCGGGCTGATGGGGCTCGAACGCGTACATGGCGGGCGGGGGGATGGTGGGGAAAGCGGCCGGTACCCCGCCGGCGCCCATGGCGAGCAACCGGACCCGCTGCGAGACCTGTGAGGCGACCGGGTGGTCGGGGTTGAAGGGATCGTTCGGAGCATGGATCAGCGCGATGTCGGGAACGGTCTCGATGAACACGTCCACCAGGCGCTGCGTGGCCTGCTCGTCGATCACCAGCGGGTAGTCGCCCAGGTCGAGAGCCACGAAGTCGGCATCGAGGACCGACGCCGCCGCGATGGCCTCCTCGCGCCGTATCCGCCGCACCGCCTCCACAGTCTGGCCGGGCCGGCTCCAGAGGGCGCCGGACTCCCCGCGCTCCCCGTAGGAGAGAGAGACCACGGTGGCCCTACCGCCGGCCGCGGTGTGCGCGGCGACGACCCCCGAGGCACGCCACACGAAGTCGGCGGCGTGGGCACTGATCACCAGCATCGAACGGGCCACGGATCAGCTCCAGATGGTGGCGCACATGGCGGTGCCGGTGCCCGCCTCGGTGCGGTAGCCCGGCACGTAGGCCACCAGTTCCATGTCGAGACCCTCGCAGGCGCCGCCGACCGCGATCCAGCACAGACCCTCCGACGTCCCGGACACGAAGTCCTCGGCCTCGAGCTCGGCGATCCGGCTGTCGTCCCCCGAAGCCACGGCCTCGAGCATGCGGCGGTCTATCGACTCGTCGATCACGAAGTGGCTCAGCCCCCCCGAAGCGACCACCGCCACCCGGATGTCCTCCGGGTAGGCGGCGATCGACGCCGCCAACGCCTTACCGAGCTCCCAGCACCGGACCGGCGTGGGGGTGTTGGGCGGGAAGTAGGTGTTCAGGACCACCGGGACCATGGGGATCGGATCCCGGTCACGGTCCATCAGGCGGTTGCGGATGGCGATGAAGGGATGGCCGGCCGACTGCCCCTCGGGCGCCGCGTTCACCTGGGCCACGTCGAACCCGCGGCCGTTGAGGTCGGTGATGAGGAACTCTCCCAGCTGGGAGTCGCACGGGTAGGTCTCGGGCCGCTCCCCGAACAGTGCCCACGCGGCGGGTTCCACCGCCGGGAAGATCCACTCGGGCGGGAAGGCGTCGATGGTCTCTCCCCAGTAGACGGCGATGGTGGGCATGCTTTGGGGGGAGAAGAGCTCGTGGTGGTCGTCCCCCACGATCACCACCACGTCGGGCCGGGCCTCGGCCAGGGCGGCCGCCAGGCGAGCCACGCCCGCGTTGATCCGCTCGTACTTCTCGGCCCAGACCTCGCCGTTGACCTGCTCGGCGACACCCTCGGAGGCCCGCGCCTCCACCAGGTCCTCGTAGTCCCACCGCTTGCGCTTCCAGATGAGGGGGAACGCGGTGGCGTCCCTCGACGCGTACTCCGCCCAGTGGTCGCTGGACATGCTCATCTGGGGAGTGTGCGAGACACCGAGCCCCAGTACCAGTTCCGCCATCTCTAGCTCTCCCGTCGTGCCGCTACGCCGCCGGCTGATCTTATCGGTAGACACCAGGTGGAACGCCTGCGGCCGATCGTCTCAGCTGTGACCATCACACCCCCTTCAGACCAGGTGCAGCGAGTGGAGTACTTCGGTCAGATCGCCGTCCACCACGCACGCGTGGCAGGTCGTCGACGAGAAGCGGCCCCCGAAGAACACGAGCGGGCGAGGCGACCGTTCGTCCCGTAGCAGGGCATCGACGTGGCCGACGACGATGGCGTGGTCCCCCTCTTCGTAGACCGACCGCAGCGAGCAGCCCACGTGGCCGATGGAACCCTCCAGAACGGGGTCGCCCGTGGGTCCGAGCACGACTTCCGCTCCGAACAACTCCTTCCCCCGGGCCGCCGGGCGGGCGAATCCGAGCGCCACGCCCACGTCGTCCTGTCCGAGGATGTTCACCGAGAACCCCCGCGCCTTCCTTATGAACCGGTTGCTGAAAGTGTCGAGGGCGATCGACACGGCCACCAGAGGAGGCGTCAGGGACACGGACATGACCGCGTTGGCCGTCATCCCGTGGTACTCGTCGCCGGACGCCATCGTGATGACCGTCACCCCGGTGGCGAACAGGCCCATCGTGTCCCGGTAGGCGCGCGGGTCGGCGGCGTCCAGAGCCGTGAGCCGGGCGTCCGTCTGCAGAGCCGGATTCATGCCGTCCATGGACCGTCCGGCAGGCTCACAGCCCGAAGGGGCCCTCGTCCAGGTACCGGCGGCCTTCCTCGATCAGGCGGTCGAGCAGGGCCTGGCCGTCGCCCATCTGGACCGCCCGGGCGAAGAAGGAGGCCACGAACATGGGCTCGCCGATGTAGAAGCGCTCGTAGTGGGCGAGGCGCTGGCCGATAGGACCCCCGGCCAGTTCCCAGGCCAGCTTGGCGATCTGCACGCGCTCCTCGCCGGGCATGTTGTCGGCCCCTGCGAAGTAGGTGTTGGCGAAGTCGGCCACCTCGCCGCGGAACTCACCTGCCGTGGGGGTGAGCATCAAACCGGCCGCACCGGTCCGCTTGATGGTCTCCAGCATGGTGTTGTAGAAGTCGGGGAAGAGCAGGCCGTGGGCGGTGAGGGCGTCGGCGTTCAGGTAGTAGACCCCGTCATCCCCCACCCGCGGCTCCTCCTCGGCCCTGAACAGCAAGGCCTCGGCGGCCTTGTGCATGGCGGCGATCCGCCCCAACTTCTCGCCCACGTTGGGGAACACGTTGGTCTTGACGGAGGCGCACAACGCCATGGCCACCGCCACCGTCAGGCCGGAGCGCACGATGGCCCTCTGGATCGACAGGTGGCCCGAGAAAGCGGCGACCGCGGTCATGAACCGCATGTTGTTGGCCGCCTCCTTGCTGCTGTGGAAGAAGACCCGGTCCCAGGGGACCAGCACGTCGTCGAAGACCAGGAGCGCGTCGATCTCCTCGTAGCGGGCACTCAGGGGCGAGTCGTAGACGTTGAGCCGGTCGTCCTTCACCAGCGGTTCCCGGCAGAGCAGCTTGAGGCCGGGGGTGGTGGTGGGGATGCTGAAGCACAGGCAGTAGGCCTCGTCGCCGGGGACGAACTGGCGCCCGTTGGGGAAGACGAGCACCTCGTCGGCGAAGGGCGCCGCGGTGGCCAGCTGCTTGGCGCCCCGGACCACCAGACCCTTGGAGGTCTTCTCCTTGATGCGCAGGTGCAGGTAGGGGTTCTCCTGCTGGTGGGAGGGCTTGGAACGGTCCGACTGGGGATTGCCGAGGGCGTGGGTGACGAAGAGGTCATTGTCCTTGACGTGGTTGTAGTAGTCGGTGATCCTCTGCGAACCACCCTTCTCGAACTGGTCGAACCAGTCGGCACTGACGCTCAGGCCCGCCACCAGGGCCGCCATCGACTCGGGCCCCCGACCGAGGCATCCGTAGGAGGCCTCCGAGAAGGTCTTGTATGCCAGACCCTTGGCACGGAGCTCGTCGTGGGTCTTGGGAACGAGGAAGCTGAGATCGAATCGCTCCCCGTCCTCCACGTAGGTCATGCGGTCCTGGAACTCGTCCATGTGCTTCATGTCGTATACCCGGGCGTACGATTCGATGGGACGGCGGAACGCGGGGAACTTGGTCACGTCCTCGACGCGTTCGCCGTCGACGTACGCTTCGCGGGGGGCCTCGAGACCCTCGATGTACTGGGCGCCGGTGCGGATCACGGTTTCAACAGCCTCCTGATCGGTGAAGGCCAGGGCTCCTGGCCCGTTCCATTAGTGGTCGTAGCCCGAAGGTAAGGGAAATGCGAGCAGGTGTCCAACGATGATTTCCGAATCGATCCATCGGCTCCACCGATATAACATGAACATTCCGAATCCGGTTTGACGGTCGGGCGATGCCCGTCGTATCTTGCGGCCTATGCCTTTCATAGACGTCCACGGCCACGTAACAGCACCACTAGCCCTATACGCCTACCAGGCAGGCCTGATCGCCGCAGGGAAGTTCCACGGCAAGGGCAAGATCCGGGCGACCAAGGAGGAGATCCTCGAATCGTGCCTCTGGCACATCGACCGCCTCCGGAGCCACGGCATCGACAGGCAGTTCATCTCGCCTCGGCCCTACTCGATGATGCACTCCCGCAAGCCGGAGATAATCGTCCACTGGTTCATCGAGACGGTCAACGACATCATCGCCGCCCAGGTGGCGGAGTACCCCGAAGCTTTCGTGGGAGTCGCCGGCCTTCCGCAGAGCGCCGGGGTCAGCCCGGCCAACGCGGTGGAGGAACTGGAGCGCTGCGTGACCGAGCTCGGTTTCGTGGGTTGCGTGGTCAACCCCGATCCCGGCGAGGGTGACAACGCCACGCCGGGACTTGGCGACGAGTGGTGGTACCCGCTGTGGGAGAAGATGGTTGAACTCGACGTGCCCGGCCTGGTCCACGCCACGTCCTGCCAGAACCCGCGGGAGTCCTACTCGAACCACTTCATCACCGAGGAGGGCATCGCGGTCATGTCGCTGATGGACTCCCATGTGTTCGAGGACTTCCCGAGCCTGAAGCTGATCATCTCCCACGGGGGTGGCTCGGTCCCCTACCAGTACGGGCGCTGGCAGGCTCAGCGGGTCCAGAAGGGCAAGGTGGACTTCGAGGAGGACCTCCGGAAGCTGTGGTTCGACACTGTGCTCTACAACAAGGATTCGCTTGAACTGCTGTTCAAGATCGTCGGGCCCGAGCACTGCCTGTTCGGCACCGAGACCCCGGGCATCGGGTCGGGAATCGACCGCAAGACCGGCAAGTACATGGACGATCTGGGCCCGGTGATCGACAGCATCGACTTCCTGTCCGAGGATCAGAAGGACGCCGTCTTCTACCGCAACGCCGAGAAGGTCTTCACCCGTTGGGAGGGAACCGGCGCCGCCGGTCCTGCGTGAGCGGCTTCGATCACGACTCCCGGCGGGCCCGCTTCCAGGCTCGGCTCGCCGAGTTGTCCGTCGATGTCGCCATGTGCCTTCCTTCCGGTGACCTGGAGTACCTGACCGGCTTCCCCCGCCGGGCGCCCTCGTTCGGCAACATCGAGTACGCGCACCAGTGGACCACGGGGGCCCTGTTGCGTCCTGAGGGCGAGCCGGTCTTCGTGGTCCCCCAGGGTTACTCCTCCTTCAACCTGCCCGGCGGCGTGGAGGGGGACGTGGTGCAGGTCCGCAACCTGGACGACGGCGTGGAGGTGTTCGCCCGCACCCTGGCCCGGTTCGGCCGCATCCGGCGGATCGGCCTGTCGGCCCGGACGTTCTCACGGACCGCGGTACGCATGGTGGAGTTGACCGGCGGGGCGGAACTGGTGGACCTCGACGACGAGATCAACGCCCTGCGGCGGGTCAAGGAACCGGTGGAACTGGACGCCATGCGCCGGTCGGGGCGGATCTGCGACCTGACAATGGGCGAGATCACCTCCTCGGTGGCGGCGGGGGTCACCGAGTTCGAGATCTCCAGCCGGGTCGAGTACCTGATGAGGAAGCACGGCGGGAAGTACCCCTCGTTCGACACGGGCGTGTTCGCCATGGGTCCTGCCCTGGACCGGGACGCGTCCACCCGCCTGACCGCCGAACCCCTGGTGGAGGGGTTGGGGGTGTCGTTCGACTTCGGGACCGTGGTGGACGGGTATTGCTCGGACTTCGGCCGCACCGTCCACATCGGCGAGCCCGACGACCGCTACCGGGAGGCCTACGGCCTGGTGGTGGCCGCCCAGGAGGCGGGCCGCCGGGCCGCCGTACCCGGGGCGACCGCGTCGGAGGTCAACGCGGCCACCAGGGCGGTCATCGACGATGCCGGGTACGGCGACTGGTTCCGCCACCGGACCGGCCACTGCATCGGCCTCGACACCCACGAACGGCCCTTCATCTCCGAGGAGGACACCACCGTCCTCGAGGAGGGCATGACGTTCACCATCGAGCCGTCGATCTTCTGGCCGGGCACCGTGGGGGTGCGGGTGGAGGACATGTTCGTCTGCCGGCCCGGAGGGGCCGAGTGCCTGAACGCCTACAGCCGGGACCTGGTCGCGGTCTGACAACGGAGGTCCGGAAGGAGCGCCATGGCGAGAAGAGTCAACATCGACGTGCCGGGGGTCAGCCACGGCAACATGCCCATCCCCATGGCCACCAAGGTCGGCAACATGGTCTTCTCAAGCGGCATCCACGCCATGGACCCCGAGACCGGGGCCATCCCGGACGACCCTAGGCGCCAGGTCGAGTTGGTCTTCCAGCACATGCGCACCATCGTCGAGAACGCCGGCGGCTCCACCGACGACATCGGCCTGGTGATCTTCAACATCAAGGACAACGCCTACCGCTCACTCGTCAACGACGAGTGGCTGAAGATGTTCCCCGATGACGGGGACCGGCCGGCCCGGAACACCCACCTGGTCGACCTCGGCTTCGGGATGATCATCCACGTCCTTATGACGGCCGTCCTAGAGGAGTGACGTACCGGGTCTCCCCTACACAGGCAGACCCATACAGGACCTACTCGCCGCCGTCGCTCCCCGCCAATACGAGATGAGCCGGACGAGTCATCGTCCTTTCCGCATGTTGCGAATCCTTGCCCGGACCGACGCAGATTCCGATTCGCCGGCCCGGGCCAGCATGGCGTCTACCTCTTCCCGGTATCGGGGGAAGCGGAGCGCCAGCTCGTTGAATCCGTTGTAGGCCCATGCCCTGACGAACTTGCGCTCGCTCTCGAGACACGCATCCAGGAACTGCTCTAGACCGACAATGTCGTCCTCGGGAATGTCCACATAGGGCAGGCACTGGAGGATGTGCAGTTTGGCTTCCCAGTGCTCCTGCACGGAGAGTCCGCGGAAGACCGCACGGCACGCCGCAACGGACAGTGAGTTCCCGTCCTCAAGATGTCTCTTCAGCAGCCAGGTTGCCGCCCGTTGCAGTGCGACATCTGAAATATGCTCCAGGACCGTGGCAAGAAAACCGTCTTCATCGCTATGGCACTGATATGTCAACTGCAAGATGGCGGAGGACTTCCCGTCCCAGGAAGCGATCTCCTCCGATAGCGCCGATAGCGTCGTAGCCACCTCGGGCTCCTGTGATGTCAGGCGGGCAGGTCGGGACTGACCACCTCGGCCGTCACGTGGAAGTCGTAGATCTGGCGGGGCTTCGGATAGGTCCGCTTGCTCTGGGACAGGCCGAGCTGCACCAGCATCTCCGTCACCTTGAGCAGGGTTTGGTCGGTGCTCAGCACCGGAACCCCGTAGGGAGACAGGTGCTTCACCAGGTAGTCGTGGAGGCGGGGGCCGCCGTACCCGATGATCACGTCGGCGCCGTCCTCGAAGACCGCCTTCTTGGCCTCTTCCAGGGCCGCGGTGAACACCGGCTCCAGCTCCTCGTCGGTGGCGATCAACTCGTTGAAACCGGTGGGCGGCACGTTGACATTGCGGATCGAGGCCAGCTTGTGCTCGAGGCCGTAGTGCTGGGCGGCGGTGATCAGCGTGTCCTTCGTGTGGTCGATGTCGATCCCGTCATCGCCCTCCTCCTTGCCGGCTATCACGTAGGAGAACTTGCGACCCAGCATCGAGGCGACGTGCTGGACCGCGCATGCCGATCCCATCACCAGCGTGTCGCACAACTCCCGGGCCGCCTTGACACCCGGCTCGCCGTTGCAGCGGATGATCATGGCGTCCGCGTCCCCCTCGCTCTCGACCTTCCACGCCTCCCGGGCATGGAGCACCGCCACCATCTCGTTCTCGTAGTTCTGCTCCACGAAGTGAACGAAGGCGTCGGGAGCGTCCCGGACCTCCAGCTCGGTGTCGTCGTTCTTCAACTCCAGCAGGTCGGGCAGCGGCTTGCTCGGGTACTTCAAACCCGGGATACGGAAGCCGTTGATCCGCACGATCTTCATCTTCTTGCCCATCCAGCCCTCACCCGGTCTGCCCTCGGCGTGTCACTGTAGCCCGGACCCGGAACTCCAGGCAGATGCGATCAGCGCCTCACTCCTGTCGCCGCTTGCTACGCCACTTCTTGATCAGTGTCCAGGCACCCAGCAGTATCACCCCGAGCAGAACAAGGATCCACAGCGCCAACAGGATCCCCAGTATCCACCCGATCATGGGCGGAGCCCGTCCCCCACCAACCCGGCCGGACCCCGAGACGGGACGGACAGCCAGGCCGTACTCCGGTAGCCGCAAACATAGAACACAAACCCGACCCTACCCGGCCGTACGTGGGCCCTGCGGCATGAGGGTCGCCGCATCATGCCCGGCCCGATTGGTGTATCATAGGTGTATGGCTCGTACCAACATCGACATCGACGACGCGGCATGCGCATCAGTAATGCGGCGTTACCGGCTGGATACCAAGCGTGAGGCCGTGAACCTGGCGCTGCGGACCCTGGCCGCCGAGCCTCTCACGTTGGCAGAGGCCCGTGCGATGCGTGGTTCAGGCTGGGACGGCGATCTCGACGAGATGCGGGCCTCCCGCCGTCTGTGATCGTCATCGACACGTCCGCCTGGGTGGATTTCTTGCGCGGGACAGGAAGCCCCGTGTGCAATCGCGTGGAGGAACTTCTGGATGGTGAGATAGCCGTCTGCGACGCGATACGCATGGAGGTGCTGGCCGGCGCCCGTGACGAGCAGCACCTGCAGTCCCTTCGGCGCCTGCTGGCAAGAGCCGTAACCCTGCCGACCAGGCCGTCCGACTACGAGGACGCTGCACTCCTGTACCGCTCGTGCCGGCGCGGCGGCGAGACGGTTCGCAAGCTGATCGACTGCCTGATCGCCGCGGTTGCGCTCCGGAACGATACGCCGATCCTCCACGCCGACCGCGACTTCGACACCATCGCCCGGCACAGCGCTCTCGAGGTGGTGAACACTTGAGAAGCGATATCTCTAACTGACGACCTCTTGTAGGACACGGCAGAGGTCGCGGATGGCGCGGACCGGATCGGTTCCTTCCGGCCGGAGAGACCGTCACTAGGGTCCCGGGCATGGCGGGAGCCGGATTTGTGGCGTTGCTGAGGGGGATCAATGTGGGCGGCAGGAACATCGTCCGCATGGCCGATTTGCGCGCCGCCTTCGAAGACGCCGGGTACGCGGCGGTCGGAACCTACATCCAATCCGGCAACGTGCTGTTCGAGTCCGCCACACCCCCGACGTCGTTGGAGTCCGACATCGAGAGGGTGCTCGCTGACAGATTCGGGCTGTCGGTGGTCGTAGTGGTGCGTTCGCATCGGCAGTACCGCGACGTGGTCGACAGGGCGCCGTCCGGGTTCGGCGCCGCGCCGGACATCTATCACTCGGATGTGATCTTCCTGAAGGCGCCGCTGTCGAGCGACGAAGCCATGCGGGTCGTAGATCCGCGTGACGGCGTTGACCAGGTCTGGCCAGGTGAAGGGGTGCTCTACTTCTCACGCCTCAGCAAGCGGTTGTCGCAGAGCCGGATGAGCCGGATCGCCCGCAGCCCGCTCTATCAGAGCATGACCATCCGAAACTGGAGGACGACCACCAAGCTGCTGAGCCTCCTCGATCAGCGTGTTGTGGAGGACTAAAGCTGCTCGCTTGACCTCGGTAGGAGGCCCTTGCGTCCCAGAGGCGCCGGAGTCTGCTTCGCCCCGGTTTTTCGGAGCCCCGATTAGCTAACACTGCTACGCTGTAGCCCTTTGAACTATTATGCTGTTGTCCAGAATACTGCTACACTATTCCTCCGAACACTGCTACGCTGCGGTACGTGAGATACATCCCCCGCCTTGTGGACGCAAAGCTGGCGCGAGCTCGTAGCACCCATCCCGTCGTGCTGGTGACCGGCGCCAGGGGCGTGGGCAAGACCACCACGGCCATCCAGTCGGCGAGGTCTAGCGCGTTTCTCGACGACTCGGCCACCCGCACCGTGTTCTGGGACAACCCCGAGGCCGCCCTCTCCCAGTATCGGGAGCCGCTGCTGGTGGACGAGTGGCAACTGGCCCCCGAGGTCGTGCTGGCGATCAAACGAACCGTCGACCGGGACCGAAGGCCCGGACGATTCGTCCTCACCGGCTCGCCCGACCCGCAGAGCCGGTCCGAGTTCCAGGCGCTGACCGGACGGGCGGCGGTCGTGCGGCTCAACCCGATGAACATGAGGGAGCTGAGCGAGCGGGTTGCGGATCCGCGCCATGCCCCGACAGTCGCCGGGTTGCTGGCGGGAACTCCACCCCAAGCCCCGCCGGCGCACACACCCGACATATTCGGATACCTGGACATGGCCGCGGTCGGCGGCTTCCCCGAGTGCGCTCCAGAAGGCTCCGCGGAGCACTCGCAGCAATGGAGCCATGACTACCTGAGCGTTCTGCTGCGACGAGACCTGCCCCTGTTCGGAACACGCCGCTCAGCCTCCCTCTTCCGCCGATACCTCACCGCCGCCGCCCTCCACACCGCACGCTCACCCGAAGACGGAAGCCTGCGAAACGCCGCCCGCGTCAACCCCGGAACCCACCGCGACTACCGGCACATCCTCCTCGACATGGACATGACCGTCGAAGTGCCCGCATTCATCAGCGAGGACATCCCCAATCTCGCCAAGTCCCCCAAGATGCTGTTCAGCGACACCGGGTTGCTGATCGCGGCGATGAACGTGCCCCTGGCCCGCCTGAAACTGAACGGCGACCTCTACGGCCGGGTCCTCGAGACGTTCGCCCTCAACCAGATCCGCGCCGAACTAGAAGCAATGGGCAGGCGAGATGCGCTGAGCCACCTCCGCACCCACCAAGGCGCCCGCGAGATCGACGCCGTGATCGAGACCGAGGACGGCGGCATCGTGGCCATCGAAGTCAAGTCGGCCAACCGGCACCGGCCCGGTGACACCCGCCACATCGAGTGGCTATCCCAAAAGGTCGGTGACCGGTTCAGGCTGGGACTGGTCCTCACTACCGGCACCCACATCAGCAACATCCGAAGCCAAGGGACCGACCGAATCTGGGCCGCTCCTATCAGCATCCTCTGGCACTAGCCTGATCTCTCACTTTCCCAGCGCACCCCCGAGGCTGTAACGGGTGATCTCTGGTGAGAGTTGAAATCCACTCCGGCTCTCAAATATACGGCGGGGACGACCTTGCTGACTGGGTGAGGGAACGAGAGGACCTTATCTTCCATATCAAGTCGGACCCTTCCCCGGTAGCGGCTCACGTGAATTCAATCGCTACCTGGGCACGGTCGCTGAACTACCGGAACCACGCCATCGCCGACATCTTGAGTCGAGCCGATCCGTTCCTTATCGGCGCCGCCGCCTACTCGGGATGTGTGGTTGTGACACAAGGGGTCCCTTCTAACTCTAGAAGGAAGTTAAAGATTCCAAACGTTTGTAGCTTCTTGAATGTCCAATGCGAGAACACGTTCGAAATGATGCGCCAGCTAGGCGCTCGATTCACATGATCGTCGAGGCACTAGCCGGGGGGAGACATCCGTCGAGCAAATTGAACAGCGTGCGAGTCCGCCTCCAACTGCGGGTAATTAGGGTACCCTAAGCTTGTAGCATCGGGTAGCTTGACAATCATCCTATAGCCCGCCTACTCTCTCCCGAGTTGGCGAGCCGGCTGCTCGCTGGAACCCGGAGACGGAAGGGACAGACGTGAGGCGATGTGCGGTCGCGGTGTTGGCGGTAGTCCTTGGATTGGTGGGGGCCTCCTGCGGTGGAGGGGACGAGACGATAACGGTGTACTCGGGTCGTACCGAGAATCTGATCGGGCCGATCCTCGAGGACTTCACCGAAGCCACCGGAATTGAGGTCGAGGTCCGCTACGGCAAGTCGGCCGACCTGGCCCTGCTCATCGACGAGGAAGGGGACCGGACCCCGGCAGACGTGTTCATCTCCCAGAGCCCGGGCGCCGTGGGTTTCCTGGCCGGCGAGGGCCACCTCCGGCCCATCGATCCGGACGTTCTCCAGGCGGTCCCCCAAGAGTTCCGGAATGCCGGAGGCCTCTGGGTGGGGATGTCGGGACGGGTCCGCGTCATCGTCTACAACCGCGATCTCGTGGATGCTGCCGAACTGCCCGCGTCGGTCTTCGAGTTGACCGACGAGCGATTCCGGGGAAGAGTTGCGGTGGCGCCCGCCAACAGTTCGTTCCAAGACTTCGTGACCGCGATGCGGGAGGTCCACGGCGACGAGGCGACGCTGGAGTGGCTCAGGGGATTGGAGGCCAACGACGCCCGTGCCTACGCCGGTAATACGGCCATTGTCCAGGCCGTGGGCCGTGGCGATGTCCCCATAGGCCTCGTGAACCACTACTACAACTTCCGGGCCAAGGCCGAGGATCCTGGTGTCGCCTCGGAGAACTACTACTTCCCCGACCGCGACATCGGCTCCCTGCTGATCGTCACGGCGATCGGGGTGCTCTCCAACAGCGACGTACCCGAGTTGGCCGATCAACTCGTCGAGTTCATGCTCGGAGAAGAGGCGCAGAGCTTTTATAGCGAGCAGACCTTCGAGTACCCGTTGGCGGCCGGTGTGGCACCATCCTCCGTACTGCCCCCCCTCTCGAGCATAGGTGTTGCCACCTACGATTTCGATCGGCTCGGAGGCGGGCTGGAGCGGACCAAGGAACTGATCGATGAAAGCGGGCTCGAGACCTCCTGACACGTCGGCTCCGGCCATAGCCCGTCGCCAGAACCGCCACCCCGGTCTCCGGGTGGCGGTGGCGCTATCGGGCCTTCTCTTCCTCTTCCCGATCGGTTACCTGGCGTGGGGAACCCTGAGCCTCGGCGGGGACTTCTGGGCGACTGTCGCCACCGAGCGCACCCTGCGACCTCTGCGTAACTCGCTATTGATCGCCTCCGCTACGGCCGTGTCGTGCATGTTCCTCGGAACGACCCTTGCCTGGCTCGTGGCCAGGACCGACCTGGTGGCACGCCGGTTCTGGCGTGTGGTGCTGCCGCTTCCGCTGGTGATCCCCTCATTCGTGGGCGCCACCGCCCTGCTATCGGCCTTCGGTCGGGGAGGATTGGTGCCCTTCCTCCCCAGAATCGAAGGGTTCTGGGGGGCATTCATCGTCCTGACGGCGCTCAGCTATCCCTACGTCTACCTCCCCGTCCTGGCACGGCTCTCCACCACGGTCCCGACGCTGGAAGAGGCCGCTCGGCTCTTGGGCAGCCATCCGGGACGCACGCTGATCCGCGTGGTCATACCGAACATACGCGACACGGTGGCCGCCGGAACCATGCTGGTCTTCCTCTACGGACTGAGCGACTTCGGTGCGGTGGCGCTGATGCGCTACGACACCATCACCCGGGCCATCTTCTCCTCTCGCCTGTTCGACCGGGCCACCTCTCTGACGCTCGGGCTGGTGCTGGCCGTCCTGGCACTGATCGTGGCGCTGATCGAGCGCGCAGCCGCTCCAGGCCGCCAACCCGGGAAGGGAATCGGGAGGGCGCAGGTGCGGTACCGGCTACGCAGGTCGGCGGCCCCGGCCGCAGTGCTCGCAGGCGGAGTGGCCGGGCTGGCGCTGGTAGCTCCCATCGCGGTGTTCCTGCTCTGGGTGATCCGCGGCTCGACCACGGTCGGGGTCGGCTACTCGGGCATCGGGGACGGGCTCGGATTTCTCATCCGGCCCATCCTCAACTCGGCCGTTGCATCGGTCACCGCCGGAGTGTGCGCGGTGGCCGTCACACTGCCCGTGGCATACGCGGCCGCGAGACGGCGGAACTGGTTGTCGGGTTCAGCCGCCGCGTCGGTGACCTCCGTGTTCGCCCTACCCGGGCTGGTGGTCGCTCTGGCGATCGTCTTCTGGGCCATCCGGGCGCCCGGCCCGCTGGCGGCCGTGTACCAGACCTTCCCCTTGCTGGTACTGGCCTACGTGCTCCACTTCGGCGCCCAGTCGATGAGGGCTTCCCAGGCGGCGATCAACGACGTGCCCCCGCGCTACGAGGACGCCGCCCGCACTCTCGGAGTCTCCGCCCGCCGCCGTTTCCTCACCATCGACCTGCCGCTGGTAACACCGGGTCTCGTGACCGGAGGAGGCCTGGTCCTGCTGTCCACCCTCAAGGAACTGCCGGCCACGCTGCTACTCGCCCCGATCGGGTTCGAGACGCTGGCCACGAGGATATGGAACGCAGCAGAGGACGGGTTCTTCGCCGAGGTGGGCATCACTTCGTTGGTCCTGATCCTGCTGTCGGGCCTCCTGACATGGATGTTCGTGCTGCGTAGCGAGTTGAAGGTGTGACGACCCGTCTTCAGGACAAGGCCGGCTTGGTAGGCCTCGGCGTTTTCTCGTGACTCTCGGCACAGACTCGGCTGTCACCTTGACACCAGCACGGTCGGGTGCAAACATTCCCCAACAACGCGCTTATCAAGAGCGGTGGAGGGACAGGCCCTACGAAACCGCGGCAACCGATTCGTTCGGTGCCAATGCCTGATCGATGAGGCAGCCTGCGGCGGACTCCGCTGTCGGCGCTCACTACGGAGCGCGTAACGACAAAGGAGAACCGCTGCCCATGTACCTTCACGGAACCCCCTTCGGCCCGATGCCGGCCCGCGCCTTCCCCGCTTGGGTCAACCGCGCGTGTTCGTGCTCTCGGGTGAATAGCCCGGGACAGCTCGTCCTGTCCTGCTGATCGCCAGCACCCGAGAGCAAACCCGGCGTCAGGAATCCGCCCATCCGGTGTCGCAAACGCGCACCCGGACGGGTACGACAACGAAAGGGCCATCGATGACTACCAAAACCGAACAGCAACTCAATGACGTAGACCTGCAGGCGGTCGGCGCCCTGGTCGCCGCCGTGGCGGACGACCCGGAGCAGGGCCAGACCGAATGGCAGGCCACGGTGAACTGGACGGGCGCTTTCCGCTCCGAGGTCTCGATCCGGGACTTCGACCCGATCCCGTCCGACGAGCCGGCCGGGCTCGGCGGAACCGACACCGCCCCCAATCCGGCGGAGCAGGTGCTCGGAGCGCTGGGCAACTGCTTGGCGGTCGGATACGCCGCCAACGCCTCGGCGGCCGGAGTCGAGATCAACGACCTCAAGATCGAGGTCAGCGGCGATCTGGACCTGCATACCTTCCTGGGTCTGAAGCCCGGCCACGCCGGCTACGGCGGCCTGTCGGTGAAGGTCCACCTGGACTCAGACGCCACGGACGAGCAGCTTGCCGCCCTCCACGACAAGGTCGTCAACAGCTCCCCGGTCGGGCACACGCTCAGCAACCCGGTACCGCTGAACGTAGAACTGGCCTGATCGACTAATCGTCGCGGCGGACCCGCTCCGGCTTCCCGGACTTCCTCGGCAGGCTGGGGGACTGCCGGATCCCGAGCGGGTCCCCGCGCCGATCGATCCCGGAGCATCCTCATCGTCGACCGCCTCGATGTCGAATCCCCCGTATGCGCGGTGGAGCGCGATCGTGCCCTACCACCTGGCGCCGGCACCTCTGACCTGGGTCTTGCGAGAAGCCTGGAAGGGCGTGTTCGCGGGGTTGTCAACGTACGGATCGGCTGGCGGCCTCGGGAGTAGCCGGTAGCCGGAGATCGGTGATCTATCAGCAATCCTGCGAACACATCGCGCCACCACGAATGGTGTCGGGTGAACCCGGATACCCGTGCGGGGATCCGTGGGAAGAAGGTCGGCAACCGGCCGCAGGGCGAACCCGGATGCAGCTAACTTAGGTGATCGAGGCAGGGGCCGAGCCTTGGCGCGCTCGGCTCGGACGGCAGGTCCGGGGCACAGTGGAGGATTCATCCCACCAGGACGTACGGAGGTCAGCAGAATGCCAACGATGAAGGCCGCGCAGGTTCACGAAGACCTGAACCTGAACGTGAACGATGTGGAGAGACGATCTCCGGGACCCGGCGAGGCCCTGGTCCGGCTCCATGCGGCGGGGGTGTGCGCCACCGACCTGCATGTTCTCGAAGGGATGATCCAGCCCGACGAGTACCCGATGACTGTGGGACATGAGGCGGCCGGAGTGGTGGTCGAGGTCGGCGACGGATCGACCGTGTCGGTCGGCGACCGGGTAGCTGTCTACAACAAGATCTTCTGCGGCGCGTGCGAGCAGTGCCTGGTCGGTCGCCAGAACATCTGCGACAACGAGCCCGGGCAGTTCGGCTTCAACCTGGACGGTGGGTATGCGGAGTACATCACCGCTCCGGCCCGCAACCTGGTGGCGCTTCCCGACAACGTGGACTTCGGAACCGCCTCCGTCCTGGCATGCGCCGGTATGACCGCGGTCCATGCGGCCCGCCTCTCGAACATGAGCGTCGGCGAGACGGCCGTGGTGAACGGTATCGGCGGCGTCGGCTCGATGGTCCTCCAGGTCGCCGTCCTGGCCGGCGCCCGGGTCCTCGCCGTCGCCGACACCGAGGACAAGCTGGAGATGGCCAAGTCGTTGGGCGCCTCCGGAGGGGTCGTGGTGCCCGACGCCGCGGGCTACGACGACCTGCCCGACCGGATCCGTGAGTTGACGGGAGGTCGTGGTACGGACCTCTTCTTCGAGCTGGTCGGAACGACCAAGACCATGCTGGCCGGCCTCCGCTCCCTGGCCAAGCACGGCCGGTTCGTTTCCACCGGGTACACGGGCGAGTCGCTGGAGGTCCATCCGATCGAGTTCATCCTGCCCGAGACCGTATGGGTCTCAACCGTCGCCGCCACGGTCCGCGACCTGGCCGACGCCATCCGCCTGGCCGCGGACGGGCACATCTCGGTACCGGTGGCCGCCACCTACCCGCTCGGCGAAGCGAGCGAAGCACTGGAGAACCTGAGGCAACGGCGGGTGCTCGGCCGCCAGATCCTCGCCCTGGCCTAGGAGGGTACTGAAAATGTCCAGTTGGCCCGATATCCGGAGACGAAACCCCAGATCAAGACGTCACGGACCAACCCATCCTCGTCTCTTTCAGCACCCGCCTAAGAGGGGAGCAACCGGAACATGACCGTCATAGAACGCCCCAGCCTCGACTTCCTGACCCGACCCAAGCGCCTCTTCATCGGTGGCGAATGGGTGGACGGAGTCGATACTTTCGAGACGACCGACCCCGCCACCGGCGAGGTACTGGCCGAGATACCGGTCGCCGGCCCGGACCAGGTCGACCAGGCCGTGGAGGCGGCGACGCAAGCCTTCGAGAACGGTTGGCGCGACATGGCGCCCACGGAGCGCCAACGGCTCATCTGGGGTCTGGGCGACCTGCTGGACGAGCACAAGGACGAGTTCGCCGTGCTCGAGGTCCTCGACAACGGAAAGCCCCTGTGGGAGGCGGAGTTGGTCGACATCGCTCTGTCGATCGAGATACTCCGCTACTACGCGGGTTGGGCCACCAAGATCCACGGTGACCTGCTCCCGAACAGCATTCCCGGGTTGGTCAGCATTCGCAAGCGGGAGCCGATCGGCGTCGTGGCGGCCATAGCACCCTGGAACTTCCCGCTGCTCGAGATCATCTACAAGCTCGGGCCGGCGCTGGCAGCCGGATGCACCGTCGTGGGGAAGCCCGCCACCTGGACACCGCTCACCACACTGCGTTTCGCGGAGCTGGTGAACGAGGCCGGAATCCCGCCGGGAGTGATCAACATCGTGACCGGTCCCGGTCCCGAGGTCGGAGGAGCACTGGTGTCCCATCCGGGGATCGACAAGGTGGCCTTCACCGGTCAGACCAGCACCGGCCAGGAGATCCTCAAGCAGGCCATCCCCACCCTCAAACGTGTTTCGCTGGAACTCGGCGGGAAGAGCCCGAACGTGGTCTTCGCTGACGCCCACCGGGAAGCCGCCATGGCGGGCGCCTTCGGAGGGGCCTTCTTCAACCAGGGGCAGGCCTGCGTGGCCGGGTCCCGGCTGTTCGTGGAGGACTCGATCGCCGACGAATTCGCCGAGGAGTTGACCGAGAAGGCCAAGGGCGTGCGCCTCGGCCAGGGCCTGAACCCCGACTCCCAGATGGGTCCCCTGGTGTCGGCGTCCCACCGGGAGACGGTGAGGGGCTTCGTCACCGTCGCCGGCGACGAGGGCGCCGACATCGTGGCGGGCGGGCGCGACGCCACCGTTGAGGGTCTCGAGAGCGGGTACTTCCTGGAACCCACGGTGATCGACCGGGTCACCAACGACATGACCGTGGCCCAGGAGGAGATCTTCGGACCCGTGGTGTCGATCCTGCGTTTCTCCGATTGGGACGAGCTCATCTCGCTGGCGAACGACGTCAGCTACGGCCTCGCCTCCGGGGTGTGGACATCCGACGTCAACAAGGCGCTCAAGTTCGCCGACGCGGTGCGCGCCGGCACGGTGTGGATCAACACCTACGGCATGTTCGACGTGGCGGTTCCGTTCGGAGGCCAGAAGATGTCGGGCTTCGGGGGACGTGAGCTGGGCGAGGAGGCGCTGGACGCGTACCTCCAGGCCAAGTCGATCTGGATAGACACGGAGGCGGTGATCCCGACCCAGGGACAGGGCATCTCGCGCTGACCCCGAGGCCGCGCGGCCGGCTGGCTCGACGGGCTGAGCACGCGGGGACGCCCGACAGGGTGATCATCTATCGTTCCTGACGACCGCGGACAAGGAGGCTCGGGGTGGAAAAGCTCGTACAACCTGGCTGGCTCGAAGAGAACCTGTCGGCCCCCGATCTACGCATCCTCGACTGCTCGGTGGTCTTCGAGAGACCTGGGGGCGTGCTCAACATCGAAAGCGGCAGACCCAGATGGGACAGGGAGCACATACCCGGCAGTGTCCATGTCGACCTCATGACCGAACTCGCCGACCAGACCGCGGAAACCCTGTTCATGATGCCGTCCACCGATCAGTTCGTGTCCGTCATGGAGTCGGTCGGCGTCGGCGAGGGAACGAGGGTCGTCCTGTACGACTTCGACATCAACATGTGGGCCGCCAGGGTATGGTGGATGCTCCACTCCATGGGCTTCGACGAGGCCGGGATCCTCGATGGCGGGCTGAGGCGCTGGAAGTCGGAGGGCCGGCGTGTAACCAGTGATCCTGCACCGCGGCACCCGAGGGCCGCATTCACCGTCCGGCCCCGACCGGGCACCTTCGTCGGCAAGGAGGAGGTGCTCGCGGCGATCGAGGACGACGGCACCACCCTGGTGGACGCGCTGCCGGCGGCCCACTACAACGGGACGATGCAGTTCTACCGGCGTCGCGGCCACATCCCGACCGCCGTCAACGTACCGGCCGGTTCCCTCGTCGATCCCGACACCCACGCCTATGCCGGCATCGACGAACTGCGAAGCCGGGCCGCCCCCGCACTCGAGACCGAGCCCAGCCGCAAGATCGCCTACTGCGGAGGCGGCATCTCCGCCGCCAGCACGGCCTTCGCTCTCTCCCTCCTCGGTGCCGAGCAGGTCTCGATCTACGACGCCTCGATGGGCGAGTGGACGAATGACCCTTCCTTGCCCCTCGAGGACCCGTCGTCCGGATGATCCGAAGCGGTCTGCCGGCGGGAGAGGAGCCGGGTGGGCGCTGACGGCATAGCCCTGACGGCGATCGATTCGGTGGACCTCGATCTGGCCGTCGAGCTCTGCCGGGAGGTGTCGCGCATCCCGAGCGTCCTGGGCGCGGAGGGACCCCTGGCGGAGTTCATCGCCGGCACGCTCCGGGACCTCGGGTTCGAGAAGGTGAAACTCCAGCCCGTCCTGGCCGACCGGTCCAACGCCATCGGGGAGCTCTCGTTCGGTCCGGGCCGGCGGGTGGTGCTCACCGGCCACCTGGACACCAAGCCGGTCTCGCATGGCTGGACGGTCGCCGAACCGTACTCGGGCGATCTCGTGAATGACCGCGTGTACGGCCACGGGATCATGGACATGAAGGGGGCCCTCGCCTGCCAGATCGCGGCGCTGGCAGGACTGAAGGATGCCGACCTCCCGCTCTCCGGTACAGCGGCCTTCGCGGCGGTGTCGGACCACATGGGAGACCAGCGGGGGTCGATCGCCTACTTCGAGGCCTATCCGGCCGACCTGTGCGTTCTGGGAGAGTTGAGCGAGAGCACCATCTGCCTGGGTCACCGGGGCCGGTACTACTTCGACATCCACGTCTACGGGCGGTCCGCCCATACCTGCCACAAGCACGACGCCGTGAACGCAAATTATCTGGCTGCGCTGGCGGTCATCGAGTTGGACGCCTCCCGGCTGGAGCCGCACTTGGAGCCCTGGGTAGCGGAGATGTTCGGGAGCGAGACGTTCATGTCACCCGGGCGGATCTACGGCGGGCTACCGCCGGGCGGCCCGTCCATGATCCCCGACGAGTGCGTGATCAGGGTCGACTGCCGGCCCCAGCCGGGCGTCAGCAAGGCGACGGTCCGGGCCGAGATCGAACGGGCCCTGGCCGCCGCCGCGGAGAAGGATCCCCGTTTCAGAGCCGAGGTGGTGCTCGCCGACGAGAAGCCTGGCCATCTTGTGGATCGGGATTCGGAGGTGGTGACCCTGATTCGGGAGGCTGTCCGGGCCGCCCGGCCGGGACAGGAGCCGTCGATGCGGGTCGAGGGTTGGCTGGGCGACACGTCCAGCTTCGGGCCGCTGGTCGAGACGGTGATCTTCGGTCCGGGCGGGGAACCCGTCTACGCGGCCGACGAGAACCTCTCCGTCGAGGACATACACGACGCCGCCAAGGTTTACGCCGCGTTCGCAGCATTGGCTCTCTCGGCATGAAGTACCCGGGTTTCGACACCGTGCTCGACTCGTGCCTGCGAGTACGGCCCGGCGAGGAAGTGCTGCTGCTGACCGACGAGGGAACAGACACGCAGGTCGTGGCCCGGTTCGTGGAGGGGGTGTCGTCCCGGAGGGCCGTCCCGGTCATAGCCGCCATGCCCATGCCCTTCATACCCGGCGCGGAGCCACCCACGGCCGTGGCGGGCGCCCTCCTGTCGGCCGGCGCCGCGATCGAGCTGACCAGCCTGTTCATCGGATCGAGTCGGGCACGCCAGCGCGCCTCGGCGGCCGGGGTCAGGTACCTGGCGATGCCCGGCGTCGAGCTGGACACCTTCCGCTCCGGTGGCCCCCTAACGGTCGACTTCGACTCCCAGCGCGCCGTCGCCGTCAAGGTGGGAACCGCTTGGGACCGCGGTTCCGGGTTCAGGCTCACCAGCCCTGCCGGGACCGATCTGCAAGGCTCGATCGAGAACCGGGCCGGGCGGGTGCTGGACGGGATAGCCAGGGCCGACGGCCAGTACATGGCGCCGCCCGACATCGAGGCCGGCACCGCGCCGGTCGAGGAGACCACCTCGGGAACCGCCGTGATCGACGGTGACCTGCTCTTCATGGGCAGGGGACCCCTCCCCGAGCCGGTCGTGATGCACTTCGAGAACGGACGGATGGTGGGCACCGACGGCACCCACAGGAACCGGCTCCTCGAGATGATCGCCCGCTGTGACGACGACCGGATGAGCAACCTGGCCGAGGTGTCCATGGGTCTCAACCCGCTGGGAACCATTTGCGGGGTCCCCATGGAGACCGAGTCGGCGCTGGGGACGGCCCACATTGCCCTCGGCAACTCCATCGCCTACGGGGGGACGGTCGACGCAACCGCCCATCTGGACTGCGTGATGGCCGCCGCCACACTCGAGATCGACGGCGAGGTGGTGATCAGCGATGGAGAGTTGCCGGGATGAGCCGGCCCCGGATCCTCCTGGCCAAGCCCGGTCTCGACGGCCACGACCGCGGCGTGAAGGTCATCGCGATGGCCCTCCGGGATGCCGGCGCCGAGGTGATCTTTCTCGGCCTCCGGCAATCACCGGAGCGGATTATCACCGCGGCGATCGAGGAGAGCGCCGACGTAATCGGCATCTCGGTGCTCTCCGGAGCCCACCTCGCTCTAGGCCGCCAGCTGGTGGAGGAACGAGGCAAGGCCGGCTTTGCTGATGTCCCGATCGTCATCGGCGGGACCATTCCCGAGGCCGACGCCGACGCCCTGAGGGAGATCGGGATCTCCCGGGTCTTCCCGGTCGGATCCCCCCTGGATGAGGTGGTGGACGGGATATTCCGCGAGGCCTCCGCCGCCGTCGCGCCATGACAGGCGAGCGCCGTACCGACTCGGGCATCCCGGTCGCTCCCGTCTACACGCAGGACGATCTGGAGGGATTCCGGCCCGGTGAACATCTGGGGCTCCCGGGCCACCCGCCCTTCACCAGGGGGCCGTACGAGACGATGTACCGGGGGCGCCTCTGGACGATGCGCCAGTTCGCCGGCTACGGCAGCGCCGAGGACGCCAACGATCGCTTCCGCTTCCTGCTGGAACAGGGCCAGACCGCGCTCTCGGTCGCCTTCGACCTCCCGACCCAACTCGGCTACGACTCCTCGCATCCCATGGCCCGCGCCGAGGTCGGCCGGGTGGGAGTGGCCATCGACACCGCCGACGACATGGCGGGGTTGTTCGAAGGTCTGCCCCTCGACAAGCTCTCGGTGAACTTCACCATCAACGCCACGGCGCCGATCATCCTGGCCTTCTACCTGGTGACGGCCGAGCGCCAGGGCGCATCCTATGCGGACCTGTCGGGAACGCTCCAGAACGACCTGCTCAAGGAGTTCCTGGCCCGCAAGGCATTCATCTTTCCACCGGCAGCGTCCATGCGCCTGGTGGCGGACATCGTCGAATGGTCGTCCGAACACCTGCCCCGCTTCAACCCGATCTCCGTGACCGGGTATCACGCCAGGGAGGCCGGTTGCAATGCCGTCCAGGAACTGGGCCTGACCATGTCATCCGCCATCGCCTACGCCGAGGAACTGCAGGCCCGAGGACTCCCGTTCGACTCCTTCGCGCCCCGGTTCTCGTTCCACTTCGCCACCACCATGAACCTGTTCGAGGAAGTCGCCAAGCTGAGGGCGGCCCGGCGACTCTGGCACGACACGGCCACCATCCGCTTCGGCGCCACGGACCCCCGCTCGGCACGGCTTCGCTTCTTCTCCGGGAACTCGGGTACCACTCTCACCGCCGCGCAGCCTCTCAACAACATCATCCGCTCGACCATCCAATGCCTGGGCGCGGTGCTGGGGGGCGCCCAGTCCATACACGTGATGGGCTATGACGAGGCCTACGAACTACCCACCGAGGAGGCCGTCACGCTCTCCCTGCGGACGCAGCAGATCGTGGCGCACGAGTCCGGTGTCGCCGATACGGTCGACGCCTTGGCGGGTTCCTATTACGTCGAGTCTCTCACCGACGAGGTGGAGCGCCGCGCCCGCGAGGTCATGACGGCCGTCGAGCAACTGGGAGGAGCGGTCAAGGCACTGGAGTCGGGAACACCCCAACGGTGGATAGCGGCGGAGGCCTACCGGACGGAGAGGGAGATCGCCGACGGATCCAGGGTACGGGTGGGCGTGAACCGTTACGTGGACGACTCGCAGACACAGCACGAGCCCCGCCTGTTCACGCTGGATCCCGAGATCGGGGATCTCCAGATCGCTCGGACGGAACGGAGAAAGGCCGCCCGGGACGAGCCGGCGGCCGCGGCGACGCTCGCGGCCCTGCGGAAGGCTCTGCGCAATGGAACCAACGTCATGCCCCCGATCTTGGACTGCGCGCGGGGCGGAGTGACGCTGGGTGAGATGAGCGACGTGATGCGGGACGAGTTCGGCGAGTTCCGGGAACCGAGCCCCTGGTGAGCGGAGGGGGCATGCTGGACGGTCTCCGGGTGGTGGACCTGACCAGATTCGTCTCGGGGGCGTACGCCTCCTTCATCCTGGCGACCCTGGGCGCGGAGGTTCTCAAGATCGAGGGCCCGTCCGGGGGCGACCCCTACCGGAACCAGGGAACGGCACGCGTGGGGGACGAGTCGGTGCTGTTCATGACCCTCAACAGCGCCAAGAAGAGCATCGCTCTCGACTTCCGGGCGGAGGATGCCCGGCCCGCCATGGATGCGCTGCTGGCCTCCGCGGATGTCCTGCTGGAGAACGGACGGCCGGGCAGCCTCGCCAAGTACGGGCTCGACTACCCATCTGTCCACGCCCGTTTCCCCTCCCTCGTCTACGGGTCGGTCTCCGGCTTCGGGGACGTGGGTCCCGACGCCGGGAAGGGTGGGTTCGATCTCATTCTCCAGGCGTCCGGCGGCCTGATGAGCGTCACCGGCCATCAATCCACCGGCCCCGCCAAGATCGGGGTCCCGGTCACCGACATCGGCGCCGGTCTCGCCTGCGTCGTCGGGGTGCTCGCCGCGCTGGCGGAACGGGAACGAACCGGCCGCGGGCGCCAGGTCTCCACGTCGCTGCTCGAGTTCTCGCTGGCCGCGCTGGCCACGGTTGCGACGGCGTACCTCGTGAACGGCGAGCTGCCGGGCCTGCTGGGCAGCCACTCCCCCACCTTCGCTCCCTACGGAGCATTCCGTGCCCGCGACGGACACTTCGTGGCAGCCGGCGCCGGATCGGAGGCGCTGTGGCGCCGCTTCTGCGAGACGCTCGGTGCCGCGCACCTGCTAGAAGACCCCCGCTTCGCCGACAACGCCTCCCGGGTGGCGGCTCGTGATGAACTGACCGCCGAGATCGAGTCGATCACCACCCGGAAGGACGTCGCGGAGTGGCTGGCCCTGTTCGCAGAAGCTCAGGTGCCCGCGGACCGCATCAACGACATCGGCGGAGTGCTGGACGGGTCCCAGGCGCGGGCGCTCGGCTCGGTCCAGACGCTGGTGCACGACTTGGCGGGCGCCTACCCTGCGATCGGCCTGCCGCTCCGGATCGACCGCGAACCCCTGCCGATCCCCGGGCCTGCGCCCCTCCTCGGCCAGCACACGCGGGATTCGCTCCTCCAGGCCGGAATGGAGCCGGCCGACGTCGATGCCCTCATCGCAGGCGGGATAGCGGCCGAGCCGGGATGACCGATGCAGCTGCGGTCGTGCTAGCGCGTACCGTCGAGTTGGCGGCGGTCCCGGCGCCTCCCCTCGACGAGGCCGACCGGGCGGAGGTCGTGGCCGGATGGTGGCGCGCGGACGGGCTGCGACCGCGGGTTGACGGGGTGGGGAACGTTGTCGCCCGGCTCCGGATGGGCGAAGGTCCGGCAACGTTCGTAGCCGCCCACCTCGACACGGTCTTCGGCCGGGACATCCCCCATGGAACCGAGCAGCGGGGCGGCCGGCTCTATGGCGTCGGGGTCGGTGATAACACCGTGGCCGTCGCAGCCCTGTCCCTGCTCGACCGCCTCCTTCCGAAGGACCTGTCGCGGCCGGTGTGGATAGCGGCCACCACCGCCGAGGAGGGCCTGGGCAACCTCGCCGGAGCGCTCCACCTAGTGGAGCATCCTCCCGCCGGGATGGGCGCTCTCATCGCCCTGGAGGGCAACTACCTCGGACGGGTGGTGACCGTCGGTGTCGGATCGGTCCGCCACCTGGTCGAGCTCGAGGGTCCGGGAGGGCACTCCTGGGAGGCCGCCGACGCTCCCAGCGCCATCCACGACCTGGCGAGGATCATCGTGGGTCTGGAACGCCTGCTACCGGGCGCCAGGAGCCGGGCGCGGTGTTCCCTCAACGTAGGACACATCGAGGGCGGCGAGTCGATCAACGCCCGCGCCCGCCGCGCCGCCCTTCGGGTCGACATCCGGTCCGCCGACCCGACGGTCCTCGTCGATCTCGATTCCGCGGCGCGCCGCGTGGTGGACTCCGAAACACAACTGGCGACCACCTGCAAGGAACTGGGCAAGCGACCTGCGGGATCGATCGCGGAGACGCATCCTCTGGTGGCGGCCGCCGACGCCGCCCTGGCCGCCGTCGGGATCGATCCGGAACACGTCGCAGCCAGTACCGACGCCAACGCCGCCTACGCGGCGGGGATCCCGGCGGTCACTATCGGCATCACCTTCGGATCCGGCGAGCACACCCCCGGGGAATGGATTGAGACCGAACCGATCGGAACCGGGCTCGCAGCCCTGGCCGATACCATCGTCCGGTACGACAGGAAGGCAGGATGATCGTATGCAGACCGGTGTAGCCCTACAGGGTCGTTACCCTCCCCACGTATTCGAGGACATGGTCCGGGTGGTGGACCGGTGCGGGTACGACTACCTCTGGCTCACCGACTCCTCCCTCCACACCCGGAACCCCTACATGCACCTCACCCTGGCCGCCCGGTTGACCACCCGCATGGTGCTGGGAACCGCGGTGACCAACCCGCAGACCCGCCATCCCGGCATCGTCGCCGTCAACGCGGCCAGCCTCGAGGAGCTGGCGCCCGGAAGGACCGTTCTCGGTATCGGCGCCGGTGATCGTCCGCTCCGCTCGCTCGGCCTGCGGCCGGCCCGGCTCCTGGAGATGCGGCAGTCGATAGAGGTGATCAGGCGGCTACTTGCTGGCGAACATGTGACCTACGAAGGGGCAGGATTCACGATGGACGACGCCCATCTGCGGTTCGAAGCCTCCTACCGGATTCCCGTGTTCATCTCGGCGAGCGGGCCCAAGACCCTGGAGTTGGCCGGCGAGATAGCGGACGGGGTCATTTTCCTGGGCGGCCTGTTCCGGGACGGGGTCGCCTACGGGTTGGAGCACATCGACCGGGGCGCCGAGCGGGCAGGGCGGTCCCGCCCCCACGTGTCGGTGTTCGGCTACGGCGTGATCGACGACGATGATCCCGCCGGCGCCTTGCAGGCCGCCCGCTCCATCGCCGCCTGGTTTCCGCAGACCGCGCCGGTCTACTGCGAACTGGCCGGCCTGGACCCCGCCATTTCGGCCGACGTCAAGGCTCGTTACGCGGGAGGCGAGTTCCAGGAGGCACTCGCCGCGGCCTCGATCATGCCCAGGGAGTTCGTGGAGAAGATGGCCTTCGCCGGCGACAGCGACCAAGCCCTGGCCCATCTCCGGACCCTGGCCGATCTGGGAGTGGATTCGGTGACCGTGTTCCCGCTCGGTTCCCGGCGCCGGGAAACGGTCGAGGCGTTCGCGAGGGTCTTCTCCCGTCTGTAATGGTCCAGGAACCGATCCCTCCCGCGTGGCCACCCCCGCTCAGGATCCACCACGTCGCCTTCGCGCATACCCCTACGTCCGCGCCGCACGACCGGTTCGCCGAGTTGCTGGGCGTCCCGGTCTGCCACGAGGAGGGCGGACCGGGATTCACCGAGAGGATGCTCCCTGTCGGGGACGGCTTCGTCCAGACCCTCGAGGCGACCGGACCCGGGGTGGTCGGCAAGTTCGTGGACAAGCGTGGCTCGGCCCTACACCACATCGCCTTCGAGGTGCAGGACATCGGGGAGTATCTCCGGCGGCTCCGCAGCCTGGGCGTTCAACTCATCGACGAGCAGCCCCGCCCCGGCGGGATGGGCACCATGATCGCATTCGTCCATCCCCGCGAGTTCGACGGCCTGCTCGTAGAACTCGTGGAGACGCGAGATAGCTAGTTCCAAGGGTTTGTTGTCAATGATCACCCAATACAACTAGCAACTAGCAACTAGCAACTAGCAACTAATGACCTAGCGGTCGAGAAGCCCGGCGTATTCCTCGGGGACCTCCATCCGGTCGGTGCAGGTGAAGAAGCTCTCGGTCGCCTTCGCCAGCACTTCCTCCTCGTCGAAGGCCACGAACTCGCGCCCTTCCATCACGATCGTGCCGTCCACGATGGTGGTGTCGACCGCGGCGCTCTCCGCGCTGTAGACCAGATGTGACATGAGATGGATCTTGTTACCCGGCACGAAAGGAGTGAAATGGTGGTTCTGGAGGTTGACCAGGATCACGTCCGCCACCTTCCCGACGCTCAACTCGCCCGTCTCGTGGCCTAGGGCACGCGCGCCGTTCCTGGTCGCCATTCGCAGGATGGTTGGCGCCTGAAGGATCGTGGCGTCCTTGCGCTCGGCCCGATGCACCAGCGACGCCCACTTCATCACCTGGAACAGGTCGCAGCTGTTGGTTCCTTCCGCCGAGTCATGGCCCAGACCGACATTGATCCCCGCCTCCAGAATCTCGGGCAGCCGGGCGATACCGTTGCCGAGCTTGGCGTTGGAGGTGGGATTGTGGGAGATGTGGGTTCCTGTCTCGCTCATGAGCCCGATCTCCCGGTCCGACAGATGCACGCAGTGGGCGGCCACGCAATCAGGTCCCAGGATCCCGGTGTCGTAAGCCACCTCGGTGGGCCGACGCCCGCCGAAGGCCTGCTTAGATATCTCGACCTCGCCGAGGGACTCGTTCAGGTGGATGTGGATACCGGTCCCCAACTGGTCGGCCAGCGCCCGGCAGTCCACCAGCAGTTGCTCGGAGGCGAGGGGTAGCCACTCGATACCCACGTAGACCTCCACCCGCCCGTCGCCCATCCCGTGGCACTCGTGGTAGGCCGACTCGTTGTCCTCGATCAGGTCGAGATCGTGCTCCGGGTCGGCTATGTCGTTGGAGAGAACCACCCGGATCCCGCTGTCGACCGCCGCCCGCGCCAGGGCCGGGAGTTGGCGGAACATGTCGTTGGCGGTGGTGACGCCGGCCTTCAACGACTCGCTGTAGCTGGCCATGGCCGCCCAGTAGGCCTCTTCGGGATTGAGGGCCCGGATCATCGGATACCAGAACGCCTGCAGGATCTCCCACAGATCCAGATGGTCGCAGTATCCCTTACCTATGGCGGTGTGGTAGTGGAGGTCGACGAACCCCGGTAGGGCCGCCTTCCCGCCGGCGTCGATGACCTTCGCACCGGCGCGGTCGTATCCGGACACCGCCTCCGAGCCCCCGACGGCGACGATCCGGTTGCCCTCGATGACCATCGACCCGTCGAAGATCACATCGTCCTCTTCGTTCATCGTCACGATGGCAGCGTTCTCGATGATGATCCGATCAGACACTTTCTCCTCGCTTTCGCAGTGGGCGCTTCCAGGTCTCGGGTAATCGGTGGATGGCGCGGTCGGCGCCGGAGCATCTCCTCGTTCCGGCTACCTGCGCATGGTACGGGCTGTCGGCCCCAGTTGCTCGGGGAGCACGGCATAGGCGTCCTCGATCCACTGGCACAGGACGGGTCTGGTCCGGCGGGGATCGATGATCTCCGGAACCCCGAAGGCCTCCGCCGTCCGGAAGGGTGACGACAGCCCGTCGTATTGCTCCTCCAGCCGTGCCAGCCTTTCCGCCGCCTCGTCGGGGGGCAGGGCGTCGAGTTCCCGGCGGAAGGCGGCTCTCACCCCTCCCTGGATCGGGATCGAACCCCACCGGGCAGACGGCCAGGCATAGTGAAGGTTCAGCCCCTGCAGCCGGCCGTAGCTGGTGCCCGCCAGACCGAAGAGCCGCCGCACGATCATGCCGCACCACGGAACCCTCGACTGCTCGATGGCGGAGATGAGGCGGATGGTCCCCCGCACAGCTCCTTCGCGCTCGGCTTCCAGCCCGATCACGGTGCCGGGCTGGTCCACGAAGTTCACGATCGGAACGTGGAAGGTGTCGCACAGATCCACGAACGTCTCGACCTTCTCGGCGGCGGCGCGGGTCAGACCGCCCCCGAACCGGTAGGGATCGTTGGCGATCACCCCAACCGGGTAACCGTTGAGGCGGGCCAGCATCGTGATAGATGAGGGACCGTAGGCCGGCGCGATCTCGAAGAGCGTGCCACGGTCGAAGACCAGCGCCAGGAGCCTCCGCGAGTCGTAGACCCGGCGCTGGTTACGCGGGATGATCGAAGCCAACTCCTCCTCGGCGCGGTCGGGCGCATCGTCGGACGGGCGGTGGAGAGGCATCTCGAACACGCTCTGCGGAAGGTAGGACAGGAACCGGCGCGCCAGGCAGATCGCCTCCTCCTCCGAGTCGGCCGCGTTGTCGATCACTCCGCTCTGCTCGGTGTGGATGTGGGCGCCTCCCAGCTCCTCCTTGTCGATGTCCCTGCCCAGGGCGACCCGCGCCACCGGAGGGCCGGCGGCGAACACCTGGCTGGTACCGCGGACCATCACCGAGAAGTGGCTGCTGGCGGCCTTCATAGGACCGAGACCCGCTGACGGACCCAGCACCAAGGCCACTACGGGCACGTAGCCGAGCATCCCGGCGAGGGGCCACATGCGGTATCCGGGGATCTTGGTCCGCCCCATCTTCTCGAGCAGGCGGACACTTCCCCCGACGTTCTCCACGAGACGGATCATCGGCATCCGCATCTCCAGCGCGTACCGGTTGATGAACTCCCACTTCTCCGAGATCTGCGCTTCCGTCGAGCCTCCCCTGATCGTGTAATCGTCGGCTTCGACGGCCACCCGACGGCCGCGGACCCGGCCTGTTCCGATGATGGTGTTGGCCGGCTTCACGCTGACGAGCCGGCCCTCCGCGTCATAGGTGGCCGCACCGGTGTAGGTCCCGATCTCCTGCCAGGTGCCCTCGTCGAGCAGGAGAGCGATCCTGTCCCTGGCGGTGAGCCGGCCGGCGTCGTGCTGGCGCGCCACGGCCTCGTCCCCGCCCATCGAGAGCGCGAACGCCTTCCGGCGCTCCATCTCCTCGAGTTCTGGGTCCCAGATCATCCCGCATCCATGACGGTAATCAGGTCGGGGATGTCCTCGACGCGCTCCGCTATAAGCGCTCCGGCAGCGGCCAGCATGTCACGCTTCACCACCGCACGGTCGGTCTCGAGCCGCACCATCGCCGATAGATGGCCGAACGAGGATCCGGCCGGGTAGGCATCCTGGAACTGGCCCACGATCATCGCCACGACCGGTTTGGTGACCTCGCCGCGCTCCATGGCCGCGGCCAGCAGTGCCTCATGCTCCGATCCCGGCTCTCCGAAGACCACGATGCTGCGGGTGGCTTCGTCCGCCTCGAACCAGCGGGCGTACTCGGCCATGGTTCTTCCGGTGATCGACTCCCCTCCCATCGAGACGCAGGTCGAGACGCCGCTGCCGGCCCTGGCCAGCGAGCGGGCGATCTCGGCGGACATTCCCCCCGACCGGGAGCAGACACCCACGGTTCCGGCGCGGAACAGGTCGTCGGGCCTCGGCCCGCCGATACCCCCCAGCTTCGTCCTTCCCGGTGAGATGATGCCGTTGGTATTGAACCCGATCAGGACCGAACCGGCGCCCCTGGCGGCCACGGCGGCCCGCCAGGCATCATGCCGGGGCAGGTTCTCCGCAATGGCCACGATCGGCGACAGGCCGGATGCGGCCGCCTCCACCACCGCGTCGGCCGCATGGCGGGCCGGCACGTACTGAACCGCCGCGGTGGCCCCGGTCCGCTCGACTGCTTCGGCCACCGTATCGAAGACCGGAACCCCCGAGACCGATTCCCCACCCCGTCCGGGCGTGACGCCGGCCACGATCCGGGATCCGTAGTCGAGGCATAGCCGGGTATCCACCCGGCCTACGGAGCCGGTTATGCCCTGGACCAGGATCCGGGTCCGCTCGTCGACCAGGATGCTCACCGGCTGCGTTCGATCCGCACCAGCTCGTCACCGGCCTCGATGACGTCGCCCTCAGCCACCGGGATATCGGCCACCATCCCGGCCACCGGAGCGAGGACGGGCATCTCCATCTTCATCGACTCGAGGATGAGGAGCTCCTGCCCGGCTCGCACCCGTTCGCCTTCGCCGACGGTTATCCGCCAGACGATCGACGCCATGTCGGCTCGGACGATCACCGGCTGATCCTGACCAGGGTGTCCACGGCCTCTCCCAGGCTCGCTCCGGAGGGAAGGTACCGCAAACCGGCGCGTCCTGCCGCCAGCCTCCGGGCCCGCTCGGCGTTGAGGCCCTCGAGCCGGACCACCACCGGGATCGGGCCGTCCCGGCCTCGCATCCTGTCCAGGCCCGCCAGGAGTCTCTCCATGATGAGGTCGCACGGGGCCAGCTGGAGGATGTTGAAGCTGACCAGCAGGCGCGAGAGGTTCGGGTGGCCGAGCACGGCCCCGATCAGCACGTCCAGCTTCTCGGCCGATACCCCGGCGCCCAGGTCGCTGTGGTTGGCCGGTCGCACCCCCGCTCGGACCAGCAGATCGTGCTGGTACAGCCCGGCGCCGCCGCCGCCCACCAGCAGCCCCGTATCACCGTCGAGCTCCACGTAACGTACCGAGGCGCCCGGAAGCCGGCGGTCGGCCTCTGCCACGACGGCCTCCCGCTCGCTGAGTCCGTCGGGACGCCATCGGAGTTCCGGATGCCTGAAGAGGGCGCTGCCGTCCATTTCGATCAGCGCGCCGACTGCGGTGAACGACCCGTCGGCCGACCTGGCCAGCGGGTTCAGCTCCACCAGCAGCGCGTCGTCGAAGAAGACGCCGGCTGCGGACACGGTCAGGTCGACCAGCGCAGTCGGGACCCGGGAGTCGCCCAGCGCCCGCCCCCAGAGACGCTCCGCCCCGCCTCGGGGTAGGTCCGCCAACCCCTCCAGGTCAAGATGGACCATCGCACCGCCCGAGTTCTCGATGTCCACACCTCCTGCGGCGGATGCGGTGGCCCTGGGGCCGCGAGGACTCCACGAGAAGGCGGCATAGAGCTCTCCGGCCACGGCGACAGCCTCCTCCACGTATACCGACCGGCACCGATGGCCCAGGATCCGGGAGGCGAGCAGCTCATGCGCCGCTCGCGCCACGCCGTCCGGCCCGATGGGGCCGATCACGCCGTTGTTCTTCGACCGCCGGTTCGCCGGGACCAACGCCTTGACGAAGACCTCGCGGCCCAGAGCCGGCGCGGCAGACCCGGCCTGTTCCGGGGTGGTGGCGACGGCGCCCCGTGGAACCCTCACCCCGGCCCTGGCCAGGCGGGCCTTGGACTCGTGTTCCAGCAACCTCACTCTGGTGGCATTATGGTCAGGTCACCCAAGGAGGACCAGGGTGGGAGGACCACGGTGAGCCGGACGCTGGTGATGGGAGATCCCCTCGTCGTCCTCGGTGATGCTTCCCCGGGTTATGTCCGGGACGGCGCGCTCGTCGTCGAGGATCGGACCGTCGTAGGGATCGGGAAGAGGCGCGATCTGGAGGGCCTCGGTCCCTTCGACCGGCGGGTCGGATCGCCCCGCCATGCCGTCCTTCCGGGCTTCATCAACGGTCATTATCACTCGGGCTCGGCCCTGAGCAGGGGCATGGCCCAGTACATCTTCGAGCGGGCCAACGTCCACTTGCATGGCATGTGGACCCCTGTCACCGAGGAGGACCTCTACCACGCGGTGCTGGCCAACGTCATGAACGACGTGCGGGGAGGCCAGACCGGGTTCGTCGACCTCAACTACGGCCGGTCCGGTCTGCCCAACTTCGGGTACGACGCCATACTGGCCGCCTACCGGGACCTCGGAGTTCGGGTGGCCCTCGGTGTGGTGACGAGGGACCGGAACACCCTGGTCCACGCCGACGACGAGTCGTTCCTCGCCATGCTCCCGGAGGATCTGGCTGCCCGCGTGCGCGCATCGGCGATGGGTTATGCGTGGCCGACCGGAGAGGTGTTCGCCACCTACCGGGACCTGGTCTCGCGGTGGGATCACCGGGACGGCCGCATCCGGATACTGCTCGCCCCGGACTGGACGCCGGCGTGCTCGGACGAGCTCTACGTCCGGAACCGCCGCCTCGCCGATGAGTTCGGAACGGGGATCATGACGCACGTGCTCGAGACCCGCTCCGAGATGATGTACGCGCTGGAGAGCGACGGCAAGACCGCCATGCGCCGCCTGGCGGATCTCGGGGTGCTGGGGCCCGACGTGTCGTGTTCCCATTTCGTCTGGGCGACCGACGAGGACATCTCGATACTCGCCGATACGGGAGCGGTGGCCGTCAACAATCCCGGCTCCAACCTCCGGCTCAGCACCGGGATAGCGCGGGTGAGGGACATCATGGACCGCGGCGGGCGGGTGTGCTTCGGCACCGACAACATCTCCTTCTCCGACTCCGGCGACTTCTTGCAGGAGCTCCGCCTCGCCGCCTACCTGCAGAGAACGCCGGGATTGCTCGAGGTCGGGCGCCTCGATTCGGAAGCCGTCCTGCGAGCCGCGGCGGAGAACGGCGCCCGGGCGATCCGCTTCGAGTCCGAACTCGGCTCGCTCGGCGTCGGCAAGGAAGCCGACCTGGTCGTATTGAGCCGCGACCGCTTGTTCTGGCCGGAGGAACGCTACGCGTCCACCCCGCCCCTGGACGTGATCCTCGACCGAGCCTCTTCCGCCGACGTGGCCTCGGTCATGGTCGCCGGAGAGATCGTGTTCGACGACGGCGAGTTCACCCGCATTCCGCACAGCCGGGTGCATGACTACGTCACCGAAGCGGCTGCGCGCATCATGGGAGGCGACCCAGACCCGGAGTCGGTGCGCCTGGGATGGGAGGTGGACCCCTACGTCCTCGACTTCTACCGCCCGTGGGCCCGGACACCGTTGGAGCCGGCGGCCGTATACAACGCCAAGCATCCGCCCCTGACGGGGAGCGGTTCAAGAGAGGAGTGACCATGCCCTTGGTGGTGGACTGCCATATGCACATCATGGAACCCGATTGGAACCCGATGAACGTGTCCTCGGGTATGGCCGAATCCTGGGCTAGGCAGGTGCGCTGGTACGACCCTCCCAAGTCCGACCCCGAGTACTTCGCGAAGGCTTGGAGTGTGGCCGCCGACGGTAACGGTGATAAGGCGGTTGCTCGCATGGACGAGGCCGGGGTCGACGCGTCGGTGATGATGCCCATGGACCACGGTGTCGGCCTGGGCGAAGAAGGCGTCATCCCCATCGCAGAAAAGAACCGGCTCTGCGCCGAAGCCACCAAAAGACACCCCGGACGCCTCTACACCTTCTGCGGAGTAGACCCCCGACGCCCCGACGCCCTCGAAATACTCACCACCGCAGTAGACCAATGGGGCGCCATAGGCCTCAAACTGTATCCCACCAACGGCTTCTACCCCGACGACGAAAACGTCGTCTACCCCCTCTACCGGTTCCTCCTCGAAAGAGACCTACCCGTACTCCTCCACCAAGGACACTCCGCAGGACGACACAAATCAAAATACGGACACCCCATCTACGTCGACTCAGCCGCCGCCGACTTCCCCGACCTACGCTTCATCCTCGGCCACTCCGCCCGCTACGAAACCTGGGCGCATGAAGCCATCTCCGTCGCCATCTACAAAACCAACGTCCACCTCGACATGAGCCTATGGCAACACTGGATCTCCCCCGACGAACTAGTCCGCAAAATCGTATGGATGAGAGACCGCATCGGACCCGACCGCATCCTCTTCGGCTCCGACATGGCCGGCATAGAAGTCTCCCTAACCCTCAAACAATGGGTAGACCAATTCCGCATGCTCCCCGAATGGGCCAAACAACTGGGCTACCGCATCCCCCAACACGAAATCGACCAAATACTCGGAGAGAACACCCGCCGCGTCTACCGACTACACCACCACCGAAACAGCGGACGGTGACCAGAAACGGTGGCCGGTGAGAACCGGCTACCCGTGATCGGAGAGTCAGTTTTCCGTGTTCAGCGGTGGGGGCCGGCGATCCCACCACGGGTCGGCCTCTTCGAGTTGGGCGGCGAGGCGGAACAGTAGGGCCTCGTTGCCGAAGGCGGCGCCGATCTGGACGCCTACGGGGAGACCGTCAGGTGTCATATGCATCGGAAGGCTCGCGGCGGGGCAACCGCTCAGGTTGTAGAGCGGGGTGAAGGCCATGTGCCCCCACAGCCTGTCCATGTAGACGTCCAGATCGTCCCCCATCATGTCGAGGCCGCGGAGCGGGAGGGGGGGATCGGCGAGGGTGGGGCTCAGGATGATGTCGTACTCGTCGAAGAACCCGGCCATCTGACGGCCGGTGCGATGAGCCATCACCAAGGCGTTGGCGTAGTCACGCGCCGACAGACGGTTCCCCTCCTCGGCGGCCAGCCGGGTTATGTTCTCCAGATCGTCGCTCCGGAGGGCACGGCCCAGCGCATTCAGCCGTAGCGTGACGTGGTTGGCGGTATGCCCCACGAGGATCGTGGTTATCGCTCGGCGGGATTCGGCCCCCGAGACCGGAGGCACGGCGGGGGTGACCGTGTGACCGAGTTCCGCCAGCTGGCCGGCGACCCGTTCCGTAGCCAGCACGCACTCCGGGTCGACGGGTTCCCCGCAGAGGCCCTCGGTCCACAGAGCGATGCGGAGCCTGCCCGGGTCCCTGCCGACCTCGGCCAGGAAGTCGCGATCGGGTACGGGCGCGGTGTAGGGGTCGCCGGGTTCCGGTCCGTGGGCCACGTCGAGGAAGGCGGCACTGTCCCGCACCGTGCGGGAGACGACATGGTACGTGGCAAGGCCGCTCCATCCCTCCCCCGCGTCGGGACCGGCCGGTGTCCGTGCTTTGGTCGGTTTCAGACCGAACAGCCCGCAGTTGGCGGCCGGACTGCGGATCGAGCCGCCCCCGTCGGTTGCCTGCGCGACGGGCACCATGCCGGTGATCACCGCCGCCGCGCCTCCGCCGCTCGACCCTCCGGCGCTGCGGGACCTGTCCCATGGGTTTAGCGTCGGCCCGTGCAGAACCGGCTCGGTGGTGCCGCTGATCCCGACCTCGGGCGTGTTGGTCTTGGCGAAGAGGAGTAGGCCGGCCTCTCGGTACCGGGCGATGATGGTGCTGTCATGGTCCGCGACGTTCCCCTGGTAGAGGCGGGATCCGTTGCTAGTGGGTTCGCCGGCGCAGAGCGCGTGAAGATCCTTGAGCATGAAGGGAACCCCCGATACCGGCCCGGGAGGAAGTCCGCGGGAGATGGTCTCCCTGGCCGCGTCCTCCATGAGGTGTATGACCGCGTTGACGCCGGGATTCCTGGTCGCTACCCGATCCAGCGCCACGTCGAGCAACTCTCCGGGCGTGGTCCGGCGGTCGCGGATGAGGGCGGCCAGGCCGAGCGCGTCGTAGTCTTCATACTCGTCGAACAAGGCCATTAGGGTTTTCCTCGCTGGTTGAGATCCGATCCCAGCTTATCGGAGGTCAGGGAGGGCGCTCGTGGCGGATTGGGGGCAATTCGAGACCCTGCGGCCCGATCAAGCGGGGGCCACCTCGCTGGTGGCCGGCGCCAGCAGGGGAATCGGGCGATCCATAGCCATCGGTCTGGCCGCGGCCGGCGCCTCTGTGGTGGGCCTGGCCCGCTCCGCCGACGCCCTTGACGATCTCGGGGACGAGATACGCGCCGGAGGGGGCGAGTTTCTTCCGCTCGTTGCGGACATCGCCGATCTCGAGGCCACGGCGGCGGCGGTAGCGGCGGCGTGGCGGTGGAAGGGCGGGCTGGACAGCCTGGTCAACTCCGCCGGGGCCACGAACCGCTCCTCCGCGCTGGAGATCAGTCCGGCGGAATGGGATGCGTTGTTCGACGTGAACCTCCGGGGCGCCTTCTTCCTGACCAGGGAGGTCGGTCGCCGCATGCTGGATGGGAATGGAGGCTCGATCGTCAACATTGCATCGCTGTCAGGGGTGGTGAGCGACGGCGCCCAGGTCGCCTACAGCGCGAGCAAGGCGGCCATGATCCACATGAGCGCCGTGCTCGCCGACCATTGGGCGCCCAAGGTGCGGCTCAACTGCATCAGTCCTGCTTGGGTGAGAACCGAAATGACCCGTGACTATCTCGCCGTCGAGGACAACGTGTCGGCCATCCTCCAGCGGACGCCCATGGGACGCATCGCCCGGCCGGAGGAGATGGTCGGCGCGGCCCTGTTCCTCGTATCGGGTATGAGTTCCTACCTGACCGGGCAGAACCTCCTCGTCGACGGTGGATGGACAGCATGAGCGGGGCTCTCGTGGTGGATTGCCACATGCACATCCGGGGTGATGATTGGAACCCTGTCAACCTGAGGTCCGGCATGGATGCCTCATGGGCGAGGCAGGTGCGCTGGTACGACCCGCCCAAGTCGGATCCCTCCTACCTGCATGCGAGGGTTGCGGAGGCTACGGACATCACGGGTGATAAGGCGGTTGCTCGCATGGACGAGGCCGGGGTCGACGCGTCGGTGATGATGCCCATGGACCACGGTGTCGGCCTGGGCGAAGAAGGCGTCATCCCCATCGCAGAAAAGAACCGGCTCTGCGCCGAAGCCACCAAAAGACACCCCGGACGCCTCTACACCTTCTGCGGAGTAGACCCCCGACGCCCCGACGCCCTCGAAATACTCACCACCGCAGTAGACCAATGGGGCGCCATAGGCCTCAAACTGTATCCCACCAACGGCTTCTACCCCGACGACGAAAACGTCGTCTACCCCCTCTACCGGTTCCTCCTCGAAAGAGACCTACCCGTACTCCTCCACCAAGGACACTCCGCAGGACGACACAAATCAAAATACGGACACCCCATCTACGTCGACTCAGCCGCCGCCGACTTCCCCGACCTACGCTTCATCCTCGGCCACTCCGCCCGCTACGAAACCTGGGCGCATGAAGCCATCTCCGTCGCCATCTACAAAACCAACGTCCACCTCGACATGAGCCTATGGCAACACTGGATCTCCCCCGACGAACTAGTCCGCAAAATCGTATGGATGAGAGACCGCATCGGACCCGACCGCATCCTCTTCGGCTCCGACATGGCCGGCATAGAAGTCTCCCTAACCCTCAAACAATGGGTAGACCAATTCCGCATGCTCCCCGAATGGGCCAAACAACTGGGCTACCGCATCCCCCAACACGAAATCGACCAAATACTCGGAGAGAACACCCGCCGCGTCTACCGACTACACCACCACCGACCCAGTAGCAAGTAGCCGGCGGACGGCCAGGAACCAGGAGGAGCCACCGGCTGTACCTGCTGCGTCACCAGCCGAGGACTGCGGCCGCGTGGTCTCCCATGATGCCCTCGAGCTTGTACCGGGGTATGGGATCGAGTCCCAGCGGTTCGGCATGGTCGTTGATGGTGAGGAGCTTGTCGCGCAGTACCACCGGGTCGTAGAGGAACCCGGGATAGTCCGATCCGAAGAACAGCTTCTCCAGGGGAACGAAGAAGGGCTCTGCCTTGTGTAGGAACGTGAACAGCTCCCTCGGGCTGAGGGCCGCGATCAGGTAGGAGAGCTCGCCGTAGAAGTTGGGGTGCTTGGTGAGCAGGAAGAGCGCCTCGTCCTGCCACGGGATTCCCATGTGGGCGATTATCACCACCAGGTCGCGGAACTCCCGGCCGACATCGTCGAGGAGCGCGGGCCGCCCCAGGCCGAGGGAGGCGTCGATACGCGTTGATCCGGCCTGGTGGAACATCACCGGGATCCCCAGGTCGAGAGCGCACTGGTAGACGGGAAATGCCAGCTCGCGATCGTCGGGCGACCAGTGCTGGTACATCGGGTAGAGCTTCACTCCGGACAATCCCAGCTCGCGGACCGCCCGCGTGAGTTCCTCCACCGCCGCCTCCGGTCCCTGGTAGGCGGGGTTCACCGAAGCGAAGCCGACCAGGGTCTCCGGGTCCTGCCGCACGAGCCCGGCTATGTAGTCGTTGCACTTCTCGGGGTGAGGCGGACCCTCGACGCCGCTGATGCCCGTCGGGTCGACCGTTCCTATCAAACGGCCGTCGAGCCACTGCGGCGACACGGACAGCAGGACGATCCTGTCGAATCCGGGGTGGTCCCGCATGGATTCGGCGCCACCGATGATCGGCCAACCCTTTCGGGAGAAGCCACTCTCCTCCCACTCGTCCTCCGTGGGCATGCGATGCGCCGGCACGGACCCCGCACTGCGGTATATGCAGAGCGAACCCTCCCGGCCGTATTCCACCGAGAACTCGGGATCGGCCGCCAATGCGAGCACATGGGTGTGCATATCGATCTGCATTGGCGCCCTCCTCTGGACTCCGGGCAACGTCGATACCCTAACCCGAGCACCGTCCGCCATGCCCGACACCGGCAACGAAACCCAGGTCGCGGGATCGCGGGCCAACCCCTGCTCGTCTTTTCCGGCACCCTCCTCAAGACGCCGTTCCCAAGCCCGAAGTAAGCTCGCCATGACGGACCATATCGGCAGGTCCGGGAGAGACGTCAGCGCTTCACCGGTGCAGGCCCGGGGAGGCACGAGCCGAAAGGACGGGACATATGTCGCGATATCTCATCGTGGGCAACCCGGTGGTCACGCTGGCCGACGAAGCGTTCATCACCGATGGCGCATTGATCGTCGAGGGCAAGAAGATCGTGGAGTCCGGACCGAGGGCCGAACTCGAGACCAAGGGGCCGTTCGACCGCATCCTCGGCTCGCAGGACCACTTCGTGATGCCCGGCTTCGTGGCCTCCCACTACCACTCCGAGTCGGCGCTGGGCCCCGGGCTCTGGGAGATGCTCTTCGAGCGGGCCAACATCTACGTCCATCCGGTCTTCAAGCCGATGGACGAGGAAATCATGTACAAGGCGATCCTTGTCACGCTCATGACCGCGGTCCGGGGAGGAATCACGACCACGGTCGATGCCTTCTACGGCCGCCCCGGTCCTAAGAACTTCGGCATGGACAACGCCCTGCAGGCGTACGAGGACCTGGGAATGCGTACCGGGCTCGGGATCACCCTGCGCGATGAGAACCTCTACGTCCACGAGGCCAACGACGACTTCCTGGCCCGACTGCCCGAAGGGCTGGCCGAGGAGGTGCGTAACTCACCGATGGGTTACGCCCTGCCGAGCGACGACGTCATAGCCGCTTATGAGGATGCAGCCGCGACCTGGGACCGCCGGGACGACAGGCTTCGCGTCCTGCTGGCGCCGGACTGGACCCCGGCGGTGTCCGACGACCTCTACCGCCGTTGCCGGGCCATCGCCACCGACTACGACACGGGGATCATGACCCATTGCCTGGAGACCCGGTCGGAGATGCAGTACAACATCCGGCGCTTCGGCGTCACGGCCATGCAACGGCTGGATGACATCGGCCTCCTCGGGCCGGATGTGTCGCTATCACACTTCGTGTGGGCCACCGACCGTGACATCGAGATCCTGGCCGACAGCGGCGCCGTGGCGGCGAGCAACCCCGGCTCGAACCTCCGGCTGAGCACCGGGGTGTGCCGCGTCCGCGACATCCTTGACGCAGGTGGAGGGCTGGCGTTCGGTACCGATGCCATCTCCTTCTCCGAGCGGGACGACATGCTCCAGGAGGTTCGCCTGGGCGCTTATCTCCAGCGGCTGCCCCGAGGGCCGGAACCCGAGCACGGCCGGCTCAACTCCGAGGCGCTCCTGCGATCCGCGGCCACGTCCGGGGCGCGGGCCGCCCGCGCCGAGGACCGCATCGGCAGCCTGGCGGTGGGTAAGGACGCCGACCTGCTCATCCTCGACCGCAAGCGGGTGTTCGAGAGACCGGCGCGGTTCTACGTGAGCCCGGTGCTCGACGTGATCCTGGACCGGGCCGACGGCACGGACATCGAGACGGTGCTGGTCGCCGGGAAGGTGGTCCTCGACAACGGCGTGATTACCACGATCAACGAGCAGCAGATCCGGGACGAGTACAACGAGGCGATAGCGAGGGGGCTGTTCGATCTGGAGGAGCCATGGGCCCGGTGGGCCGAGTTGGCGTTCGAGGTCGAGCCGTACCTGTTCGACTTCTACCGCCCGTGGGCGGAGGAGCCCATGGCCCTTGGATACGAGTACAACACCACGACCGGTCCGGCAGGCTTCGGCGGCGGCCGGCGCATCGGAGGAGGTGCCGGTCGATGAGCAGCGTTTGCGAAAAGCTCCGAGACAGCTGCAGGGACATCTGGCACGAGCTGCACAGCCATCCGTTCGTGGATGAACTGACCGCCGGCACCCTTCCGGAGCGGAAGTTCGCCTTCTACATCGGCCAGAACATCGTCTTCCTCAGGGAGCTGGCGAGGGCGATGGCCCTCGGTGTGGCGAAGGCCGATGATGAGGACACCATGCGGGACTTCGCCGCCATCGTGAGCAACATCGTCGACTTCGAGCTACCCAAGAACCGCCAGCTGCTCGACGAGGTCCGCCAGATGGTTCCGGGGGCGACCGAAGAGGTGGTGATGGAGCCCGGGACGTTGGCCTACACCCGCCACCTGCTGACCGTGGCCTACGAGGGTCGAGCCGCCGACATCATGGCCTCGCTGACACCCTGCGCCTGGAGCTACGGGGAGATCGGCAGGGAACGGCTGGCCGATGCTCCGGATCACCAGGTCTACCGCACCTGGATCGAGTTCTTCGGAGGGCAGGAGTACTGGGACACGCTCGAAGAGGTCAAGGACAAGCTCGAACGACTCTGCGAGGGCATGAGCAGTTCGGACCTGGCAAGGATCGAGGACATCTTCCGCACCAGCAGCCGCCTGGAGCAGATGTTCTGGGACATGGCCTACAACGAGAGGGCCTGGCCGGTCTGAGTTCCTGCGGATGACATGGACCGTCGCCATCGACATCGGTGGCACATTCACCGACGTGGTCGCAGACGACGGGATCGGGCAGCGGCTCACGGCCAAGGTGCCCACCGTCCCCGCCGATCCGGCACTGGGCCTGCTCGACGCCCTCTCGGCTCTCGGCCGTCGCGGGATGGCGTTCGAGGAGGTGTCCCTGGTGTTCCACGGCACCACCATCGCCACCAACGCGGTCATCAACGACATGCTGGCCCGGGTTGTCCTCCTCACGACCAAGGGATTCCGCGACATATTGACCTATCGCTCGGGTTCCCGTCCCGACGCGTACGACCTGCGCCAGAGCCGCCCGAGGGAGTTCATTCCGCGCGGTGATCGGATCGAGGTGGACGAACGTGTCACCGCAACCGGAACCGTCCGGGCCCTCACGGCATCGGAGACCGGCAGAGCCGTCAACGAGGTCGCGTCACGGGATCCGGAGGCGGTCGCCATCTCCTTCCTGTTCAGCTACCTGGACGACAGCCACGAGCGCACGCTCGCCGACGCCCTCGAGGCCGCGTGTCCGGGCCTGGCGGTCTCCCGATCCTCCGAGGTGGCAAACGAGTTCCGGGAGTATCCCCGGACCGTAACGACGGCCGTCAACGCCGGGCTCCGTCCGGTGGTCCGGGACTACCTGCAGCGAGCCGAGGATGGGATACGGGACCTCGGAATCCCCGGGACTTTCCTGGTTATGCAGTCCAACGGGGGAGGCGTGCCGGCGGCGCGGGCGGAGGGCGAGGCTCACAAGCTCCTGGTCTCCGGACCTGCGGCCGGCGTCGCGGGAGCGGTGGCCCTGGGAGCGGCCACCGGGCGGACGCACCTGCTGTCCCTCGACATCGGTGGTACGTCGGCGGATGTCTGCCTGATCCGGAACGGGCTGGCTTCCGTGTCCCCGATGCGGCACATCGAATCCCACCCGATACTGTCCCCGTCCCTCGACATCCATTCGGCTGGAGCCGGAGGCGGGAGCATCGTCGCGGTCGACCGGTCGGGCGCCCTCAAGGTCGGTCCGGCGAGCGCCGGAGCGGATCCCGGACCTGCCGCGTACGGGCGAGGGGGTCGGAACGCCACCCTCACCGACGCGCACCTGGTGGCCGGCACCCTCGGCGAGCTGACCGCTCTGGGCGGCAGCCTCACCCTGGACCGGGGAGCGGCCCTCGATGCGATCGCCGGAGTGGGCGCCGGTCTGGGGCTGAACCCGCAGGCCACGGCCGAAGGCGTGCTGGCCATCGCCAATGCCCATCTCGAGGCCGCCATCCGGAGAGTTTCGATAGATCGAGGTGAGGATCCCAGGCGGTACGCCCTGGTGGCATTCGGCGGGGCCGGGCCGCTCCATGCCGGCCGGCTGATCAGGGACCTGTCCATGCCGGAGGCGGTCATCCCACGGCACCCCGGCCTCTTCTCCGCGGCGGGCCTGCTGGCGACGGACCTCAGGATCGACGAGTCGGCCACGGTGCTGACCACCGTCGACAATTCCTCCATCGGTGACATCGCCCGGTGGTTCGAAACGACCGGGGAGTCACTACGTGCCCGGCTCCGGGCGGACGGGATAGAGGACCGTCAAGTCCGCGTGGAGCCATCCATCGACTGCCGCTACCGGGGGCAGGGCTTCGAGTTGAACGTCCCGGTCGCGTCCACCGAGCTCAGCCCCGAAGGGGTGTGCGCGGAGTTCCGTAACATCCACGGCTCGCTTTATGGCCATACATCGGATGAGCCCGTGGTGGCCGTGACCCTGCGGATGTCCGCCTTCGGATCCCTCGCCGTCGGCGCCGACCGGCCCACCGGCGAGTCCTTCCGCAGCCCCACGCCGGTCGCGAAACGCCTTATGAAGCTGCGCGAGATGCCTCGTCCCGCCGAAGTTCCCGTCTACCGGCGCGATGATCTAGGTCCCGGCGCCCGGCTGGCGGGGCCGTGCGTAGTCGAGCAACCGGACGCCACGACCGTCGTGCTCGACGGGCAGTCCACCCGCGTGGACCGATACCAGAACCTGATCATCCGGGAGGCGGCCGATTAGGAGGGTGCTGAAAAAGACGGGGATAGGTTGGCGCGTGATCCCCTGAACTGGGTCTTCATTACCTACTATCAGGCCAGATGGACATTTTTCAGTACCCTCCTAGCAAGAACCTCGATCCGGTCACCTACGAGTTGATCCACAGCCGGCTCCGCCACGCCGCTCGCGAGATGGCGATGATCCTCAAGCGTTCCAGCCACAGCCCCATCATCAGGGAGATGGAGGACTTCAGCTGCGCCATCTTCGCTCCCGGAGGCGAATCGGTGGCTCAGGACGAGCGGATTCCCGCCCAGTTGGGAGCGATGTCGCTAGCCGTCCAGACCTGCAGAGCCGAGTATCCGGACCCCGGCGACGTGCAGCCGGGCGACGCCTTCCTGCTCAACCATCCGTACATGGGATGCATGCATACGCCGGACCTGAACCTGGTCATGCCGGTCTTCTCGGACGGCCGGGTGGTCGGGTGGGCCGGATCGACGGCCCACCACGTCGACCTGGGCGGCCCCACACCCGGCACGCTGGCGCCCCACCACCGGGAATTGTTCGCCGAGGGTCTGATCTTCCCGCCCATCAAGCTCTACCAAGGGGGCGAGGAGAACCGGGACCTGGTCCGGATGATCGCCGCCAACGTGCGGGAACCCCGCGGGTTGGTGGCCGACCTGCGGGCCCAGCACGCCTCCTGTCTCACAGGAGAGAGGGCGCTATTGCGCACGATGGAACGGTACGGACCCGACCAGGTGGGCGCCGCGTTCGCCGAGATTCTCGACCGGACCGCCCGGCAGACCGCCTCTGCCTTGGCTGACCTCGACGATGGAGAAGCCGTACGCACCGGCCATCTCGACGATGACGGACTCGGCAGCGCCCCCGTACCGATCCGCGTGCGGCTCGCCAAGACCGGCCGGGCGCTGCACGTGGATTTCACCGGGTCGTCCCCCCAGGTGGACGGCGCGCTCAACGTGCCCTGGGCTAGCACCCGGGCATGCGTGGCCTACCTGGTCCGCACCATGGTGGGGTTGGACATCCCCTCCAACGACGGCTTGCTGGCGCCCGTCACCATCACGTGCCCGTCGGGAACCATCCTGAATCCGCGGTTCCCAGCGGCGGTCTCCGTGCGGCACAACACCTGCCAGGTGGTCGCCGACACCCTCATCCGGACAGCCTCGGATCTGTGGCCGGCCCGGGCAGTGGCCAGCAGCAGCGTCACCTTCTTCGGCTTGCAGATCGGCAGCAGATCCCCCCAGACCGGCGAGACCGCGGTGCTCATGGAGGTGGTGGGCGGCGGGACCGGCGCGCATGACCACGGAAGGGGAATCGACGGGGTGGACACCTACATGTCCAACGTGGCGCTGCTACCGGTCGAGGTGGCCGAGACCGAGTACTCGGTCCGCATACTCAAGAGCGAACTCGTCGAGGACTCGTCCGGAGAGGGCCTGCTGCCCGGCGGCCTGGGGATCTGTCGCGAGTACCAGATCCTCGACGTCCCCCAGATCGCCACCCTCTACTGCGAGCAGGCCATCGAGGAGCACCGGCCGGAGGGGGTGGGAGGGGGCGATGACGCCCGCCCCACCAGGGTGACGATCCTCGGGCCCGATGGGCAGGTCGTATCGACAGCCTCGAAGACCTCCTCCTCTCTGGAACCCGGGTCGATCATCAGGGTGGAGACCAGTGGAGGAGGCGGCTACGGGCCGGCGTCCACCGCCGGCACAACGTCGGACATGGCCCGCTCAAGCTGAGCGATGTGGTCACCGGCGGACTCGATGCCGGGCATGTAGCTGGTGAAGAACGAGACATCCGTCGCTCCCACCGAGATCATCCTGCGCACGTTGCCGACTATCTGATCGGTGGTCTCCTCCGGACCCAGGCCCACCGAGACGTGGAGGCGGAGCGCGTCCGCGTCCCGACCCGCCTCGCCGGCGAGACGCCGGATCTCCTTCCAGCAGGCGCCGATCTCCTCCACCGTCTGGACAGGCCTCGACAACCAGCCCACACCGTGATCCACGACCCGCCGGAAAACCGGTGGGGTCGTGCCGCCGAACCACAACGGCGGGTGAGGCCGGGTCACCGGCTTCGGCTCCATTCCCATGCCGTCAACCCGGTAGAAGCGCCCGTCGAAGTCGACCCGGTCCCGGGTCCAGAGCAGCTTCATCAACTCGATTCCCTCGTCCATCCGCCGGCCCCGCTCCGTGAAGGGAACCTCCAGGGCGTCGTATTCCTCCAGGTGCCATCCGATCCCGAGCCCCAGCTCGAGACGCCCTCCGGAGAGGCTGTCCGCAGCGGCCGCCTGCTTGGCGACGACCGCGGGACCCCGCTGAGGCATGATCACCACTGCGGAACGCAGCGCGATCCGGGTCGTGACACCCCCTAGATACCCGAGAGCAACCAGGATGTCGTGGTAGGGGGTCCGGGCCGGATAGTGCGCCCGGGGCGTCCCGTCCGCGGCCGGGTAAGCGAGCAGGACGTGATCGATCAGCGTAAGGAAGTCGTAGCCGAGACCTTCGGCTGCCTGGGCGACATCACGCATGGCGGTGGGATCGTCGATGAGAAGTGAGTTGACGGCGCCTATCCCGTACTTCATTTTGCATGCTCCTCCAGTCCGCATCCCGTAGCCTTAAGGAGGCTACCTTCCGGTACGGGTACCACTGGAGACGGAGGATCGGGAATGAGAACGAGAGCGGCGGTACTTCACGAGTTCAACACCCCGTTGGTGGTCGAGGAGGTCGAGCTGCAAGCACCCAAGGCCAACGAGGTCTCGGTGGAGATGGTGTCGAGCGGGGTATGCCACAGTGATCTGCATATCGTGCAGGGCCATATCCCCGTGAACCTGCCGATCATTTGCGGCCACGAGGGCGCCGGGATCGTGACCGCGGTAGGGCCCGGACCGTCCACCGTGCAGGTCGGCGACCGGGTGGTCCTCTCCTGGGTCTCGCCGTGCGGCAACTGCAACTATTGCGCCACAGGAAACCCGGCCCTGTGCATGACCGCCATCGGACCCTCCTACGAGGGCCAACTCTACGACGGAACGAGCCGCTTCACAGCCCCCGACGGGACAACCATCAGCCACCACCTGATGCTGTCGACCTTCTCCCGGGAGGTGACCGTGCCGGCTTCGGCCGCGATCAGGGTTCCGGACGATGTTCCGCTGGAGCCCCTCGCCGTGATCGGATGCGCCGTCTCCACCGGGGTCGGAGCTGTCGTCAACACCGGCGATGTGCAACTCGGCGACAGCGTTGCCGTCATCGGCTGCGGGGGTGTCGGACTCAACGCCATCCAGGGAGCGCGGCTGCGGGGCGCCGGGAAGATAATCGGAGTCGACATCAGCGAGGAAAAGCTCGAAGCGGCCCGACGTTTCGGCGCCACCCATACCGTGAACGCTTCGGAGGTGGAGGCCTCGGAAACGCTCATCGCCATGACCGGCGGACTCGGGGTGGACCTGGCGGTAGAGGCGATCGGCCATCCCGAGACCGTGGCCACTGCGGTCCGTTCGCTTCGCCGGGGCGGCACGGCCGTGCAGGTCGGGATAGCGCCATACGGAACCGAGGTCTCCGTCGACATGACCCTGCTGCTCGACGAGCGCAAGCTCCTCGGGTGCTACTACGGCTCGCTGCGGCCTACCTTCGACATCCCCCGCTATGTCGAGTTGTACCAGGCCGGCAAACTCCTGGTAGACGAACTGATCACCGCCGAGATCGGCCAGGACGGCATCAACGACGCGCTCAACCAGTTCGACCGTGGAGAAGGCATCCGGAGCCTGGTCCTTTACTAGTCCTGATTATTCCTGTTCCCAGCACACCAACCCGATTCAGGCCACTTCAACGACATCGTTCGCGAGCAGCCACCCTTCACCCGGCGGTTGATTCCACACCCGGCCGGAAGATGGGGCTGTCAAATGGCTATAGCCCCCGGTCAGGACCACGAAGCACCCATTCCGAGCTCCCCCACAAACCCCCATCCATGAATAATCGGGGCTAGCGGCCGGGTCGGCGAGCAGGACGTGATCGATCAGGGTCAGCAAGTCGTAGCCGCGGTCTTCCGCAGCCGGTAGATGTCGGGCATGGCGGTGGAGTCATCGATCAGGAGTGAGTTGACGGCGCCGATCCCGTATCTCATTCAGTAGTCCTCCCTCGCTATGCGACATCGCCTACGCTTGCGGGAGGCTATCCGGTGGTCTGCCGGGTGAGCGGCGGCGCGAAATGCGACGGCAGCGGCGTTCCTCGCAAGGCCCGCCGACGAAGGCGTACCCGCAGCGGTACGTCAAGGAGGCGGAACGCAGCGAGGGACGTCGATGGCAAGCAGAGCACGCCAAGTCGTTTGCCAGACAGACCACTCAGGTCCGCAAGCAGCGGCGTGAGGTACGCCCCAGGCAGCGCTCCGTGCAAGGAGGATCTGGATGAGGACAAGAGCAGCGGTGCTGCGCGAGTTCAACACTCCGCTGGTCGTCGAAGAGGTCGAACTGGAAGAACCCAAGGCCAACGAGGTTCTCGTCCGGATGGTGTCAAGCGGCGTGTGCCACAGCGATCTGCATCTGGTGCAGGGTCACATTCCCGTCAACCTGCCGCTCATCTGCGGCCACGAGGGAGCCGGCATCGTGGCCGCCGTCGGACCCGGCCCCTCGACCGTCCAGGTCGGCGACCGTGTGGTCCTTTCGTGGGTTGCGCCGTGCGGCACATGCAGGTACTGCGCCACAGGACGCCCTGCGCTGTGCATGACCGCGATCGGACCCTCCTGGGAGGGGCGGTTGCAAGACTGGACCAGCCGGTTCACGGGCAGCAACGGCGAGACGATCAGCCACAGCATGATGTTGTCCACCTACTCTCGGGAGGTGACCGTGCCGGCTCCGGCAGCGATCCCGGTCCCGGACGGTGTTCCCCTCGAGCCCCTCGCCGTGATCGGCTGCGCCGTCTCCACCGGGGTCGGAGCTGTCGTCAACACGGGCAACGTGCAACTCGGCGACAGCGTCGCCGTCATCGGCTGCGGGGGCATCGGACTCAACGCCATCCAGGGAGCGCGGCTGCGGGGCGCCGGGAAGATAATCGGAGTCGACATCGCCGAGCACAAGCTCGAAGCCGCCCGACGCTTCGGCGCCACCCATACGGTGAACGCCTCCGAAGTGGAGACGGCCGAGACCCTCATCGCCATGACCGGCGGACTCGGGGTGGACCTGGCGGTGGAGGCGATCGGCGATCCCGAGACCGTGGCCACTGCGGTCCGTTCGCTCTGCCGGGGAGGCACGGCCGTGCAGGTGGGCGTCGCACCGTACGGGTCCGAACTCACCGTCGACATGGGCCTTCTGATCGACGAGCGCAAGCTCTTGGGCTGCTACTACGGCTCGCTGCGGCCCGCCTTCGACATCCCCCGCTATGTCGAGTTGTACAAGGCCGGCAAACTCCTGCTGGACGAACTGATCACCGCCGAGATCGACCAGGAGGACATCAACGGCGCTCTCCACCAGTTCGAAATCGGAGAAGGCATCCGGAGCCTGGTCCGCTACTAGCTAGGACGGTCATCGGGTTCACATCACCCTCCGCGAGTTGAGAGGCTCGGATGTCCGGGCCCGCCGATCCACGGGACAGGATCGTCCTCGGCATAGATGGAGCGCCCCCGGATAGGATGGCGCGGACGATGGCCGTGTCGGAGGTGCCCATGCCGCACGTGATGACAGTCCGGGGGCCCATCAGCCCGTCGGGGCTGGGCCCGACCATGACCCACGAGCACATCTTCGTCGACTCCCGCCATGCCTGGAGTCCGTCCCCTGAAATAATCGATTCCGAGGCCGCCGACCGGCCCTTCGAGGTGCGTCTGGCCGGGATCAGCCGCTGGAACCAGTCGGCCTACCGGCAGAATCTGGTCCAGAGCCCCGATGACGACTACGAGTTGATCTCCGAGGAGGTCGGTGAGTACGTGCGGGCGGGTGGTGGCACGATCGTGGAGTTGACGACCATCGGCCTCAGCCCGGCGCCCGAGGCCCTGGCCCGGTTGTCCGCCGACCTCGATCTCCACATCGTGGCCGGTACCGGCTTCTATGTCCGAGCACTGCATCCCCCGTGGGTGGAGAATATGAGCGTGTCCGACCTGACCGAGTTCCTCCGGCGCGAGGTGACAGAAGGCATAGGAGGTACATCGATCCGTCCGGGAATCATCGGAGAGATAGGCACGTCGGAGACGCTGTTCGACGTGGAGGAGCGGGTCCTGCGGGCTTCCGCCCGCGTCGCGGTCGAGACGGACACGGCGATCAACGTGCACTGCCACCCTCCTGCGCTGGAGGTCGTGCTGCGCATCCTCGACATACTCGAGGAGGAGGGGCAACCCCTCGACCGGACCTCTCTCTCCCACCTCGACGAGATCACCGATCTCGACTACCACAGGGCCGTCTTGGAGCGCGGACCGCTGGTGGGGTTCGACAGTTTCGGCCAGGACGGCTACTTCGAACCCACTTGGAAGTCCAAGAGCGACCAGGCCAAGCTCGAGACCATGCTCGCCCTGGCCGAGGACGGTTTCGAGGATCAGTTGATCATGGCCCAGGACATGCATAAGAAGCATTACCTGCTCCGCTATGGCGGGTTCGGCTACAACCACGTCCTCGCCCGGGTCGTACCGAGGATGAAGCTGACCTACGAGGTCGGCGACCAGTTGATCGACAAGCTGCTGGTCACCAACCCGGCCCGACTCCTGACCAGGAAACACGAAGCTGTCCAGTAATACCGGACCGTTCCGGACGGGTCCGCCGGCGCGCTGTCCGCCATAATGAGAAGGGCTCGGAGCCGGCGCTCCGGTGGGAGCCGCGGAGGTGGATGGTGCTGGTCGGATACGTGAGCGACGAGTTCTACGTCGCGATCCCGAACGTCGATGTGGAGTTCACGAGGGGTAAGACCTCGGTCAGGGCCCGCTCCCGCGCATCCGGATCGATTCATGCCGGCGTGGAACCCGGCGCCTACCGCGTCTACCTGACCTGCCCGGGCTTCACACCCAAGTGGGTCGACATGGAGGTCGTGGAGGGCCGGATCCACCACTTCCGGCTGCTGTCGGACAACCTCAGCGGTTACGTGTGGCCCAAGTGGACGAGATCCGGGGAGGTGGGTCAGGTCCGCCTCCACTCGCCGTACAACTCGGTGGTGAGCCTCTGGCGGTACGGGTGGGAGCGTGAGTTCATCTCGAAGCTGGGTCACTTCGATGACGAGCCTCGCGGCGCCTATGCCCAGATACTCCCGGACGGCGACCTGACCCAGAAGGGCGTGAAGTGGAGCGACCACGGTTACTCGTTCCCCGAGGTCGACCCCAGGGTGTACGTGGAGGCGCCCGAGCGATCGGGTCTCTACTACTTCCACGCCAAGGACGCGACCGGCGCCTTCTTCTCGTTCCCGTGGATAGTGGCCCCCCGGAAACCGCGGCACCCGCTCGCCGTCCTCGCGTCCAACATCAACTGGAACTGCTACAACCACTACGGCGGGCGCAGCAACTACGTATCCGCCATCAAGCTCTCTCCCCGGCCTCACTACAACTTCCGCCAGGAGGAGGTGTACTACACGGACCCTGCCCTCCAGCCGTGGATAGCGGATGAGTACGACCCGCTGTCGTTCGACCGCCCGGAGCCGCTCAACATGACATCCGAGCACGGTTCCATCACCGATCCCATGGAACGCCGGGGCGAGGAACACGTCGCGCCCGCCGAATGGCGCCTGCTCGGATGGCTCGAGCGGGAAGGGTTCGGCTACGACTACTACGCCGAGACGCAGCTGCATTTCGACGAGATGCCCCTTGAGGATTACGAGGTGCTGATCGTCAGCACCCATCCCGAGTACTGGTCGGCCAAGATGTACTACCAGGTGAAGTCGTGGGTGTTTGACGGCGGCGGGAAGCTGATGGTGCTGGGGGGCAACAGCCTCAATTGCGAGGTGGAGTTCCTGGACCGGACAACGATCACCGTGCGGAACAACGACCACCGCAAGCGCCCGCCCGGTTACGAGAGCCGGTTCGGGACCCGGCACGAGTCAGAAGCCCACCTGACCGGCGTGGTGACCACCCACACGGGCTACGAGACGGGCGCCCCCTACCAGGTGATCGACCCGTCGCACTGGGCCCTGGCAGGTACCGGCCTCGCCGAAGGTGACCTTTTCGGCACGGAGTCGCTCGACCGGCGGGCGCCCGGCGGCGCGTCCGGGCACGAGACCGACAAGCGGACACCCTCGTCCCCGCCCGGAATCAGGCTGATCGCCAAGGGAACCAATCCCGACGGCGGCGGAGCGGAGATGGTCCATCATCGGACGGCGAGCGGTGGGGAGGTCTTCTCGGTGGGTTCGATCTCCTACACCTGCTCGATCGCGGTCGACGACCAGGTCTCGAAGGTGACCCGGAACGTCCTCGAACGGCTCCTCTCGTGACCTCACCTTCCCGCGCCCGCCGGGCCGTGCGATGACGCGGGTGCTGCTCTTCGGGATCGACCAGATGATCCTGCCCCTCACCGAGCACTTGATGGGCCTGCGTACCTACCCGAACCTGGAGCGGGTCCTCCACGGTGAAGGTGCGGTGTCAGAAGCCATCCCCTGCTGGCCCGCCTGGACACCCACCAATTGGGCCACCATCGCCACTGGGGCGGATCCCGGCGCGCACGGAGTGATCAGCTGGGAGGTGTCCCTGCCCGATGGCCGATGGCTTACCAGCTTCCACTCCTCGGCGCTGAAGAGCGAGACCTTGTGGGAGGCCGCCGACCGGGCCGGCTTGAAGGTCGGGCTGGTGCACTACCCGGCATCGTGGCCGTCCCGCCTGGAGAACGGCTTCGTGATCGACGGCTGCGCTTTGCCCGACTACGGCCAGACCCCCTTCGAACTGGTGTCGGGTCAGGGATACTGCACCGACGCCTACCTCCCCATCTCCCGCCGGGTCGATTTCGAGTCCCAGTCCCGATGGACCAATCTCGGAGGCGGTCTGGAGCCCCGGACCGGCACGCTGGAGATAGTCGCCAAGGTGGGCGCCGCCGTCACCGAGGTGCCGTTCGCCGTCACCGGCGATGACCGGTACGACCGCATCGTGCTCAGCCTCTCCCGCGACGGGAACGACCTGCTGGCCGCCACCTCCGCGGGAGAATGGAGCGACTGGTTCGTGGTCCCGGTCGCCTCCGTTGACGGACGGACGCGGATACGGCTGATCCGCTGCGACCCACGCACCGGAGAGTTCCACCTGTGGCGCAGCCAGGTGCTGCCGGTCAACGGACCTTCCGAACCCGGTTGGATTCTCGACGCCCTCACCCGGCAGCTCGGGCCCTACCAGGAACACGTCAGCGAGATCGCCGCGCTCGGGGGCGCGGCCGACTACGAAACCATGGCCGACGAGGCCCGCTACCAGATCCGCTGGTTCGCCCGCGCCATGCTCGAGCTGCTGGACCGCCACGGGTGCTCGCTGGTGGGATTCCACTGGCACTGGCTGGACTGGGTCAACCACCTGCACCTCGGGCACGTGGACCCCGAGTGGCCCCACTACCGGGCAGACGGAGCGGAAGAACACCTGGAGGTGATCCACGACGCTCTGGACATGATCGACGAGGCGCTCGGCATCGTCCTCGAAGGCCTCCAAGGCGACGACCTGCTCATCCTGGTTGCCGACCACGGCAACCTGCCCGTGGACCGGATGATCAACTTCCGCCGCTACTTCGTGGAGACCGGACGGACGGTGCTCGTGGACGCGGATGGCTCCATCGACGAGGGCAACACTGACTGGGACCGGACCCAGGTCTACGTCCCCGACCGCCTCAACGCACCGGAGATACGCCTCAACCCGGCGCTTGAGCCCGAGCAGGCCGGGGCGGTGATGGCAGAGGTGATCCGGGATCTTCGCACCCTGGTCGATCCCGGTACCGGCAAGACCCCGATCGCGCTGGCGCTACCGAAGCGGGAGGCCGCGCTGCTCGGGTGGTACGGTCCCGACGCGGGTGACATCCTGGTCATCCTGGAATCCGGCTACGTATGGGACACGGAAGCCCACATCGACTCCGAGATCATCGACGCGGCGATAGAGAGCGACGTGGCGCCCCACTGGCACGGCGACGCGCCATCGCCGGTGTTCTCGGACCATCCCCCACCGGAGACCGCCGCCCACGGCCACGTCCTCCCCACCGCCTCCACTTCTCTTTCGTCGAACATGGCGATCCTGGCGATGGTGGGAGGTCCCGCCGGCCGCGGGTACCGGAGGGATCCGGATCTGTTGGGTCCCGCCTGGCTCAAGGACATCGCCCCGACCATCGCGCACGTGCTCGGCATCCCCCCACCCCGCCATAGTTCGGGCGGCGTCCTGCACGACTTCCTGGGCCGGGATCCCGGAACCATGGAGCGGGACGGGAACCCACCCTCGCACTACCAGATACCGAGGGACGTCAAGGATGCCCAGGTCGGCATGTACGACTTCTCGATCCTCGATACCCCAGCGGCAGAAGGTTGAATCCGGCCTTCGGGCCGGTCACTCCCAGTCCGGGAAGGGCCGTCGCCAGTTCTCGTAGATGATCGCGTCCTGGATCTCCTCGGGAATGGTCGGGAGCCGGGTGCCTTCGACGATGTCGTTGATATGTCTGAGGCCGTTGATCACGTTGTTGATGGTGCCGGAGGGGTAATCGGAGGCAAGTAGCAGCTTGTGGTCGACTCCGTACTCCATGGCGGTGACCATCGCCTGCCAGTAACGCCACGGCCGGTAGTGGACAGCCGAGATGTCCGCGTACATGTTGGGCGACTTGCGGATCAGGGCGACGACATCCTCCTCCCAAGGATGGCCGAGATGGGCGATGATCATCCTCAGTTCGGGAAACGCCATGGCCACGTCCTCCAGCTGAAGGGGCAAGGCCCAACGGAGCCTGGCGCGGCTGGGAAAGGTAGTGCCCTGATGCCATATGATCGGGATGCCGTATCCCGCACACTTGCGGAAGAAGTCCCAGTAGGCGCGATCGGTCGGATCGAAATGCTGGTAGGTGGGACCGAGCTTCAGGCCTTCCAAACCTAGGTCCTCCACGCAGTGGGTCAACTGGTCGATGGCGTCCGGCGCGGTCGGGTTCACGGACGCCCAGCCGATCAACTTGTCCGGATGGGTCGCCACGTATTCGGCGATCAGCCGGTTGGGGACGACGATCCCCGTGGGCTCCGCCTGTATCCCGAACACCACTACCTTGTCGGCCGGTCCCGCAGCCTCCCAATGGTCCGCGGGCCGCGAATCGTAGGAATGCAGGTCGAGGTGGGCGCTGTGGACCTCACCCCCGGACTGCTTCATCTTGACCAGCTTGGATGCCAGGGCCTCCTGGGCCGCCTCCTCCGACCAGTGATCCGGGTACCAGCCTATGTGGGTGTGGACATCGACTATCACGGAATCACCTCCTCTTGCGATCAACCATGGTCCATGCCGTGTAACGGCCGGGACGTCGGCGGGTTCATGGCGCGATCACCCCGCCCGGATAGCGGTCGAAGACTTTCACATCGTGGATAGGGACGATGTGCCGAGCCGTCGCCCGGACCCTCGCGTAGCAGTCGAGCGCCTCGTACATGTTCTCGCTCAACCCCAGCATCTCGCCATCCTCCACGTTCTCGTAGAAGAAGTACGAGTCGGAGATGGCGACCATTCCGACCGCCGTGTCCACCTCCACCACGATCGACTCCCGGTGATGGGCCCCCGACCACCAGGTGCGCAGGCCCGGAGCGAGCTGGTCCTCGTCCTCCAGCAGGCGCACCCGGTCCCAACTGTCGGTCACGAGATCCACCAGGGTGTCCCTGGGAATCGACCGCCAGCGGTCGTCGTGGGGGTGGTCATGGGTGGTGTGGAAGTGGATCCAGCCCCGCTTGGCGATGCAGATCCGGGCCGATCTGAACTTGTGGAGAGTCCCGGTGGTATAGAGCTCCAACGGGGTCAGCAAGACGTGGGTGATGTCATCGGGCGTCAGGCCGACCGTCTTGAGGGCACCGGTCATGTAGTGCTCCGGCTGCCTCTTCAGATCACCCTTCGGAGCGTCGTGGAGGTACCGCATCTTCGGCCAACCTTCCTCGACCATCGTGGTGTCGTCCGGAGGCGATGTGTTGACGAGAGCTGTTATCCCTCCCCCTTGTATCAAGGTCACGTTGAACCCCAGCGGGTACATCTTGTCCCAGTGGCTCATCCAGAAGACCTCGGGTCCCGCGATCAGCGACTCGCCCACGCTCAGGACCCTCACCGAGTAGTTCACAGCTTTCTCCTTTCAGGGACGACTGTTACGAAACATCCACCGGCTCACCGCTCCGTGAAGACTCGTCCAACGCCAGTGCTACCTCCAGCGCCGCCCTGGCGTCCTCCAAGGACACCGGCCACTCCCGGATGCCCCGGGCCCAGCCCAGGAAGTGGCGGTCTTCGATGGCGACCGAACCCGCCACGGTGCCACCCACGTCGAACGCACCGTGCGTCCTGAGCCACCTATTCTCCTCGAGGGAATAGACCCTGGTCACCGGATCGCGCATCTCGACGTATCCGGCCCCGCGTGTGCCGAAGACGGCCAGCCGGTAGTCCCCCGCCAGCCCGGAGCGGTGGTTCATGACCCAGTTGAACTCCACCGACCCGACCGCTCCGCCCGCGAAACGCAGGGTTGCCACGACCGCGTCCACCGCGCCCTCCCCCAGCGAGGCGGTGGACGCCGGCATGGCCTGAACCCGAGCGATGTCCCCCGCCAGCCACCGGAGCAGGTCGAGGTCATGGACGCCCACCTCGACGGGCAGCGTCGTCCGGTGTGCCAGGAGGCGCCCCTCGAATGCCGGCACGTTGCGCCGGGCGCTCAAGCTGACCGGATCCCCGATGTCCCCTCTGTGCACGCTCCTGGCCAGAGCGACGTAGTCGGGCTCGAAACGCATCGTGTGTCCCACCGCCAGCCGTCCGCCCGCCTTCCGGGCAATCCCGATTATGGCATCGGCGTCGTTCAGGTCATGAGCGATCGGCTTCTCGCAGAAAACCGGAAGTCCGGCCTCCAGGCAGCGGCCTACCACCGCGAGGTGATGCTCCTGAGGGGTGCAGACGAAGACCGCTTCGAGACTCTCGCCTCCCAGCAGATGATCCAGATCGGTGTAGAAACGCACCCCGGAAGGCAACCTGTCGGTAACGCCCGGATCCAGGTCGCAACATGCGACCAGATCTGCGTCGGGCAGCGCGTCGAGGACCTGGACATGAACCGAGCCCATCATCCCGACACCCACCACGCCACAGCGGACGGGCTCCACGTGTACCTCCTTCCGGGCATGCCGCTTCCGCCTGAGACGCCTCGGGCGGTTGGGTGCTGTGCATGCCTCACAAGCGCCTGGTTGACGCCACCAGGCAATTCTCCAATAATCATGCCACGCAACGCCGTTGCGACGCGCGCAACACCTGTGGAGGGTTGAATGAAGATACAAGAAGCGCTCCGCCGGCAGGGACTGGTCGCCGCACGGAAGCCGGTGGACAGTGACCGCCGTTTCCCCGACGGCGCCGAGTATCGGATCGAGATCCCGAGCGTCGAGGGCCCCAGGGTGCTAGCGGCAGTCGTTGAACAGGCCGATCGCTACGACCTCACCGTCAACCGCGTCTCTCAGGGCAGCGGGGGCATGCTGCTGGAGGAGGGCGAAATCCGGGAAATGGCCGCAATCGGCGCCGAGACGGGCCTCGAGGTGTGCCTGTTCACCGGACCCAAAGCCGGCTATGACGTGGGGGCCTTCAGCCGGTCGGAGGACGGGCGCAGCCAGTTCGCCCAGATCAGAGGCATGCGCCAGCTTCGGTACGCGGCGGCGGACATCTTCAGGGCTACCGAAGCCGGGATCCGCAGCTTTCTAGTGGGTGACCTGGGCCTGCTGGCGGTCCTCACCCGGATGCAGCGTGATGGCGACCTCCCGAGCGAGACGGTATGGAAGATCTCGGCCTACATGGGAGTCTCGAATCCGGCATCCATCCGCATGCTCGAGGAGATCGGCGCCGGGTCGGTCAACATCCCCGCCGACGTGACGCTGGAGCAACTCTGGGAAATCAGGTCGGCTGCATCCATACCGATCGACCTCTATCTAGAGACCCCGGACAGCATGGGACCCGTTGTCCGCGGGCACGAGATCGCCGACTTCGTGGCCGTAGGGGCTCCGCTGCATGCAAAGATGGGCCTGGCCAACGCCGGCGGCGTCTACCCATCCGGAGGTCATACCGTGGGCACCGCCATCGCCAACGCTCGCGAGAAGGTACGCCGGGCTGCCATCGCCCTGGAGTGGCTACAACGGGAGAGACCGGCCTCGGTCCAGTCGAAGCCTCATGCGGCCGGGCTCGGTATCCCGGTCGTGTCGTGAGTGCGTGCTCCAGGTCGATGGGCATGCACCCGTTCCGAGTATTCCGGGTGGCAGCGGTGCGAACGTTGACCATCCAAGCTAAGAGTTCCCGGTGAAACTGCTCTTCGCCGAGTTGACGCGTGTCGAGTCGCGGACGATTGCCCGGGACGGTGTGCTGGTCCTGCCGGTGGGCGCCACCGAGCAGCACGGACCACACCTGCCGGTCGGCACGGACTCGATGGGCGCCGAATACGTGGCCCGCTCGGCGGCGGCGATGGTGGCGGACCGGTTCCCCGTGTCGGTGGCCCCTACCCTCTGGTACGGATCCTCTCCCCACCACATACCGTTCGGCGGCACCCTGTCGCTCACGGCATCCACATTCCTGTCAGTCCTTATGGACATCGGGCGGTCCATCGCCCACGCATCCTTCCGCCGCCTCTTCATAGTCAACGGCCACGGCGGGAACCACGAGGTAATCGGTCTGGCCGCTCGCGATCTCGCACTGGAGGAGGGCATGGAAGTGGCGGCGTGCTCGTGGTGGCAGCTGGCGGCTGAGGAGCTCGCGGCGGCGGGCGCCCGCGACATCGGACGCCTGCCGGGCCATGCGGGCGCCTTCGAGACGTCGCTGATGCTGGCATTGGATCCTTCCCTGGTGCGGGAACCCCGACCCCATCGGCCTGGTTGGGTCTCCTCGATCGGCTCCATTGACGTGCCGGTGCGGGTCGAACGTCCGGGAAGCTGGCAGGAGACCGAGGGATTCACCGACAGCCCGGCCGCCGCATCCGAGGAGTTGGGCCACACATTCCTGAAGGTCGGAACCGAGGCGGTGGCCGCTGCCATGATCGACTTCTACGAGGGCTCGCCGAGCGCGCCAAGCGCTCCGGACGAAAGGGAGAGAACATGAACCACCGGTTCGAACGCGCCGCCGCCGCCGTCGAGACGCGGCGGGTGGTCGAGATCGCTCGAGCACTGTGCAGCGTCCCGTCGGATGATCCCCAGGCCGAGGGTCCGCGAGCCGAGATCATCGCCGAGACCCTCGAGCGCGCCGGGGCGGACGTTCACGTGGCGGATGTCGTAGCCGGCCGACCCAACGTGATAGCGCGGGTAAGGGGCGAGGGGAGAAGGCCACCTCTCGTCTTGCAGGGTCACATCGATGCCGGGGTGTACCCCTCCGACTGGACCCACAGCGCCCACAGCCCCTGGGAATCCGGCGGGAGGTTGTACGGCGGAGGCATCACGGACATGCTCGGAGGGGTAGCGGCGATGGTGGCTGCCGTGGAAGCCGCCGCCGGATTCCGCCGACTTCCGGGTGACCTGATCCTGCACGCGACGATGTATCACGACGGCATCGGGCTCGGCGCGAAGTACGCGCTGGCCACCGAAGGACCCGGCGAGGGTTACGGCATCTGCGGGGAGCCCTCGGATCTGAACATCCACACCGCCAACGGGGGGGCATTCAAGTTCGAGATTACCCTGACGGGGTCTCCCGCGCACGTGTCCCGCATGGAGTCGGCCGTCGATACCCTCCGCCCTGCGGCGGCAATTTACGACAAGCTCGTCGACCACGAGTTCGCGCACCAACCGGAACCCCGGCTACCTGACCTGCCCCGCCTGCTGATCGGGGAACTCAAGGCCGGCAGTTCGCCTGCGGCCGTGGCAGAGTCGGCGACCATCACCGGCGATCTCCGGTATGTCCCGGGGATGGACCGGACCACGGTCAGGCAGGAGATCCTGGACATCGTCCAGAGCGTGGTGCCGGACGACGTAGGCCACCGGGTACGGATCATCGGTTTACACCAGCCTTTCCTGGGAGCCACGTCGGGTGCCTTGGTAGATGCCATATCGGCCGCGCAGACCGCCATCGTCGGCCATGCCCCGCGAGTGACCAACGAACTGCCCGGCCAGGCGTTCGTCACCGACGCGGCGGATCTGGCGGCGGCCGGATTGGAAACGGTCGTCTACGGCGTGGGCGCCTGGTACTACGCCCCGGACGAGTGGGTCTGGATCGACCATCTGGCCGGTTCCGCCCGCGTGTACCTGGCCGTGGCGGCGACACTGGGAGGGTACTGAAAAATGTCCGGTTGGCCCGAAACTCGGCAACAAGACCGCATGCCAGGGCACCACGGGCCATCGAGGGTCCATCCCCGCCTTTTTCAGCACCCTCCGAGCAGATACGTGACCGCACGGCGTGGCGCGCTTGCCTGAGGTCCGCCCAACATGATCGTCGACGCCCATACCCACGTCGGTTCCCGCGATCACTTCAGCCCCAGATTCGTGGCTGAGATGGTCCGGGCCTGGGGCGAGATGAATTGGCCGCAGGACGACCTGGATGCGCACCGGGTGGCCATGGAACACGTCGACCGGGCGATAGTGGTGGCGATGGATGCCCCGGCGGTGGGGATGGTGGTGCCCGATCGGTACGTCAGCGAGTACGTGGCGTCCCAGCCGGGCAAGCTGATCGGGTTCGCAAGCGTCGATCCCAACCGGCCCGACGCCTTGGACCGGTTGACCTTCGCGGTCTCGGAACTGGGTCTCAGAGGTCTCAAGGTGGGACCCATATACCAGCACTTCGATCCCACCTCCCCCCAAGCCATAGCCCTGTTCCGTCACGCCGAGAAGCTCGAACTGCCGGTGCTGTGCCACCAGGGCACCACCTTCGTCTCGGATGCGCCGCTGCGTTGGGCCAGACCTTTCCTGATAGACGATGTTGCCCGCGCCTGTCCGGATCTGCGGCTGTTCATCGCCCATCTCGGCCACCCGTGGTGCGAGGAGACGATGGCGGTGATCCGCAAGCACCCCAACCTGTACGCTGATATCTCCGCCCTGCACACCAGGCCCTTCCAACTGTATATGGCGTTGCGGTCCGCGATGGAGTACCGGGTCACCGGCAAGCTCCTATTCGGAAGCGACTTCCCTTTCGCCACGCCGTCCGGCACCGCCGAGGCGTTGCGTGCGGTCAACGATTCGGCGGGAACAGGCTGGCCACCGATCCCTCAGGAGGTCATCGAAGGGATCATCCGGCGCCCGGCGCTACAGGTGCTGGGGCTCGAGGACGAGTCGAACCAGGAGGCCGTTGTATGAGAATCGAGCGGATACGTTCCACGGCGGTGGCCGTGCCTATGGTCGAGGAGCGGATAATCGCCGGCGCCAGCGGGACTCACCAGCGTTCGCCTTTCCTTATCCTCGAGGTGGAGACCGACGAGGGCCTGGTGGGGCTGGGAGAAGTGTCCTGCACCCCGGTCTGGAGCGGCGAGGACTCGTCAACCGCCCGGCACGTGATCGAGACATATATAGGACCGGCGGTCACCGGCCTCGATCCCCGGTCGCCAGAGGCGCTCCACCCGGTGATCGACGGCGCCATAGCGGGCCATCACTTCACCAAAGCCGGGGTCGAGATGGCGCTGTGGGACATTGCCGGCAAGGCGGCAGGGCTACCCGTCCATCGGTTGCTGGGCGGGCCGGTCATGCCCCGGATTCCGACCAAGTTCTCGGTGACCGGTCGAGAGCCGGACCACGCGGCCGAGGTCGCCTCCTGGGCGGTGGAGCAGGGCTTCACGGCCATGAAGGTCAAGGTCGGGCGGGGCGGTGTCGGAGCTGACGTGGCCCGGGTGGCGGCGGTGCGGGCGGCGATCGGTGACGACGTGGTACTGGGTGTGGACGCGAACGGGGGGTGGAACCGCGGCGAGGCCATCCAGGCCGGCGGTCAGATCGCCCCGCTGGGCGTCTCGTTCATGGAACAGCCGGTACCGGCGCGGGACCTGGCAGGCATGGCCGAGGTAAGGCGGCAGGTCAGGATGCCGGTGGTCGCCGACGAGTCCGCCGGTACACCGGAGGACGCGGCGCTGCTCGCGCTGAACGAGTCATGCGACATCCTGTCCGTTTATGTCGGTATGGCCGGCGGGATAGCCGCCGCCAGGCGGGTGGCGGCCGTGGCCACGTCATTCGGTCTCGGGTGGACCATCGGATCCAACCTGGAACTCGGCATAGCGCTGGCGGCCCACATCCACATCGCAGCCTCGACCCCCGGATTCGACCGGCGCGTACCGGCGGACATCCTCAGCCCCTTCTATTACGAGGGTGATGTGATTGCCGAGCCTCTCGACGTGAGAGCGGGCGTCGCTGTGGCACCTGAAGGCCCCGGGCTGGGTGTGCGCCTGGATCGGGACGCCCTGGAACGTTACAAAGACACCGGTTGAGCCCGCCGGAGCGGATCGGACAGCTGGTTTCTTGCGCATAACCGGGATCACAGCCACGCCCGTCGAGGTTCCCCGGCTGGCCCGCTTCCTGCCCAGGACCGCGCACGGATCGGTGAAGGCGAGCCGCTATGTCGTGCTCGAGATCGAGTGCAGTCCGGGAAGGACGGGACTCGGCGAGATCACCTGCGACCCACGATGGAACGGGGAGGAAGCGCTGGAGACCTCCAGGTTGCTGAGAGGTCCTCTGGGAGAGGCCCTCCTCGGCGCCGATCCCCTCCAGTGGGCCGACGTATCCGCCCGGATCGACGGGGTGGTCAGCAACCGGCCATTTCTCCGGGCGGCTGTCGAGATGGCCTGCCTGGATGTGGCCGGACGCCACTTCGGAATACCCGCCCATGCCTTCCTGGGGGGCGCTTACCGCACGGGGATCACCACCAAGCTGGTGCTCCCGGCGCGGGACGTCGAGACCGTGGGGGCCATGGCGGCCGACGCCGCCGGCCTGGGAGCCACCACGCTGAAGGTGAAGGTGGGGCTCGGGGTTGAAGAGGACATTGCCCGGGTGGCCACGGTCCGCAGCGCCGCCGGACCGGATGTCCAGATCACCGTCGACGCCAACGAGGGATGGAACCCCGAGGAGGCGGCAACCGCGTTCGAGGGGTTGGCGGCACTCGGCGTGGTTGCGGTCGAGCAGCCGCTCCCGAGGATGTCAGCCGCAGCATCGGCCACCCTCCTCCGGTCGACGTCGATGGCGGTCATGGGTGACGAGTCGATCTGGACCGCCGCAGATGTGGTCGAGGCGGCCCGTCACCGCTCCTTCGATACCGTCAACCTCTACCCAGGTAAGTGCGGTGGGCTGAGGCGGACTATCAGGATGGCCGGTCTGGCCCGTGCCGTCGGGCTGGCCGTGTCGTTCGGCTCGAACCTCGAACTCGGCGTCGGCGCGGCGGCGATGGCCCATACGGCGGCAGCCACGAAGTATCTGAGCCCGACGGTGCCGAGCGACCTGATCGGGCCCCTCTACTTCGAGGCGACCATGGTCGAGAACGCCCGTTTCGTGGGGTGGCGATCAGCCACGGTCCCGCCGGGCGCCGGCCTCGGCGTGCGGCTCGACCGGGGGGCTCTGGACGCTTACCGGATCCCGGACGGCGCGGTCTGACCCGGGGCGCTCCCGGCGAGCGGGACCGCTTTGAACGCCCGGACATGTTCGAGCAGTCGTGGCGCCAGCCCGCTCATCCTGTCCTTGGTCCAGCGATCGGACGGCCCGGTGATCGAGATGGCTACCGGGTCCAGGTTGCTCCCGAGACGGAGGGCGAAGCCCATGCAGCAGACGCCCAGCCGGCCCTCCTCGAAATCAAGGCTGTATCCGCGGTCCCGAGTGCGGCGCACCTCGGCCGCCAGGGTGCTGCGGGACGTGATGGAGAACGGCGTCAGACCCACCAGATCGAGGTCGGTTATCAAGGATTCCGCCTCAGGCTCGGAAAGGACCGCTAGGTAGGCCTTACCGAGCGCCGAGGTATGCAGGGCGTCCTGGGTTCCCAACTGGCAGGAAACGCGCAGCGGGTCGCGGCTGTCCACGCGTCCGACGATGAGCATTCGACGGCGATGCGGTACCGCGACATGCACCGTCTCCCCCGACAGGTCACGGAGTGTCTCGGCAAGCTGGAGCGCCTGCCGGAACGACGTGCCCGCCGCGGCGGCCTGCCCGAGTGCAACGAGATGGGGACTGACCGTGTACGACCGCCGGTCGTCGAGCACGATCCAGTCAAGCTCGCACAGGGTGTTCAGCAGCCGCAGGGCGTTGGACTTGTGGACGCCGATTTCCGATGCCACGTCGTCGAGCCTCACGCTGCCTTCCCGGGCCACGAACTCGACCGTACGGACAGCGCGCGCCACCGTCTCCATCAAGACCACTGTTCCTCCCCGACAACGAATCCAGAACAGTAACCGATGGAATCGCCGGGGAAAACCCCGCCGCGGCGACCTGCGTAACCACTTGACACGTTCGAGAGGGGGGCACCAGAATCAGCAACGCAAGACCGTTGCGCAGAACGCAACGGAGTTGACCATGTGGAGACGGAACCCTTCACGGAGGAGGACTCGATGACTATTCGAGGACGCGTTTTGGTCACGCTCGCGGCGCTCGCCCTTATGGTGGCGGCCTGCGGCGAGGACGAGCCTGCAGCGACGACCGCGGCTGCCACCACGGCCGCGCCCACGACCGCGGCACCCACGACCACGGAAGCAATGGCCGAGGCCATGAGCGCTTGTGAGGGCGCAACCCTGAGCTTCATCGGTCTCGACGGCGAAGCGGGCGAAACGGAACTTCAGGCCTGGCGCGACGAGAACGGCGTCGCTCTGGAAACCAACTGGCCGGGTAGCTGGCCCCAGTTCGTCGCGGCCATCAAGGTGGGTGACGTATACGACCTAGCCACGATCGCCTACCACGTCGGTCCCCGGCACATCGAGGCAGGCCTCTTCCAGCCGATCGACACTTCGAGGCTGGAGAACTGGGACAAGATGTTCCCGGGTCTCAGGGAGAACTCCTCGCTGAGGGGTGCCGACGGGCAGGTGTATGGCGTGCCGATCGCCTGGGGTGACGGGCCCTACATCTACCATCCCGGACGGGTGGCCAACCCCCCCAAGTCCATCACCGAGCTCATGGAGCCGGAGTGGGAGGGCCGCTTCACCATCTTCGACTCGCCGACTCTCGTCTTCTCGATGCTGGCGATTGCGAACGGGTTCGATGACGGCGTGGGCGACCGCACCAACATAAACGCCGATCAACTCGAGGTGGTGAAGGATCAGGCACTGCAGATCCTCCGCAACGCATCGGCGTTCGCCAACGGCTACCGGGACGCTACCGACATCATGGTGGCGGGTGACTCGGACCTGAACGTCAACGGCTGGGAGGCCATGCTCACCTGGGCAGAGGAGCAGGGCGAAACCCTGGACTTCGCCTTCTTCGAGGAGTCGGGCGGCGGCGGCTGGTGGGACGGACTCGCCATCCCGGTCACGGCCGACGACGTGGACTGCGCCTACGAGTACATCGACCTGATGATCTCGGACGAGATCAACGCCCAAGTGGGCGAGAACCTGGTGTCCGGCGTGGTCAATTCCAACTCGGCGGAGATAGCCGGTCCGGGCGCTCAGATATACGACTACGACCTGGTCCGCACCGATACTTCGGCCGTCTCCTTCCGCAATGCTCAGCCACCGGAAGATGACGAGGCGCCCGAGGGAATCACCTCGATCTCCGACTGGCTTGACGCCTGGGAGGAGATCAAGGCCGAGGCATAAGGGTCAGCGCCTGACGGCATCGCCCAGCGGCAAAGGATGACGGAGAGCGTCACGAGGCGAGGACCTCGCAGGAAGCGTTCCCGACGGGGAACATCCGGCGAGGTCCTCGTCGCGATCGATCGCCGCCGGAGAGTGGCCGCCTGGTTGCAGCTGTTCCCGGGGTCAGCGTACTTCGCGCTGCTGTTCCTCGTTCCCCTGGCCGGCCTGCTGGCCATGAGCTTCTTCCGGCTGGTCGACTTCGATCCGGTGCCCGCTTTCGTGCTGTCGAACTACGCCGAAGTCCTGACAACCTCCATCCACGCCCGGCTCGGACTGCGGACCATCCAGGTGGCGGGCATCCTGACGGTCATCGTTCTCCTCGTCAGCTTCCCGTGTGCCTACGTCCTCAACTTCGTCTTCCGGGCGAAGCGACAGCTCCTCTACTTTCTGATCCTTGTAAGCCTCTTCGGCGGCTACATCGTTCGCATCTACGCCTGGCGGAGCATCCTGGGCCGCCAGGGCGTCATCAATCAGACCCTCATCGGGATGGGCATCATCGAGGAGCCGATCCGCTACCTCCTGAACAGCATGTTCGCGGTGGGGGCCTCGCTCGTGAACTTCCTGATTCCCCTGGGTGTGCTCCCGATCTATGCGGCGATGCAGAACGTGTCACCGCACGTGATCGAGGCGGCTCGGGACCTGGGCGCTTCGAGAATCCGGGCGGCCCGCCAGATCGTCCTGCCGCTGTCGATGCGGGGGGTGCGGGCGGCCACTGCGTTCGTTTTCATAGCAACACTGGGTGAATGGGTGACGCCGCGGCTTCTCGGCGGGACCAAGGACCTGCTGATAGGTAACCGGATCGAGTTCTACTTCGGCCAGAGCCTGGAATGGCCGCAGGGAGCGGCCCTGGCCATGACCTTGATGGTGGCGATGGGCGTGTTCGCCTACATCATCATCTCGCTGATGAAGCGGCTCACGCGATGACCGCGCCGGATTGGCGCCGGACGTTGGTGCGCTTGCGGCGGCGTCCTCTGGGATCGGCCGCCTTCATGGTGCTGGTGTTCGTCTTCCTGTTCTCGCCGCTGGTGGTCATGGTCGCGTTCTCCTTCAACTCATCTCCCCGCCTGAGCTTCCCATTCGCCGGAATCTCGATCCGCTGGTACCAGGAGATCTTCACCGACACCCTGGTATTGAGGGCTTTCCGACGCAGCGTCCAGGCGGCGGTGGTGACCGCCGGCATCACCGGAGTGCTCGGACTCCTCGCCGCCCTGGGAATACTGAAGGTGGCGGCCCGCTGGAGGACCGTTTTCCTCACCACGGCCCTGGGCCCGCTCGCCATCCCGGGACTGCTCTACGCGATCGGGCTGGCGGTCTTCTACAGGCAAATCGGCGTGGGGCGTTCCATCTGGAGCGCCAACCTCGGCCATGCTCTCATCGCGCTGCCGTTCGTATTCCTGATCATCGGCGCCTCTCTCGAACGCTTCCGGTTCGGCCTTCTGGAAGCGGCCCAGGACCTCGGGGCCACACGCTGGTACGCGTTCCGTACCGTCACGCTCCCCCTGATCCTGCCGGCCGTCATAGGCGCCATGCTCCTGGCGGCGGCGATCTCGGTGGATGACTTCGTGATCGCCTTCTTCACAGCCGGGCAGGACAAGACGTTGCCGCTCGTGATGTACGGAAGGGTGCTGAAAGGCATCGACCCGACGCTGAACGCTATCGGTACAGTGATGCTGATACTTACGACGAGTCTGGCCTTCATGGCCGCCAGCAGAACCACGATTGGCGAACGATGACCGACGGTTCCGGACAACACTTCCAGCCCGCCATCCTCTTGGAAGGTGTCACCAAGCGCTTCGGCAGCGTCGTGGCAGTCGACAACGTGACGCTGGCTGTGGAGGAGGGCGAGTTCTTCTCCCTCCTAGGGCCCAGTGGCTGTGGGAAGACCACGCTGTTGAGGATGCTGGCCGGCTTCGAGACGCCCGACGACGGGTCTGTATACCTCCGGGGCGAGGACGTGACGCTGGTGCAACCCAACAAGCGGGCCACCAACATGGTCTTCCAGAACTACGAGTTGTTCCCGCACATGACGGTGTTCAACAACGTGGCATACGGCCTCAAGCTGAAGAAGGTACCCAGGAACGAGATCGAGCAGCGGGTGAACGAGATGCTCGAGGTGGTCGGGGTCGGGGGTCTCGGCGCCAGGGCGGCGGACCAGTTGTCGGGAGGCCAGCAGCAGCGCGTAGCCCTCGCCCGGGCCCTCATCAACCGGCCGGCAGTGCTGCTTCTCGACGAACCGCTCAGCGCTCTGGACGTCAAGCTCCGCAAGCGAATGCAGCTCGAACTGAAGTCGATCCAGCACTCGCTCGGGACCACGTTCGTCTACGTGACCCACGATCAGGAGGAGGCGCTGCTGATGTCGGATCGGGTAGGGATCATGGACCACGGACGCCTCTTGCAGATCGGGGCGCCGCGCTCCATCTACGAACAACCCAGGAACGAGTTCGTGGCGGACTTCGTGGGTACGCTCAACGACTTCGCCGTCACCGTGACCCGCACGGATGGTGACCTGGCGGTGGCGGAGAACGGCGACGGCGACCGGATCGTCGTGATGGCCGGTCACTCCTGCAGGGCGGGAGACACCCTCCGGATAGCGGTCCGACCGGAGCGGATACTCGTAACCCCTCGTGCCGAGGAAGCCGACTCCAGTCAACTCGGCAACAGACTCCTCGGCCGGGTTCAGGACGTCATCTACATGGGACCGTTCACCCAGTACCTCGTCGACACGGGAATGCTCGGGCGGGTTGTCAGCCAGAGGGTGAGCAACGAGGAGGCGACCCTTATCACGCCCGGCCTGGAAGTAGCGGTGACCTGGGGAGTAGACGCGGCGTTCCCCCTCAGCGACCGGGATCCCGTCGAAGCCCCGACCACGTAGCAGGCTCCATGCGGCGCATCACCCGCGACATCGTCTCCTACTACTACGAGGTCGCCGATCCCCCGCGGCTCGATGTCCCGCCCGGCGAGACAGTGATCTTCGAGACCTGGGACGCCAGGGCGGGCGCCTTGCTCGACCGCCCGCCGGGCATCCCCTTCGAGTTACCCCGGCCGACTCCCGGCCGCGGCAACCCCCTGACCGGGCCGCTCGCGGTGCGCGGAGCCGAGCCGGGCGACGCCCTCGTGGTCCGTATCGATCGCATCGAGTGCCTCTCCCCCGGTTGGTGCGGCGGCCACGCCCATGTCGGACCGTTCCCCGAGGGTCGCGTTCCGCGTCCGGTGGGCCGGGTATGCGCGATCGAGGAAGGTGCCATCCGGTATTCGGACGGCGTGCTCCTACCGGTGGAACCGATGGTTGGCTGCATCGGCACCGCCGTCCCGGGCGACGCTCCCCAGGCCGGGATTCCAGGACGGCACGGCGGCAATCTCGACCACCCGGTGATCGCCGAGGGAACCACCGTCATGCTTCCGGTCTTCTCGAAGAGCGCCCTGCTCTATCTGGGCGACGTCCACGCCACTCAGGGCGACGGGGAGTTGTCCGGCGTCGGTGTGGAGATCCCGGCTGAGGTGACCGTGAAGGTTGACCTCTGGAAGGGAGCCCTGCTCCGATGGCCCTGGGCTGTGACCGAGGACGCCGTGATGGTCATGACCGCGCATCTCGAGTTCGAGCGTGCCCGCGAAGAAGCGGTCGAAGAGATGCTGCAAGTACTGGAGACGCAACTGGGATTGGAGCCGGGGGACGCCATCGCCCTGATCTCGGTGGCAGGGAACCTCCGGATCGGCCAAGCCTTCGGGGCCATGGAAATGACCCTGCGGCTCGAGATGCCGCGATCACTGGGGATCGTTCCCGCATAGCCCGACGGCGGTGCCGACGTGCTCAGCCCAACTCGACGCCCGCCGACCGTGCGTCGTCGGCGTACGCCTCCAAGGGCTCGTCGGCGAGCGCCGCGCCCAGGGGAAGGGTCATCACGCGGTGGACACCCAGAGCCCGGTAGGCGGCCAGGTGCTCGACACGCTCCGGCCCGGGTGGTGCGGCGTTCCCGTACCAGTAATGAGCCGAAACTCGCAGCGAGTCGGGGTCACGCCCGACCTCCTCGCATCTCGATCGGACCACCGGGAGCAGGGGCTCCAGCTCATGAGGCAGCAGCCCGTCGACGTTCAGCTCGTCGGCGTACCTGGCCGCCAGCCTCCATGTGACCTCGGTTCCGTTGCCCCCCACGATGATCGGTATTGCCTCCTGCGCCGGAGCCGGATTGGACCGAACAAGGCCGCGAGCGGGCTCCTCGCCGGGCGGAGGCCCGCGGAGCGCCACCGCCATCTCCAGATGACTTTCGAGAATCCGCAGACGGGCCCGGACGCCCGGATCCCCGTAGCCGTAGTCGACCCAATCTTCGCGTTTCCAACCGGCGCCAAGCCCGAGGTCCACCCGGCCCCCGCTGGCGGCGTCCAGGGTGGTGATCATCTTCAGCATCATGCCCGGATTGCGATACCCGGCGCAGAGGACCAGGTGGCCCATCCGGATGGTCCTCGTGGCGGATGCCACACCGGCGAGCAGTACGAAGGACTCGAGGAGCGAAGCTTGGCGGAGGGGTTCCTCGGGCGTGAGATGATCGTTGACCCAGACCGATTCGAATCCCAGTTCCTCGGCCCGGGTTGCCACCTCGATGGCTCGCCGGAAGGCTCTCGGCGTCGCCCACCCCGAGTACTCGCCCAACCACCCCTGCGGGACCAGCACGCCGGCTCTCATTCCGTGCCCTCCTTCTCGACCAGCCTCTCAGCCGAGCCTCGTGATCGTGTGCCGGGCGACCAGGTCCGGATCCAGCTCGACACCAAGCCCGGGCCGCGGCGAGGCTAGGGCGGCGCCGTTGTTCACCTGGACCGGCGATAACACGCCTGTCTCGTGGTACCCGGCCGGGAGCATGTGTTCATAGTAGGTGCGCCCCGCAACGCTGGAAGCGACGTGCAGGTTGGCCGCGTTGGCCAGCGGGTTGCCCCCGAACCCGATCTCGAACGGCATCCCGGCCGCCGAGAGTTCGTCACAGAGCTCCTTCAACCCGGTGACGCCCAGTTTGCGGGCACTCACCCGGACGATCTGGGGCGCTCCCAACCGTAAGGCCAGGCGGGCTTGGTGAGCGAGGAACCCGATCGCATCGCTCATCGCGAGGGGCGTCCGGAGCGCATCGGCCAGCCGTAGGATGCCGGTCCAGTCGTCCGGCGCAACCGGGTCCTCGTACCACGCGAATCCGGCCTCGTCGAGCGCCATGCCGACGGCCAGAGCCTTGGTCAGGTCGTAGGAATTGTTGGGGTCGAACACCAAGGCGACGGTCGACCCGACCGCTTCACGCGCCATGCCGGCCAGCCGGATGGCGTCGGACTCGGGCACCGCGCCGGGATGGATCTTGTAGGCCCGGAAACCCCTCTCGACAGCCTCGAGGACCTGCTCGACCACCAACTCCGGCCGCGCGTGCACTGGAGGAGAGGTGGCCACCGCGGGAATCTCCCGGCTGTGCCCTCCCAGCAGTGCGAAGAGAGGTAGGCCCCTCGCTCTGGCGACAGCATCCCAGAGAGCGATGTCGACGGCCGCCATCGCAGGTTGGAGGGGGAACCCGTGCCCTGCCCATCGGTCCAATCGGGTCCAGATCTGGTCCGGTTCGGTGAGTCGGCGACCCACCAGCCGGGGCTTGATCACGTCGGTTAGTTGCGCCAGGCACGGTGCAAGTTCACCGTCGAGCGGGCCGATCAGCCCGGTGGCACCGAGGTCCGGGTCGGTCCGTACGCGAACTACCCCGTAGCGGAGCCGGCCGCCGATGTAACCACGTTCGTCGACTACCGGGATGGTCGCCACGTCCCACTCGACGATATCCACCACCAGGTCAATTATCTGCATTTGGTTCTCCCGGCTTCGATCGCGATCGTGAACCGCGTCCGTGACCAGCGTCTGCTCCGTCGGTTGGTACCGGCGTGAACCCATGGGAGCGTCGTTACAAGAGCGGGCCGCCGACCGCTTCACGAAGCAGGTCGAAGCGACGGTCCACCTCGAGCCGGGTTTCCGGGTCGAGCCGGTAGCCCACCGGCCGGCGGACCCGGGCGCTCCTGAAAACACCTTGCCGGACCAGCAGGTGCTTCTCGACGGCGATGAAGCCGTCCAGCCCGGTCTGCAAGGAGATCAGGGCCGTGAGCGGTCCGTTGATCGCGTCGATCCGCGGCCGATCGTCACGCGCGAGCGCATCCCACAGGGCGACCAGAGCCCAGCAGACCTCGGCTCCCGGCATGGTCCTGACGACGCCCCGGCGGTAGCTATCCACCAGTGCGATCCCTCCGGAACCCTCGAACACGCGGGCCGCTCCCCCGGTGGCCTCCTGCAGTTCGGTCAGCCGCGGGCCGATCGGTTCTGCCTCCGGCTTGAACAGGACCCGTCCCGGGTATTCATGGAGAAGTTGGGCCTGCAGGCCGATCGACATCGGCGCGCCCACGTAACCACTGGCATCCTGGATCACGACCGGCGCGGCGGTGGCATCCAGCAGCGCGCCGTAGTAGACGGCGAGTTCGTCGTCGAGGCTTGGAACGGTCGTTGGTGGGATGGCCATGAGGGCGGAAGCCCCGGAACGCTCGGCATGGAGCGCGTAGTCGACAGCCACATTCGTGCTCTCCGCTCCGACGCTGACGATGACCGGCCCGTACGCCAGGCCGATCTCGCCCGCCGCCTCCGCGAGGTCCCGCCGTTCCTTCCCGGACAGCCTCAGTGTTTCGGACACCATGGCCATGACGATGCCGTCCACGCCGTGATCGTGCATCCAGCGGATCTCGTTTCCGAGGCAATCCCAATCGATCGTGTCGTCGTCCAGGAAGGGGGTCTGGAAAACGGGAAAGACCCCGGCGAGTTCGTCGGGCATGACCGGATGGTACCGGTTCCGGGCAAAGGAACCCCATACCGTGAGGCGTTCCCGCCAGCTGGCTTGATCCGGAGGTATCCCTGGTGAGGACCTATCCGCGCACCCTCCGAGAAGGCCTGCTACCGGCTACGCGATGCCGTCACCCCGTCGGTTGTCAGCCACCGACCTCGGCAATCGAGACTACGCGCCCCTCTGCTATCGACCGGTCCATCGCCAGGGCCGCCACGAGAGCGGCCCGGGCGTCGTGCAGCGTGAGGGGCCAGTCCCGACCGTCGCGCACCCGGCCGAGGAAGAAAGCGTCCTCCGAGGGAAGGGCGCCGAACGGTACGTCGTTCGGGTAGGAGTAGTAGCCCGAATGAACATGCTGTAGACCGTCCAGGCTGAAGACGACCGCCGGTGAGTCGCGGGTCTCGATATACGCGCTCCCGCGGGTTCCGAAGACGGCCAACCGGTGGTCAGAGCGCAGCCCGGATTCGAAGGGAAGAATCCAGTTGTGATCCAGGGCACCGACCGCGCCGGACCGGAACCGCACGGTGCCGACCGCCGCATCCGGCCCCGGTCCCACCACCGCGTGTGCGGCAGCCTCTGCGTAGACGTGTTCGATGTCCCCGACCATCCAGCGCATCACATCGAGATCGTGGATGGCCATTTCCTGGGGAATGGTGGTACGGCCCGAGATGATCCTGCCCTCGTAGTCGGGCGCGTTCCAGCGCGCCGAGATATGGACTATGTCACCCAGCCGCCCTTCCGTCACGGCCTGGTGTATGGCGACGTAGTTCGGGTCGAAACGCAATGTATGGCCGATCACCAGATCGCCGGTGGTCGATGCATCGAGCTCCATCATGCGATCAGCGTCATCCAGCGAGGACGCGAACGGTTTCTCGCAGAAGACATGCAGGCCGCGCGTCAAACCGGCCTCGACGACAGGCAGGTGCAGGTGCTGGGGCGTGCATACCCACAGCGCTTCGAGGCCCTCGACACCCAGGGCAGTATCCAGATCGGTCGTGAAGAGGGTTCCCTCCGGGACAGTGGCGCCGGCATCGGGGTCGGTATCGCAGACGGCGACCAACTCCGCCGCCGGATGCGCGGCGATGATCCGAGCGTGTTCCCTGCCGATCATGCCGTGCCCGACCAGGGCGCACCGGATCGGCTCCATGGTCATCCCCTCTCGTCACTCTGACGCGGCCTGTGACAAGCCGGGGTGTGACAGCGCCGGCGGGTCACATGAACGGTCGGTCGCGCAGTGTACCTAGGAGTGTGCTGAAGAATATCCAGTTGGCCCGCTAATCGGTAACGAAACCTGAGGTAGACGCCGCCCGTAATGGTCCCCAGGTCTCCGTTCGCCAGCACGGTGCTTCCCGCTATGAGGGTCCGGGACATGTGTCTCCCTGTACCATCGGGGTCGACTACCCACCGCGCGGGTTTATGCGATGGTCTGCCTGCAACCTAACTTGCCGCGTCCAGCGCGGCCGCGACGCCCGTCACCAACCTTCCGGATGGAGCGGACGCACAGGCCCAGCCGGCACCACATAGTGATCGGCTTCCCGGGACGCCGATGATGGGTGGCCACCGGGACCGGATGGCCTCCCTGATCGGCGCGCCGCTTACCCGCAGAGAGGATCCTCGTCTTCTCACCGGATCGGGTGAGTACCTGGCCGATGTTCGACTCCCGGGGACCCTCGAGGCAGCCTTCGTGAGGTCGCCGTTCGCACATGCCATCCGGCGTGGGGTCGATCCGCAGGGAGCGGTCGGGCTGGACGGCGTTCGAGCCGTGCTGACGGCGGCCACGCTCCCGGATCACGCTCCGCTGGTGGATGCCGTCGCCATCGAAGGACTCTCCAAGACCCCGCAGCCACCCCTAGCCGGGGACCGGGTCCGCTACGTCGGTGAGCCGGTCGCCCTCGTCGTTGCGGACGACCGCTACGCCGCCGAGGACGGCGCGGACCTCGTCTTCGTCGACTTCGAGGAGCTTCCTGCCGTAACCGACGCGCGATCCGCAGCCCGTAGCGGCGCTCCGCTCCTCTTCCCCGAACTCGGCTCGAACGTCGTCTTCAGCGAGGTGAAGAGGTTCGGGGACCCGGCGAAGGAACCCGCATCCGGCCACCGGGTGTACAGATCCGAGTTCCATGGAGGACGGGCAACGGCGGTTCCCGTGGAGACACGCGGCTGCCTGGCCTCCTACGACGCCGACCGGGGGCGGCTGACCGTGTGGTCCTCGACCCAGGGGCATCACCTCTTACGCCGTCGCCTGGCCGTCAGCACCGGCCTCCCCGAGTCGAGAGTGCGGGTGATCGTCCCCGACGTGGGAGGCGGCTTCGGCCAGAAGATCCCGGCGGCGCCGGAGGAGGTTGCGGTGGCTCTCGCGTCGATGGCGCTCGAGCGCCCCGTGAGGTGGATCGAGGACCGGCGGGAGAATCTGGTCGCTGCCCCGCAGGCCAAGGAACAGATCGTCTCCCTGGAGATGAGCGTCGACGAGACCGGCCGGTTCCGGGCCATGCGCGCCAAGGTCATCGGGGACGCCGGCGCCTACTCTCACAACAGCGCCAGCGCGCTCATCGAACCGTACCTGTCGGCGCTACTCGTCCCGAGCCTGTACAGGATCGACCACTTCGAGTGCGAGATCCAGGCCGTCCTCACCAACAAGGCGCCGGCCTCACCGTACAGAGGGGTGGGATGGACCGCCTCCCACACCGCCCGCGAGCTCCTCATAGATCACATAGCGCGCGAGGAAGGACGGGATCGGGCGGAGCTGCGGCGCCTGAACATGATCCGATCGGAGGAGACGCCCTACACCAACGTCACGGGCATGGTCTATGACAGCGGATCGTTTCTCGAATCCATGCACGAGGCCCTGGAGATGGCCTGCTACCACTCGTTCCGTCAGCAGCAGGAAAACGACATGTACCCGCGCCGGCGCGGGATCGGCATCAGCCCGTACGTCGAACCTAACGGATGGGGAAGCGCCGGCGCGGCCCAGTCCCACTGGGTCTTCGCCTCCCACGATGCCGCTCGCGTCACGATGGACTCCACCGGACATGTGACCGTGGCGGTCGGGACACCCACCCAGGGCCAGGGCCACGAGACGACGCTGGTCCAGCTGGCGTCCGCCGCCCTGGGTGTCCCCCCGGAGACCATCGAGGTAAGGAGTGACGACACCGACGCCACCCCACCAAGCATCGCCGGCACGCGTGCCTCGCGCACTGCCGTCGTAACGGGCGGAGCGGTGGTGCTCGCATCTGAGGACGTGCGGTCCAAGCTGTTGCGGATCGCCGGCCATCTGCTGGAGGCGTCCGCACGCGATCTCGACATCAGTGATGGGATCGTGCACGTGGCCGGTGACCCGTCTGCCGGGATCGCCGTGGAGCGCGTGGCTGCGGCCGCCTATTTCGACCCTGCGGTGCGCGTCGTAGAACCCGAGCCGCTGCTCAGCTCGCAACGCTTCCACGACCCTGGCGCCACCTACTCGAACGGCTGCGTGGTGGCCACGGTGGAACTCGATCTGGAGACCGGCGCCGTAACGGTCGTCGACCTGGTCGCGGTCGAGGACTGCGGCCGGGTGATCAACCCATTGATCGTGGAGGGCCAACTTCACGGCGCCGCGGCGCAGGCCCTGGGATACACCTTGCACGAAACAGTGGCCTACAGCGCCGACGGGCAGATCCTGACCAGCAGCCTCATGGACTATCTGATCCCCACTTGTGCCGAGGTGCCGACCATCCGGATCGGCCACATCGAGTCTCCCTCGCCCAACACGGTATTGGGCGTGAAGGGGATGGGGGAATCGGGGATGATCGCCGTGCCGGGGGCCATAGCCAATGCGGTCGCCGACGCCCTCCCCGGCCATCCGATAGTCGACCGCCTCCCTCTCACCCCCGGCCTGGTGGCCCACCTCGCATCTCCCCCTGCGGGCAAGCGGGCGCCGTAGCTCGAAAGGAACGAATCGGTGAAAGCAGCAGTTCTCAGGTCCATCCCGGGCCGGCTCGAAATTGAAGATGTCGCGGTCGACACCCCGGCTCCGCGTGAGGTACTGGTCAGGACCGTCGCCGCCGGTGTCTGTCGATCGGATCACCACTATCTCGTGGGCCACCACACGACGCCGCTGCCCACCGTGATGGGTCACGAAGCTTCGGGGATCGTGGAAGCCGTCGGTGAGGACGTGAGGTACGTGGCTCCGGGGGATCATGTCGTGGCCTGCCTAATTGTCTTCTGCGGACATTGCGAGTGGTGCCTGACCGGCAGGATGGCTCTCTGCGCCCGGGAGGGCACGACGCGCGATGGCGGCCGCCCACGCCTGTCGCGGTCCGGGGAGGAGATCCATGCCTACTGGGGTGTGGGGGCATTCGCGGAGATGATGCTCGTCCACGAACACGCCGTGACAAGGGTCGATCGGGACATACCCTTGCTCAGCGCGTCGATTGTCGGTTGTGCGGTGATCACCGGCCTGGGCTCAGTCTTTAGCACCGCCGGCGTGCCGCCCGGCGCCACCGTGGCGGTGATAGGAGCCGGAGGGGTCGGGCTGAACGTGATCCAGGGAAGCGCGGTCGCGCGAGCGAGCCGGATCGTCGCCATCGACGTGTTCCCGGACAAGGCGGACTTTGCCCGGAAGTTCGGCGCCACCGACGTGATCATCTCGCGTGACCCGATGGACGAGTTGATGGAGATCACGCACGGGGGCGTCGACTATGCGTTCGACGCCATAGGGCAGAAGACGACCGCCGAGCATGCGTTCGCGTCGCTGCGGCCCGGGGGTACGGCCGTGCTGATCGGGATGATCCCCGAGGGAGTCGACATCTCACTGCCGGGCGTTGACTTCCTATACGAGAAGACGGTGAAGGGCTCGAACATGGGATCGACCCGGACCCGGACCGACATTCCCAGGTACCTGGACCTCTACCGCCGGGGCATGCTCAAGCTGGACGAACTCGTCGGACGGACCCGACCCTTCGAGGACATCGGGATCGCCATGGACGACCTCGACCGCGGAACCGTGGCCCGCTCGGTCATCACGTTCGATAGGGAGTCGTAGCGGCGGAGGTCGTGCTCCGGGCCGGCGAACACGGGCGGCCGGCCCGGCCAGCACATCAGGCGCGGGAACCCATCGCGCATGGACGGTGAGGACCGCGGAGGGATCGATGCCGAGGCGGCGTTGGTCGTTGACACCGGCACCGCCTGCCAACGGACCACGACCTTCAGGAAGACACCATCCGCCGAATGCAGCTTGGGAGTCGCCCCGGCCTCATGGAGAAACCAGGCTTGCGCCGTGAGCGGCTCCCGATGGATTGGTATCTGCGGAGGATCGGGACGGTCCCTAAGACCCCCGGTGGATCTGGGCGGTTTCTCAACCGTGGGGGTGGCCTGTTCGCCTCACTCGGTCGGCGCGCCGCAACTGGGTTAGTCGTCAGAGGCCCCGGCCGCCGTCCACGGAGATCAGCTCTCCGGTGACCATCCGGGCATCCTCCGACGCCGCCCACGCGGCCACGGCGGCCACCTCGTCCGGTTGCACCAGGCGCCCCATCGGGATCGCCTCGGCGATCGCCTCCCGGCTCTCGGTGGTGTTCTGACCGCCCATGAACTCCACCAGCATCGGGGTATCCGAAGCCGCCGGGCACAGCGCCACGACCCGGATGTTCCTTGGGGCGAGCTCGAGTGCCAGGCTCCGGGTGAGCGACGCCACCGCTCCCTTGCTCGCCGTGTAGGCCGCGTATCCGGGACGGGGCCGGATCGAGATGTTCGACGCGATGTTGACGATGACCGCCTCGCTCGCCTGCGCCAGATGGGGAAGCGCCGCCCGGATCATGAGGAACACGCTCCGAACATTCACGGAGAAGATGAGGTCGAATTCGGCATCATCTGTCTCCTCGATGGGCTTGGGATGCTGACCCACCCCGGCACAGTTCACCAGGATGTCGATCCCGCCGAGGCCGCGCACCGACTCCTCAATCGCACGGTCCACATCTGCGTCCACAGCCAGATCAGCTGGAACGGGAACAGCGGTCGCCCCTGCCGAACGAATCTCGTCGGCTACACGAGCCACGCCATCCACATTGCGATCCACCAGAGCAACGGAGGCTCCCTCGCGGGCGAACCGTCGGCTTGTCGCCGCACCGATGCCCGACGCGGCTCCGGTGACCACCGCCCTCCTTCCCGGAAGCACGGACATCCGAGCCCTCCCGTCCTGACTCTCAACGTGGCAACCTACCAGCTACGATTCACACCGGGTACACGAGAGGAGAGGCCCATGGGTGATCAGGCATCAAGCCGGGCACAGTGGTTTTGGGATAACACCGGCGACGTTTGGGACGCCATCTTGAGCCATCCCTTCCTCGTTGAACTCGAAGCGGGGACTCTCCCGGACGAGGTGCTCCGCTTCTGCTTCGAACAGAACCTCCAGTATGTCGACGCCGTTTACAGGTGCCGGCTGGTTGCAGCGGCAAAGGCGCCCGACAAGGAGACTTTCGACCTGCTCACCCGCGACTGGAACCTCGAGCCGAGCGACGAACGGCAGGGCGACCTGCTGAAGAGCTTCGGAGGCGACCCGGACAACCTGCCGCCCATGGCGCCGGCCTGCAGGGGGTACACGTACCACATGTGGTACAACGCGCTCGACGGGCGCACGATTGACTGGCTGGCCAGTTTCGTAGCCTGCCCCTGGACATACGACCTCATCGGCGAGCAGGTATCGGGGAACATCGGCGAAGAGCGCCGCGAGTCCTGGATGGAGTACTACGGCAGCAAGATCCACCACGACCTGATGGACGACTTCCGCGCCGCCGTCGACCGGCTTACCGTCGGCCTCGAACAGGACGACCTCGATGGGCTCCTCGAGAAGTGGCGCCTCGGCATGCGCTACGAGTGGATGTTCTGGGACGACGCCTATCACATGCGGAGCTGGCCGGTCTAAACCCATCTAGTCGCGCTTTCGCGTGACGCGCCTCAAAGCCGATGGGTATGATCCAGCAACACGGAGGTTTCGCGGCCCCGGTTCGAATGGCTGAGGGCTGAGCATCGAATCGCCCTAAAGGGAGGCACAATGACTCGCAAGCGGTTCTACTACCCATTCATACTGATGGCGGTTCTTGCAATCGTGGCTGCCGCGTGCGGTGACGACGAGCCGGCGACCACAGCCGCACCCGCCACCACAGCCGCACCCACCACTACAGCCGCACCCACCACCACCGCGGCGCCTACGACCGCTGACACAGAAGCTTCGACGACGGCAGAGGCGACAACCACCACACCACCTACCACCCAACCGCCTCAGATCGATGAAGGTGATGTGATGCGGGCTCCGGACCGCGTGCAGGACGCCGAGACGGTGGTGATCGCCTGGACCGGGTACCCCAACAGTCTCGATCCACCGGACAGCCTCCTCAACTTCAACCGTGAGGCCGGCGTAGGCCTTTACGACCGGCTCCTCACCTACTCGCTCACCGAGCGCGAGGATGGCACCTTCGTGTGGGACGGCCTCGGCGTGGCGCCGGGCCTGGCCGAGAGCTGGGAGATCGACGGAGGATCGGTGACGTTCACGATCCGCCAGGGCGTGACGTTCAACAAGACCGGTAACCCCCTGACTGCCCACGACATCCGGTACTCCTTCGTGCGAGCGATCGAGGTTCCGGGCTTCGGAACGTTCAACTCCAACCTGGCCGGTATCTTCGAGCCGTCTCGCCAGGTCACGGTCATAGATGACTACACGATCCGTTTCGACTACGAGTTGGCCGACGGGACCCCGTTCCTTCTCAAGGCTTCGCTGCCGAGCATGAGGTTCCCGATCTTCGGGATCGTGGACTCGGTCGAGTTACAGGCCCGCGCCACGGACGAGGATCCCTGGGGTCACGAGTGGGTCAAGGAGAACCCCGAGGGGTCGGGCCCGTACGTGATCGAGTCGGCGACGCCCGGCACCGAGATGATCCTGCGCCGTGTCCCGGGCCATTGGACCGAGGGGGACCAGAACCAGCTCGGCGAGGCCTACAACGGTTTCGACCGGGTGATCTACCGGACGCTCAGCAGCCCGGCGGACATCACGGCACTAATGCTCGGGGGGGAGGTGGACGTGGCCTTCGCTCTGGGTACCAGGGAGCTCAATGCCCTCGGTGAGGCCGGCTTCACCATCGTCAACGCCGAGATCCCCGATATCTGGCGCCTCGACCTCCCGCTGACCACACCGCCGTTCGACAACCTGGCAGTGCGCCAGGCGATCGCGCACGCGGTGCCCTACGACACGATCGTGGAGAACGCGTTCACCAACGCGACCCGCTCCTATTCGATCGTCAATCCGGCATCGCCCTCGTACATACCGGCGTGGGACTACGACACCGACCTTGACAGGGCCCGCCAGTTGCTGGCGGAGGCCGGTTACCCGGACGGGTTCTCCACCGAGCTGTTCTACACCCAAGAGCGGCAGGAGTGGGAGGACATCGCCCTGTTCCTCCAGGCCAGCCTCTCGCAGGTGGGGATCGACGTCGCTCTCCGGCCACTACCGACGACTGAATACCAGGAGCAGACAACGGCCCGGTACGACGATGACACGTTGATGGCCGGCATCCAGATGCGCAGCGGGCTGATCTGGCTGGACGACGCCGATCCGAATGTCGGTCTCTGGCTGGTAACCCGCGGGTTCCCGGGGCCGGTCGGTGTGGGCGGATTCTCGAACGCAACCCACTACTCGAATATCGAGATCGACAAGTTGCACTTCGAAAACCGGTTCAACCCGGACTTCGAAGCGCGGGCCGAGGCGTACCGTGAGGCCCAGAGGATCGCGGCTCGCGACCTCCCGATGATCATGCTTGCGGTGCGCGGATTCCCCGGCGCCGTGCATCCGGAGATCACCGGTGTGGCCTTCACTGCCGACCCGCATCTGCGCCAGTACCTGTTGAGGCCGTCCGGGTGATCCGAGCGGCTCTCCGGTCATGTGACCGCGGCGCGTTGATCCATCACGCCGCGGTCGCAACCCTCAGGCTCTGGCCGGGCGACCCGTTGTAGGACTGGTCGGGGATGGACTCCGGGCTGTCCCGCCAACTGTTCACCCGGCTCCTGCTGGTAGCGCCGGTAGTCTTCGGCGTCGTGACGCTCACCTTCCTGGTGGCGAGGGTGTTCGCGCCCGACCCGGTAGCGCTGTACATTCCCCCGCAGGCCGACGAGGAACTCCGCCACAAGATCAGAGTCGAGTTGGGCCTGGACAAGTCGATCCCTGAGCAATACGGGGTCTTCCTGGCCGACCTGGCCCAAGGCGACCTGGGTGAATCGACCATCACCGGCCGGCCCGTCACGAGCGACTTGTGGGACCGGCTTCCCGCGACCGTGGAGCTTGCCCTGGTGTCCCTCACCTTTGCCATCTTGATCGGCGTCCCCTTGGGCGTGCTGGCAGGGGCGAGGCGCGACGGTCCCTTGGACTTCTCGGTGCGAGGCATCACCCTCATCGGGATGGCGCTTCCGTCCTTCTGGCTCGGTCTGGTGCTCATCCTGATCTTCTTCGTCATCCTCGGCTGGCTGCCCGGGCCGGTAGGCCGGCTGCCCCTCGGTGCGGAGGCGCCCGAGAAGATCACCGGGCTGTATACGCTCGACAGCCTCATTCGGGGGGACTTGACGCTCTGGTGGGAGTCCGTTCGCCACCTCATACTCCCCGGCTTGACGCTCGGCGTGGTCATCGTGGCCCCCATAACGAGGGTGGCTCGCGCCTCGATGGTGGAGGTGATGCGCTCCGAGTACATCCGTACGCCCAAGGCGTTGGGCATCCGCAAGCAGGTCATCTACTTCCGTTACGCCCTGAAGAACGCCCTGCTCCCGATCGTCACCATGATCGGAACGATCGTGGGTTTCGTCTTCACCGGCGCCGTGCTGGTGGAAGCGGTCTTCAACTGGCCCGGAATGGGCAAGTATGGGCTCGATGCCATCCTCAAGTCGGATTTCACCGCCCTCCAGGGCTTCGTCGTGGTGGCGTCGGTCACCTACATCGTGGCGTTCTTCCTGGTGGACATCGTTTACATGCTGATCGACCCGAGGACGAGATGAGGAGGAAGTCGTGATCGATATGACAGCCGACCATGCTCCGGAAGGCGGTTCGCTCGACGTCATCGCGCCGGGACGCAGCAGGTGGGGGAAGATCAGGTACGTGTTCGGCCAGAGCAAGAGCCTGACGGCCGGAACCATCCTTGTGGGAATCTTCATCCTGATCGCGCTATTCGCCAGGTTCATCACCACCCACGACCCGAGTGCGGTACTGGTGGGGGATCCGTTGACCGGTGTCAGCGCCGAGCATTGGTTCGGCACCGACAAGGTGGGCTCGGACGTTTTCTCCAAGACGATCGAGGCCACCGCGCTCGATCTGCGGATCACCGCGTCGGCGGTGGTGTCAGCCCTGGTGGCCGGGGTGGCTCTCGGTACCATCGCCGGCTACTACGCCGGGATAGTGGACCTCATCCTCCTGCGCCTCCTCGAGATCCTTCAGTCGATCCCGACGTTGCTGCTGGCGATGATGGTGGTCGTCGCGATCGGGCCCGGTGAACTCAACGTCGTGGTGGTGATGGCTTTCATCGGCATGCCCTACTACGCCCGTCTGGTACGGGCCGAGATCCTCACCAAACGCACGTGGGAGTTCGCCGAGGCGGCCCGCATGGTGGGTGGATCGGCTACACGGGTGGCCTTCCGCCACCTGTTGCCCAACAGCCTCTCGCCCGTATTGGCTTACGCCTCGGTCAATGCGGCGTGGGTGGTGCTGGTTACCGCCGCCCTGGGATTCCTGGGTATCGGCATCGAACCGGGCACCGCCGAGTGGGGATCTATGATCGCCCGCGGCCAGACGGAGATCATCACCGGCGAGTGGTGGGTGTCGGTGTTCCCCGGATTGTTCGTCCTCACCCTCACGACCGGGTTCTACCTGCTCGGAGACGGTGTCCGCGACGTGATGGACCCGAGGTCCCGCAAGTGAGAGCGGCGAAGCCCTGATGGCCGCCCTGGTAGAGATCCAAAACCTCGAGGGTTACTTCGACACCATCGGCGGTGATGTCCGAGCTATCAACAGCGTCAACGTGGTGATCGAGGAAGGAAAGGTGACCGGTCTGGTGGGAGAGACCGGCTCGGGGAAGACCATGACCGCCCTCAACATCCCCAGGCTCATGCCCGAGAACTTCCGCTACGTGTCCGGCCGGGTGCTCTTCCGGGGTGAGGATGTTCTCTCCTGGTCGGAGGACCGGATGGAACTCTTCCGCGGCGACGGGGTGGGTATCGCATTCCAGGACCCCAAGGCCGCCCTGAACCCGGTGTTCACTGTCGGGGAGCAACTCGGTCGTGCCCTACGGACCCACACGGACGCCACCAAGGACGAAGCCAGGCAGGCGGTCCTCCGGATCCTGGAGCGGGTCAAGATCACCGACCCGGACCGCACCATCCGCCAGTATGCACACGAACTGAGCGGCGGTATGGCGCAGCGGGTCATGGTTGCGCTGGCCGTGATCCATCCCCCCACCCTCCTGATCCTGGACGAGCCGACCACCGGGCTCGATGTGACCGTCCAGGCCGAGATCATCTCGATGCTCCGCGATCTGGTCGAGTCGATGGGCCTCACGGTGCTGCTGATCACGCACGACCTGGGTGTGGTCGGCGAACTCTGCGACAACGTGGCGGTCATGTATGCCGGTCGGACCATGGAGTTCGGTGACATCAGCCAGGTCTTCGAGAGACCGGCGAATCCCTACACCCGTGAACTCCTCCGCTCCACGGAGAGCGTGGAGGGAGGGGTCGGTGACCTGTACAGCATCCCCGGCGCCCCGCCCGATCTCCGCAACCTGCCGCAGGGATGCTTCTTCCAGGATCGCTGCCCGTCAGCTGCGGACGTGTGCCGGACCGTTCCCCCGGTGGTCGAAGTGGAGCCTGGCCATGTCTCGATGTGCCACTTCGCCGAGCGCTATCACTCAATGCCGGGACCCCTCCACATCACCAAGGGCGCCGGAGCGGAGGGAGAGCCGGAGTGACATCCGGCTACGGCGCCAGCCTTCTCACCGTACGAGGCCTCACGAAGCACTTCCACCGCGGTTTCTGGCCCCGCCGCCAGACCATCGTCGCGGTCGACAACATCGACCTCCAGGTCGGGATAGGCGAGAGTGTCGGGTTGGTCGGTGAGAGCGGCTCCGGCAAGACGACCACGGCCCGCAGCATCCTCAGGCTCGTAGACCCGACCTCAGGTGAGGTCGACTTCGATGGCATCCGGGTGGACCAGACCCCGAGGGCCAAAGTGCGCCGCCTCTACCGGAACATGCAGATGGTCTTCCAGGATCCCAACTCGTCGCTCAATCCCCGCATGACGGTGCGCGATATCGTCACCGAACCCTTGAAGCTACATCTGAAGATGTCGGACGGGGACCAGGAGGAAAGGGCCAACGACATCATGACCATGGTGGGTCTCCGTGGCTTCCACCTCGACCGCTACCCCGGTCAACTCAGCGGAGGACAGCGCCAACGGGTCGGAATCGGGCGGGCTATCGCCACCCACCCGAAGCTGGTCTTCCTCGACGAGCCCACCTCCTCGCTCGACGTGTCGGTACGCGGCCAGGTGATGCAGCTGCTCATCGACCTGCAGCGGGAGATGGGCATGTCGTACGTGCTCATCAGCCATGATCTGGGGGTGGTTCGGCAGCTCAGCAAGCGGGTGATGGTCATGTTCGACGGCCGGATCGTGGAGGAGGGCCCCACCGAGCAGGTGTTCGAGGATCCCCGAGACGGCTACACGAGGAGGCTGCTGGAGGCCATCCCGTCGATGGACGGCTATCGCCGGAGGAGACAGCCGGGAGGAACCCGATGAGCCGGGTCGTGGACGCTCACATACATGTCTTCCGGGACCCTTCCTGGAGCCCGGAGTCCCAGAAGGCCATGCCGAGTTCCTGGGTGAACCAGGTCCGGTGGTTCGACATGGACCTCGAGGACGCCGAGGCCCGTTACCGGGAGTCGGTGGACGCCAGCTGGGACCCCGACGGCGTCCGGACCATCGCCCGGATGGACGAGGCGGGCGTGGACGTATCGGTGACCATGCCGATGGACCGGGGACTACTCACCGGAGACGAAGGCGTGGTGCCCTTCGAGGAGAAGAACGAGGGCTACTACGAGCTCACCCGGATGTGGCCCGGGCGCATCTTCTCGTTCTGCGGGGTCGATCCCCGCCGGCCCGGCGCCGCCAAGTTCCTGGAGAAGGCGATCGTCGACTGGGGCTTTCTGGGCCTCAAGCTGTACCCCACCGCCGGCTTCTACCCCGACGACGAGATCGTCCATCCACTCTACGAGGTGTGCCGCACCTACGACGTCCCGGTCCTCCTCCACCAGGGCCACTCCGGCGGGCGCCTCAAGAGCAAGTACGGCCACCCCATGTACGTGGACTCGGCGGCGGCGGACTTTCCGGAGGTGAGGTTCGTGCTGGGCCACGGAGCCCGCTTCGAGACCTGGGCGAAGGAAGCCATGAGCGTGGCGATCTACAAGACCAACGTCCACCTCGAGATCAGCCTCTGGCAGCACTGGGCAAGCGTCGACGACCTGGTGCGGACCTTCGTCTGGATCAGGGACCGGATCGGCATCGACCGGCTGCTGTTCGGCAGCGACATGACGAACGTCGAGGTCTCGATGACGCTGAAGGAATGGGTGGACGTGGTCCGGATGCTGCCTGAATGGGCGAAACAACTCGGGTTCCGCCTGAGCCGCCAGGAGATCGACCTCGTCCTCGGGGGCAACGCCGAGCGCGTGTACCGGATCCCGTCCGAGAACGGTAGGGGGTGATCCCCGTAACCATCCCCGGAACGACAACGAAGGAGCACCCATGAGTTGGACCAGCTACATGTACGAGCAGACCAAGGACATGTGGGAGAGGATCTACGAGCATCCCTTCTTGAAGGATCTGGCGGCCGGAACCCTCTCCGACGAGCGGCTGGCGTTCTACTTCGAGCAGAACACCCACTACATCAACAACGTGGTGAAGTGCCGCTCGATCGCCACGGCCAAGGCCCACAACAACGAGATTCGCGACTTCTTCCTCAGCCGGACCGCAATGGTGGTCGACGAGATGCACCACCAGGAGGACATGCTACGCCGGGTGGGCGGCCAGCCCGGCGCCCGGGTCGCGCCGACCTGTCATGCCTACACCCAACACATCCTCAACCTGGTATGGACCAAGGACCCGGTCGAGTACCTGGGCTCGTTCCTGCCATGTCCATGGACCTACGACGAGATCGGTATCCAACTCCGTGGCGCCCCTCTGCGGGGCGCGTCCGCGGAATGGTGGGAGTTCTACAGCAGCGAGGAACACAACGAGTTGGTGGCGCACTACCTGGAGTTCGTGGACAAGTACTCCGAGGGGCTGTCGGACGAACGGCGCAGCCAGATGCTGGACAACTTCATCATCAGCACCAACTACGAGTACAGCTTCTGGGACATGGCCTACAACCGAGAACAGTGGCCGCTCGGATGACTCAATGAGCCGCCTGCTCGTCACCGGGGATCCGGTCGTCGCACTGGCCGGAGGAGACCGGGACGTCATCGCCGATGGCGCCCTGGTCGTCGAGGGCCGCAACGTCACCGCCGTGGGACCGCGGGCGGAGCTGGAGGGCAGAGGTCCGTTCGACCGGGTGGTCGGCTCGCCGGGACATGTCGTCATGCCGGGTTTCATCAACGGCCACTTCCATTCGATGGGCGCCGGATCACCCGGCCTGTTCCAGTACGTCTTCGAGCGGATGAACACCCGCATCTTCCGCCGCGCCATGAGCGACGACGACAGCCGGACGATCATCCTGGTGGGGCTGATGCGGGCTATCAGAGGTGGGCAGACGGGCGCGGTCGACTTCAACTACGGCAACCCTTCGCTGCGCGACTTCGGCAATCCCCCTATCCTGGACGCCTACCGCACCATCGGGATGCGGGTCGCCCTCGGCATGGTCACCCGGGACGAGAACATCTACGTTCATGCCCCCGACGAGGCCTTCCTCGCCTCCCTTCCGGACGAACTGGCCCGCCAGGTGCGGGAATCGACCATGGGCTACGCCTGGCCCACCGATGACGTGGTGGCCGCCTACCGCCGGGTCCACGCCGAGTGGGACGGTCACGACGGACGGCTCCGGGTGATCCTGGCGCCCGACTGGACACCTGCGTGCTCCGACGATCTGTACCGTCTGAACCGTCGGCTCGCGGACGAGTACGACACGGGTATCACGACCCACGCCCTCGAGACCCGGTCGGAGATGCTGTTCAACCTGGAGACCTACGGTAAGACCGCGATGCGCAGGCTCGCCGACATCGGGGTTCTGGGGCCCGACGTGAGTTGCGCTCACTTTGTCTGGGCGACCGATGAGGACATCCGGATCCTGGCCGACACCGGCGCCGTTGCGGTGAACAATCCCGGGTCGAACCTGCGCCTCAGCACCGGGATAGCCCGAGCCCGTGACATCCTCGACTCGGGCGCCGCACTGGCGTTCGGGACCGACTCGATCTCCTTCTCCGACATCGAGGACTTCTTCCAGGAATTGCGTCTCGCCCTGTACCTGCAACGGACCCCCGGGGAGTTGGAAATCGGGCGCATGGACTCGCTGGAGGTACTGCGCCGGGCAGCTTCGAGCGGTGCCAGGGCCATCCGCCAGGAGGCGGCACTGGGGTCGCTTGCCGAGGGCAAGGAAGCAGACCTCCTCGTGGTCACCAAGGAACGCCTGGTGTGGCCCCAGCCCAAGTACGGATCGATACCGATCCTGGATGTACTTCTGGACAGGGCATCCGGTTCCGACGTGGAGACGGTGATGATCGCCGGCCGGATCGTTCTCGACGAAGGACGGTTCACCACGGTGGACGAGGACCGGATCCTGGCCGACTTCGCCGAGGCCGGCCGCGAGAGGCTATGGGTGTCGACCGAGCAGGGCCGCCGAGAGGCCCAACTAGCGACCGACGTGGAGCCCTACGTTCTGGACTTCTACCGGGAGTGGGCTCTGAGACCGCTGACCCCGGCCTACACGTACAACGCCCGAGTCCCCCCACCGGAGTGAGGCAGATGTCGTTCACGATCACCCCCCTGGTAATGGCCTACGGGCCGCAGCGCGAGAAGTCCCGCTTCACCTTCCTCCACAACTTCGGGGAGAAAATCGATCTCCCCTACGTCTCGTGGCTCATCCAGGACGCGGAACGGGGCCTCAACGTCCTGGTAGATGTGGGCTGTAGCGCCGAGGAGTATGCCAACCACATAAAGCCCCCGGGAGAGTCCAGGCTCCGGCACGCCGGCGAGGAATTCGCTGACGTGATCAACATCCGTCCTCTGGACGATCTGCTGGCCGACCGCGGGCTCGATACCGATGACATCGACTTCATCGTCCTCACCCACCTCGACTGGGACCATTGCATGAACCTGCCCCTTTTCCCTGACACCAAGGTCATAGTGCAGCGCAAGGAGTGGGAAGCGCTCCCGCCCCATCCCTTCATCGCCTCGGGTTTCGCACCCGACTACCGCTACGAGGAGATGGCCGTAGGGGGGCTCGAAATGACCGAAGGCGACCAGCAACTGGTTCCGGGACTCGACGTGCTGTTCACCCCCGGCCACACGCCGGGCGGCCAGTCGATCGCGGTGGAGACCCCGCGGGGGCGCTACGTGATCGCCGGACTCTGCACGATATGGGAGAACTATTTCCCCGACCCGGAGATACTGAAAACCGCCAAGTACGAGGTGATCCCCCCAGGGGGCCACACCGACCTGTTCGCCGCCTACAACAGCGTGGTGCGTATACGCGACGAGGCCGGCACCCAGCTACTTCCGGCCCACCATCTCGAGGCGTTCGACATGGAGCCGGTCGGGTGAACTACCGGGAGGAGACAGGCAACCGGGCCGTGGTGGCGGACATGGTCGGGGCGCTCAACGAAGGCGACATCGACCGGTTCGCCTCCTACTACACGGACGACGTCGAGGTGGAAATCATCCGTTTCGGGCGCCGTCTGAAGGGGAACCGCGCAGTCGGTGAATGGATCGAGGACGCCTTCGACGCGCTTGACGGTTTCAGCAACGACATCATCGGCATCTACGGAGACGGCGATGTGATCGCGTTGGAGGTGATCGCCCGCGGGACAGCCAGGCGGCCGTTTGCCGGAAGGTCGGTCGGAGAGCCGCTGGATGCCCAGGAGGTGTACATCTACACGTTCCGGAACGGCAAGATCGCCGACGTCCGCGCCTACTAGCCGGACCCCGTGACCATCCGGATGGGAGAGCGTCAGCGGCGAAACGCGGGATCGGACGGGTAGTCCCCGGGTCTTCCCGTGTCTCCGGGCCGGATCACGAAGTCCCTGCGGTCGCGGTAGAGGGGAGCACGGTTCAGCACGTAGTTGACTCCCGGCTCGATCCTGTCCCAGTGGGTCATCAGCCAGTACTTGTGGTCGCCGATGAACAGATAGGTGTTGTCCATGCGGAAGAAGCGGCCCGCCACGCCCTCCCCGACGCGGAATCGCTCGCAGACCGCCTCCAGCAACTCCTGCTGCCCGTCCTTCTCGGAGAGTACGTACTCGTGGGGCCATGTGTCCCGATACGTGACCGCCTCCCTCCAGGAGGCGCGGGCGATGAGTTCGGTCAGCCGGCAGACCTTCATCCAGAGCCGCCCTCTCCTGACGGTCCCTCGGCGATCGCGCTGTCCAGCCCGTGCCGGAGCGCATCCGTGGTCCGGCGGTCATAGCCCACCAACCGGACCTCTCGCAGGGCGCCGGGATGTTCCCGCACCCACCGGACGCATTCGGAGGCGATCACCCTCGTGGCGGCCTCCAGCGGATAGCCGAACACGCCGGTGGAGATGGCCGGCATGGCCACGGTCTCTGCCTCGACCCGGGCCGAGGCATCCAGGGCCGCCCGCACCGCCTGCCGAAGGAGGGCCGGGTTGTCCTGGCCCTCCCGGTAGCGAGGCCCTACGACATGCACGACCCAGGGAGCTTGCAACCGACCGCCGACAGTGACCGCCGCCTCACCGGACGGGACCGGGCCGTGCTCGGACACCCATCGGTCGGAGTCCTCCACGAACTCCTCACCGCCTGCCGCGGCCAGAGCGGCGGCCAGCCCGCCACCGTGGCGGAGGTACTCGTTGGCCGCGTTGACGATCACATCGACGGATGCCTTCGTGATGTCCCCCCGAACTGCCATCACCGTCTGATCCTTCAACTCCGTTCCTCCTTCACATGTGACTTGTCGACGTGGTGACCATTGGGGATTGACCATACCGAGACCGTGGGACAGATCCCCGCCACCACCGGTCACGCATTCAGGCAATGGGGACCGCATGCCCGGTGGGTAGTGTGACTGTTTCATCGGTGTGCAATGGCGGGGAGTCGACGAGTCCGGATGGCCAAACGGCTCAAGTTTTGGGGATGGGGATACGAGGGGGACGAGCTTTCTGCGCCCGATCGGGACGCTCTGCTCACCACACTCGCCGTCGAGTACGGGATAGACGGATCCAGCACACGGGCGATACCCGGGCTCGACGACATATCGCTCCCCCAGCCCCGCCTGGCGCCGCCGGCCGGCCTCGCTCACCTATGCACCCAAGAGGCGTACGAGCGGGTGCTTCATAGCTTCGGGCAATCCCAGCCCGACTCGATCCGGATCTTCTCTCGGAACTTCGCCCATGCTCCCGATGTGATCGCATACCCCCGGAACGAGGCCGACGTGGCGGCCCTGCTGGAGTGGGCGGGTGAGAGGGGGGCAGCCCTGATTCCGTTCGGAGGCGGGTCGTCGGTCGTGGGAGGGGTGACGCCGGACGTAGCGGAGGGGTTCGCCGGGGTCGTCACCCTGGACATGAGCCGCATGAACCGGGTCCTGGAGGTGGACACGGTGTCGCGAGCGGCGCGCATCCAGGGCGGAGCGCGCGGACCCGAGCTCGAGGCCGCCCTCAAACCGCACGGCGTGACCCTCCGTCACTTCCCCCAGTCCTTCCAGCACTCCACCCTGGGAGGCTGGATCGCCACCCGGTCGGGAGGCCACTTCGCAACCCTGTATACCCACATCGACGACCTGGTGGAGAACGTCACGATGGTCACGCCTGCGGGGCGGATGCAGTCGCGGCGGCTGCCGGGATCGGGCGCGGGTCCTAGCCCCGACCGGCTGGCCATCGGCTCCGAGGGATCGCTCGGGGTCATCACCGAGGCCTGGGTGAGGGTCCAGGGGCGGGTGCGGTTCAAGGCAACGGCAGGGTTCCGCTTCCCCGACTTCCTCCAGGCCGCCGGGGCGGTGCGGGCGATCGCGCAGGCCGGCCTGTTCCCGGCCAACGTGAGGATCGTGGACGGGGTGGAACTGGCGGTGAACGGGGCCGGTGACGGTTCGTTCACGCTCATGGTGGTCTCGTTCGAGTCGGCCGACCGTCCCGTCGAGGCATGGATGGACCTCGCGGAGGAGTGCGCCCTGGGCGAGGGCGGCGTGGCGGATGCCGACTGGCGCACCGATCCGAACGCCCACCTGAAGGGGGCGGCGGGCGCCTGGCGTGAGGCCTTCATCAGGATGCCCTACAACCGGGAGGTCCTCACGCCGCTCGGCATCATCTCGGACACGTTCGAATCGGCCATCACCTGGGACCGCTTCGAGTCGTTCTACCGCAACGTCCGGAGGGCCACCCACGAGGCCATCCGCGAGGCGACCGGCCGGGAGGGCGCCGTGTCATGCCGGTTCAGCCATGCTTATCCGGACGGTCCCGCCCCCTACTTCGCTTTCCACTGCGCCGCAGATCCGGACTCGATGCTGCAGCAGTGGTGGGAGATCAAGCGCGCCGTCTCCGACGCGGTGATAGACAACGGCGGCACCATCACCCACCACCACGCCATCGGCCGCGATCACCAGCCGTGGTACGAGCGGCAGAGACCCCCGCTGTTCGGCGACGTGCTGGCCCGTGCCAAGACACACCTGGACCCGAAGGGAATCCTCAACCCCGGAGTGCTGGTTGCCCGGGATGGCGACCGCCCGACAGTGACATGAGTTGTCGCGACCGGTCGGAAGGAGGAGAGCCCTACAGGCCCGGCCGCCAATACGCTCCCGAACCGTTCCGTAGCTGATCCGTCACGCCGTCTGCCTGGCTCACTCCTCTCCTTCGGACACCCCTGCCATCAGGAGACCAAGGCGCTGGACGGTTGCCTCCTCCTGATCGAGAGTGCCCATGATCCGGCCCTCGAACATCACGGCTATCCGGTCCGAGAGGCCGATCACTTCGTCGAGATCCTCCGAGATGAGCAGGATGGCGATCCCCCCGGCCCGCTGGTCCATCAGAACAGTGTGGATGTACTCGGCCGCCCCGATATCGACCCCTCGGGTGGGTTGGGAGGCGATGAGGACCTCGGGTTCTCCGGATAGCTCCCGGGCGATGATCAGCTTCTGGATGTTGCCTCCCGACAGGTTGGAGGTGGGCGTCTCCAGCGAAGGTGTCTTCACCGTGAACCGCCGGACCAGGTCGGAGCATCCGGTCTCGATCTCCTTGAAGTTGAGGAATCCGCGCCGGCTGGTCGGCGCCAGATCATGGCTGGTGAGGATGAGGTTCTCGGCGACGCTGAACTCGCCGATGGCGCCGTCCCGCATCCTCTCCTCGGGGATGTAGGAGACTCCGAGCCGGCGGATCTCCTTGGGTGTCTTGGCGGTGGTGTCGACTCCGTTCATGACGACGGTCCCCGAGTTGACCGGACGCAGACCGGCCAGCGCCTCGGCCAGCTCGCGCTGCCCGTTGCCGGAGACCCCCGCGATTCCCACCACCTCGCCGCTGCGAACCTCCAGGTCGAATCCGGTCACCGCCGGAGTACCGCGGTCTCCTAGAACCTCCAGGGCGCTGATCGTGAGACGCGCATCCGCGACTTCGGACTCGCTCCGCCGCGGCGCCAGCCTCACCTCCCGACCCACCATCATGTGGGCGAGTTGTTCCCGGCTGGTCTCCGAGGGAACCGTCCGGCCCGTGACCCGACCGCCTCTCAGCACGGTTATCCGGTCGGACAGACTCATGACCTCGTGCAGCTTGTGGGAGATGAACACCAGCCCGCGACCACCGTCGGTCATCTGGCGCAGCGTCACGAAGAGGTCCTCGACTTCGGCGGGGGTGAGCACCGAGGTCGGTTCGTCGAGTATCAGGAGCGAGACATCCCGGTAGATGGCCTTCATGATCTCCACCCGCTGGCGCTCGCCGACGGCCAGCTGCCATATGTAGGCGTCGGGATCGACCTGCAACCCGTAGATCTCGGACAGCTCCCGGATGCGTTGCTGGACCGGACTGAGATCCTGCAGCAGACGCCGCCCGGAAGGGAGCCCCAAGGCGACGTTCTCCGCCACGGTGAGCGTGGGTACCAGCATGAAGTGCTGGTGGATCATCCCGATGCCTAACTCGATGGCATCGGACGGCGACTCGATCATCACCGGCTCCCCTCGGAGCCTTATCTCGCCCTCGTCGGCGTGATACAGCCCGTACAGAACATTCATCAAGGTGCTCTTGCCCGCTCCGTTCTCGCCCAAGAGTGTGTGGACCTCACCCGGCCGGACATCGAAGTCGACCCGGTCGTTGGCCAGTACACCGGGGAACCGCTTGGTGATCCCCTCCAACTCGAGGAGCGGCGAACCGGCCGTGGTCGGTCCCATTCCTAGTGCCCCCGCTCGAAAGGTCGGGTGAGCGCAGACGGCTGGCCGGTACGGCGGGAGACGAGCACCAGTACCAGAATGGTGAGCACGGCCGGGAACATTCCGACGATGCTCGCGGTGGTGCCCACCACGATTCCCAGGGTTTTCCATTGCAGTACGGTGGCCGACACCAGACCGAAGACGAGGGAACCGGCCATCACCCCCGCCGGACGCCACGCTCCGAAGTAGACGAGAGCAATGGCGATGAACCCGTGGCCGTTGGTCAGGTTCTGCTGGAAGATGCCGAGCTCGAGGGCAAGGGCAGCGCCGGCCAGCCCGGCGAAGGCGTTACCGACGACGATGGTGACGTAGCGGGTCCCGTCCACGCTGACACCCAGGCTGTCGGCCGCTTCGGGCGTCTCCCCCACGGCCCTGACGTTCAGCCCGAACGGGGTCCGGTGGATGACGAACCACATTGCGGGAACCAGGAGGAACGCCGCATACACGAGCACGTTCTGATGGAAGAGAACCTCTCCCACCCACGGAAGGTCACCGAGCAGGGGTACCGCCACATCCCCCAATCCGTCGATGGGGGTAGGGGTTCCGACCTGTTTCTGGAACAGGAGATCGCTCAGGCCGAGGCCGAAAATGAATATGCCGATGCCACTTATGCCCTGCTCGGCCTTGAGAGCCAGTGTCACGACCCCGTACACGATGCCCATGACGCCTCCGACCACCAGCCCGACCACGATCCCGAGCAGGACGCTGTCGGTTCGGAGGGTCGCGTAGTAGGCCCCGTAGGCCCCGAGGAGCATGACACCCTCGACTCCGAGGTTCAGGACACCGCTGCGCTGCCCCAGGGTCTCGCCCAGCGCCGCCAGCAGGAAAGGGGTGGCCAGCCGTATCCCGGAGGCGAGTGTGGCCAGCAAGACCGAGACCGTAAGGAAGTCGCTCACGGAGGATTCCTGGGTTCAGGGTCCCCGCTCCGTCCCGGGGATCGGCTGTCGCCTCCCGCATCTTGCTCCCTCGACTCGGAAGCAGTCCTGGCCAGCCGTGCTCGGGCGTACATGCTCCCCACCACGAAGACGACGACCAGGCCGTTCAGGGCGAGTATCAGGGCGGCCGGGACCTGGACGGCTCTCTGCATGGCGTTGGCGCCCACCAGTAGGGCTCCGAACAGGAAGGATGCCGGGATCGTCCAGAGAGGATGCAAGCCCCCGAACAGAGCTGCGACGATACCGTTGAATCCGGCCGCGCCCGTGAAGGTGGTGGCGCCGCCATCGGTAGCAAGCCGGTGCCCTTCGCTTCCGAAGACCAGCGTCACCCCCGCCATGCCGCACATCGCCCCGCTGTACATGAACGCCAGGACGACATTCCGTTTGACCGACATCCCGGCATATCGGGACGCGAACGGGTTGTGACCGACCGCCCGGAGCCGGAGCCCCTGGGTGGTGCGGAACAGGAGGAAATAGCACGCTACGGCCATCAGCACTGCTACCAGGACGCCCAGGTGAAGCCGGGTCCCACCGGGCAGGATGGGGAGGTCGGCGTTCCCGCTCAGGCGTTCCGTGTGGGGGATGCGAGAGCCTTTCTCGATCTCGCCCGGGTCCATGAGGGGACCACGCAACAGGAGGTTGAGAATCTGGACGGCGATGATGTTGAGCATGATCGTGCTCAGGATCTCGTTGACGCGCGCGTAGGACTTCAGGGCGCCGGCCATGCCACCCCAGATCGCGCCTCCCAGGGCACCGACGAGGAACGTGAGAGGCAAGAGCACGAAGCGGGGCACATCCGGGAAACCCAGCACGAACAATGTCGAGAGAATCGCTCCCGCGATGATCTGGCCCTCTCCCCCGATGTTGATCACACCGGCCCGGAACGCGATTGTGATACCCACCCCGACCAGCAGGAGGGGCATGGCCTTGAGGGAGCTGTTGGCCAGGTTCTTCGCCCCTCCGAAGGCGCCGTCGAGCAGGGCCGCGTAGCCGGTCAGGGGGTTGGCTCCCAGCACCGCCAGCATGACCGCTCCGATGAGACCCGCCGCCAGAACGGCGCCGATGAGCAGGCCGGGTCCGGCGAGCCGGGCGAGGACATGTCTCCAGTTCAGCGTCAGCAGAACCTCCTACCGACAGCCTGAGCGTCGGATGTGTGCCCGGCAGGAAAGCCAACCGGGGCACTGCTCGCGGCAGTATTCACCGACCCTGGTTGATCAGGTCTGTAGCCATCCGGTGGCTACTCGACCCCGGTCGAGAGCGAACCGTCCTTGAGGCCGTCCTCCACCGCATCCGCTGCAGCCTGGACATCGTCGGCGAGAGGCATACCCGGGTTGTAGGCCATGGTCAGCCCACCGTTGGAGAAGTCGGCCGTTATGACGCGCCCGCTGACCTCATCGTTCAGTAGGTCTTCGACGATCTGGCTGAGCTGATAGTCCCAGCGGTAGATCTGGGACGCAACCACTATGTCCTCGCCAAGCGGCACCTGGTCGGTCTGCGAACCGAACCACAGAACCCCGTGCTCCCTGGCGACTCCGGTCGCACCGACGACCATCTGGGAGACACCGGTCATCACGTCGGCGCCGGCCTCCACATGGGCTTGGGCCGCCTCGGCCGCCAGCGCGACGTCGCTGAAGGAGTCGATGTAGTTGACGTTGACCGTGATCGACGGGTCGACCGACTTGACACCGGCAACGAAGCCGTCGATATAGAGCTTGATGTCCCCGACTTCGATCGGGCCGACCACACCGATGATGTTCGACTCGGTCATGTGCGCCGCGATGGTCCCGTTGATGAAACCACCCTCATCAGACTGGACGCTGTACGAGTACACGTTGGTGAGGCCGAACGTGTCACGGCTCGTGCCCCAGGCGAAGACGGTGTCGGGGTAGTCCGGGGCGATCTCCGACAGCGAACCGCCGAACTGGGAGCCGTGGGCCAGGACGATGTCGAACCCGTCCTCCGCATACCCGCGGATGGCGACGGCGGCATCCTCGATAACGAACGTGCCGTCGGTGATGTCGACCTCGATGTTGTAGTCCTCGCCGAGACGGTTCAGCGAGTCGACCATGCTCTGGGTGAAGGCCAGGTCGTTCGAGGCGCTGGGCCCCACCATCGCTATCCGGATCGGATCGTCGGCGGAACGGCCGCCGTCCTCCTCCTCGGCGCAGGCCGCCACCACCAGCGCGAGCACCACCAACCCGACCAACCACGCGTGCCGGACCGCCCTCGTCCTCAAGATTGACATGTGCCTTGTGTCCTCCTGTTCAGGCTTCGCCTTCCTGCCGGGAGGATAGGCGCTCGGCGATCAGGCGGCTGGCGCGTTGCCGGGATTCCTCCGAAAAGCCGATCCTCACGCCGCTGAACCCCGGACCCCGCGTCGCATCGAGGGCCAACCGCGATGTCGTGCCCTCGATGGAGGATGAAGGATCAAGGGGGCTGCCGGGAAGCCCGCCAACGACAAAGAGGTCCTCCGCAGGTTGGAAGTGGGTGGCCAGAGCCCAGAGCACCTCGGAGTCGTTGGTGACATCGATGTCGTCGTCGACCGCGATGACCGTCTTCAGGTAGGGGTCCCAACCCAGAAGACCGAGCATCACCTGCCGGGCCTGGCCGACCCGCCGCTGCCGGAGCTTGACGTAACAGTGGAAGTGGCTGCCCGAGTTCGGATAGTGGACGGCGGTCACGTCCGGGAACCTTCCCTTGAGCTTCTCCGCCATCTCTGACTCCCTCGGGACCCGGGACAGGTTCAGGTGCTCGTTGGAGTTACCCCCCACCACGTCCAGGAGAAGTGGGTCGCGGCGGGAGGACATGGTCTCGACGCGGAAGAGGCTGTTGGTCGACCGGTCGGACGAGTACCCGGTGAACTCACCGAAGGGTCCCTCCTCTACGCGGGCGTCCGGATCTATCACCCCCTCGAAGAGGAAGTCGGCGGTGGCAGGGACCCGGATCCCGTAACGGGGCGATCGCACCACCTCGAGCGGCGCCCCGAACAGACCGCCCGCCACCTGGCGCTCGTCGACGGTCATCGGCACCCGGGCGGAGGCGGCCAGCATGAACAAGGGGTGCCCCCCGAGCACCATCGCCACCCGCAGCGGGTCGCCGCCTTCCGCAGCGGCTTTCAGCATGCGCCAGAGGTCCCCCCGGGAGTGGAGGCTGGTGGCGAACTCGGTCGGTGAGTGGACCATGGCCCGGTGGTAGCTGAGGTTGCCGATCCCGTCGGCGCCCTCCGCCACGATGATGCCGCTGGTGATGTAGGGCGCCCTGTCGGTGGCGAAGTGGGTGAGGAGGGGAAAGCTACGCAGGTCGACCGCGGCGCCATCGGTCACGCGTTCCAGGACCGGCCCGTCACCCACATCGACGGGTTCGATTAGATGCTTGGTCCTGGCCTGGTAGGCGTCGTGCAGGTGCTGCGGATCCGTTCCCAGCATGCGGGAGATCCGTCGACGGCATGCGAACAGGTTGGTGACGACCTCGTACGGGATACCGACGATGCTCCCGAATCGGAGCATCTGGTGCCGGCCGGCCGCGGCCAACTCCCACACCACACTGGTCACGTCCAGGGAGTCGGGCACCGGCTCCGTGATGTTGAGGACATCCTCCGGAAACGACCGCTCGTATGCCGAGACGAAATCATGGAGGTCCTGGCTCGCGGTGAAGTCCGGAGCGGTCACATCGGGCTCCTCACAACCCTCTGTCCATCTGGCTAATCGATGGCACGCCCGTGGCTACCGGCCGCCAACTGCGCCTTGGCCGATTCGACCGACTCGGGCGGCGCGGTGGGTTGGATACCCACCAGCCGGGCGATGTTGTTGCCCATGTAGTCCTCGAGTTGATCCTCATCGACTCCGAGACCCTGGGGTGGTTCGTGGCACAGCACCTCGAGGTGGGTCAGCCACATGCCCGGGTCGTTGGGAGGTGAGTCCGTTCCGAACACCAGCCGGTCCCGCGGCATCTCCTTGGCGAACTCGACGATCCGGGACTGCAGCAACCATCCCGACTCACCGTAGACGTTCGGCGAGTCCATGATCATCCAGAAGGCCTCGAAGCAGTAGACACCACCCGTCTGAACCCCGAAGTGGCCGATGATGAAGTTGACGTCGGGGAACTCGCGGATGATGGGATAGAACTGGGTCGGGATGGAGTAGGGGCCGTCGCCGGTGTGGAGCAGGACCACTACGCCGAGTTCGTCGCACTTGCGAAGGGCCGGCCGGAGCCAGTCGAGGGCGCGGTCGGGGCGGTAGGCGTGCATGTTGGCGTGCAGCTTCATCATCTTGAAGCCGTACTCCTTTACGTGGAACTCGAGTTCCGCCGCGCCGTTCTCAGGCCCGAACCGGGGGTTGTAGTTGAAGTTCCCGATGAAGCGGTCCGGGTACTTCTGGGTAAGTTCCGCGATGTAGGCCATGTAGTCCCGGATACCCTCGCGGCCTCCCCGGCCGCCCTCGTTCCACACCGTGTTGCCCGGGGGCGGTTGGATGAAGCCCATGTCGATCCGGCGAGGCTTGCCGTTGATCCAGTAGGGACCGTCCATCATCTCGAGCATGCGCTCCCCGTTGAACGGCTCACCCGTATGGCGCCACGCCTGGTCGACCACGTTGGTGGGATGGAGATGGGTATCGATTATCACTTGAGGTTCCTCCGGCTCGTCATGACACGCGACAGCCCGATCAGACTAGCCATCGGTTCCTGTCTCAGGGTCTCGCTACGATTCCGATGCGGAAAGGGAGCGGATGGCAGACAAGGACGGAGGGGACACTCCGAGGGCCTGGCTTATCAGGGCCGGGAGACGCGGCGAATACGAAGACTTCAACCTCGACAATGGCCTAGCCGGCCTCGGTTGGCGAGCAATCCCCGACTTGAGACTGGTGGAAAGCCGAGACAAGTTGGAAAAGCTGATCCGGGACGCAAGTCCAGATGCCAAGAAGAGGTCGGTCTCTGTTCAAGCCAACCAACTCTGGAGGTTCAAGACCGAGGTCCGGGTAGGCGATCTGGTGGTATTGCCCCTCAAGACGACCGGCCAGATCGCGCTGGGCGCGATAACCCAGGCGTACTGGTACCGAGACGCAGAGGACCCGTACAACCGCCATGTGGTATCCGTGGACTGGAAACGGACCGACTTGCCACGTTCCGAAGTCGGACAAGACCTCTTGTATTCACTTGGCTCGCTGCTCACATTTTGTTCCATTACCCGAAATGACGGAGCCCGGCGGCTGTTCAAACTGATGTCCGGAGATCGGGATCCTGGGAACCGCTCACAGGACGATCTAGCGGCCGACCAACGCGACGGAACCGTTGGCTCCGAAGCACCTGACTCTCCCGAGGATGTGGATCTAGAGGGTTTCGCCAGAGACCGGATCCGGGAGTTCATTCGGCAGAAGTTCGCGGGACATGAACTCAGCCGGTTGGTAGCCAAGGTCCTGGAGGCCGAAGGGTTCACCACCAAGCCTTCACCTCCAGGTCCTGACGGTGGCATAGACGTGTTTGCCGGACGCGGTCCTCTGGGCCTCGATAGCCCTCGGATAGTCGTGCAGGTCAAGTCCGGCGCGACTCCGGTCAGCGCGCCGGTTCTCCGGGAACTCAACGGTGTGCTGAGTACCCAAGGAGCAGATCAGGGCCTACTTGTCGCCTGGGGAGGGGTAACCAGAACCACCCGCCGTGAGCAGCGCGACCAATTCTTCCGAGTGCGGGTATGGAACGCCGAAGACCTGATGGACGCTGTGTTCCGCAACTACCACAAGTTCGACGAGGAACTACAGGCAGAACTGCCACTCAAGCAAGTCTGGACTCTGATCGAGGACTGATTACGTCGGCGGTCTGGCCTGCGGAGAGCGGAGGAATCTCGGACCGGCTTGGCGTCGGTATGAGAGTTCAGGTTGTGAGCGCGGTGCGGAGGCGGGGAACGGCCAGGGCTAGAGCCAGGATGAGCAACATCGGTAGGGCGGCAGTCAGGCTCAGCCAGCTGTATCCGACGGTGCCCATCAGCACACCCGAGGCGACGCTTCCCAACATGACCATCGTCCACGCGGCCGAGTCGGCCCATCCCTCGACGACTTGGCGGACACCGGGAGGAGCGGAGGTGAAGAGCATGGAGCTGCTGGCGAGGAAGGAGCAGTTCCAACCCAGTCCGAGCACGAACAAGCCCGCGGCCAGGGCGAAGAGTCCGTCCTGGGCTGCGGTACCCGCCAGAAGGAGCGCAACCGCCGTGAGGCTCATACCCATCCCCAGCATGGGAAGGCGCCCCAGCCGGTCGACCAGCTTGCCTACCACGGGGGCTAGGGCGAACATCCCCACCGCGTGGATCGAGAGCACTATGCCCACCGCGTCGATGCCGTAGCCGGCGTCCTCGATGCGAAGGGGGGTCGCGGTCATCACCAGGACCATGGCGCCCTGGGCCGACAGCAGGGCCAGGATGGAAATCTGGACGGCCGGAAGGCGCAGGGCAGCACCCACCGATCCGCCATGCTCGGGACGGATTGCAGGAGTCACCGCCACCCGGGAAGGATCGGGGCGCAACCCGACCCAGAAGATCATCCCGGACAGTAGAAAGGCGACTGTGGCCAGCAGGAAAGCCCCGCCGTACGGAGTCCCCAACCAATCCTCCGCCAAGCGACCGGCCCAGTCCACTAGGTTGGCGCCGATCACCGACCCGATGGTCGCCGACCACACCAGGAGGCCCATCGCTTTTCCGCGCTCGGATTCCTCGGCCAACTCGGCGGCAACGTACCGGGCGAGATGGATAGCGCCGACGCCCGCTCCCATCAGGATCGCGCCTCCCACCAGCACCCAGTACCAACCTGCCACCACCCCCACCAACTCCAACGCCGCCCCGAAGGCGGAGACGGGCGGGCCGGCAACCATGATGAACCGGCGACCGTAGCGAGTGCTCAGCCGTCCCAACACGTTGGTTCCCAGCGCCTGACCCAGGGCGCCGGCCGCAAGCGGCAGACCCGCCATCATGGTGGATCCACTCAGGGAACGGGCCGCCACGGTCGCCACGGCGAGGGTCGCGACAAAGGCGAGCCAGGCCACGGCCGCCCCCGAGAACAGAACGTAGGCCAGACGGCGGCGCACGGCGGAGAGTTCGGAGCGGGTCTCCCGGCTCGACGCTGACCTCGTCATGCGTGATTCAGGGCGCCTGTCCGGGCCGCGGGGTCGGATGCGGATGTCAGCGGATTCGCTCCGCGATGGCCGCTCCGACTTCGTCGGTGCTGTTGGTGCCGCCCATGTCCCGGGTACCGACCTCCCCCTCCGCCAGCACATCTGTGATCGCGGCGCCTACGGCATCGGCCGCGCGGTGCTCGCCCAGATGGTCCAGCATCATGCGAACCGCTTCGATCGACGCGATGGGGTTCACGCGCCGCTGACCCGTGTACTTGGGCGCCGAGCCGTGGATCGGTTCGAACATCGACGGGAACCTTCGCTCGGGGTCGATGTTCCCACCTGCCGCGAAGCCCATGCCCCCCTGGAGCATGGCCCCGAGGTCCGTGATGATGTCGCCGAACAGGTTGGAGGCCACCACCACGTCGAACCATTCCGGGTTCTTCACCATCCACATCGAAAGGGCGTCCACCAGCGCCATGTCCGTCTCGACATCCGGATAACCGGCCGCCACCTCGTCGAACACCCTATCCCAGAACACCATCGAGTAGTTGAGTGCGTTGGACTTGGTGCAGTTGGTAACCCGCCCCACCGGCGCCTCGGCGCCCAGCTTGGACCGCCGGCGAGCCAGATCGAACGAGTAGCGCATGACCCGCTCGCATCCCTTGTGGGTGAAGACCGCGGTCTGTAACGCCACCGCGTCCGGCGTGCCGGCCTTGAACACCCCGCCCTGCGCCGCGTACTCGCCCTCGGTGTTCTCCCGCACCACCACCATGTCCAAGGTCTCGGGCGTGGCGGTCCGGATCGGTGTGCTTACCCCCGGGTAGAGGCGGATCGGGCGCAGGTTGACGTACTGGTCGAACCCCCGCCGTATCCCCAGTATCAACTCCAGCGAAAGGTGGTCGGCCACCTTCGACACGTCGCCCACCGACCCCAGGAAGATCGTGTCGAACCCCGACAAGGTGTCCAGGTAATCGTCGGGCATCATCTTGCCGTCGGCCAGATACCGGTCGCAACCCCAGTCGAACCACTCCGTCTCCACGCCGAAGTCATGGGACCGCGCCGCCGCCCGCAGAGACCGCTCCGCCTCCTCCGACACCTCCGGACCCACACCATCCGCCGGAATCACCGCTACTCGATACACACCCAAGACCCCTCACTCGCGATACCCGCGGCACCGTACACCGCATGACAGTCCGGCTCAAACCGTCGGCCGATCAGTGGCCAGTGGAAGCCAGTATCAGCTAGCAACTAACAACTAGGAACTAGCTAGAAAGCGCAGGGCGGCAAGGGCGTAGATACGGGCGGCCTGGTTGACGCCGTACATGGCCAGGCGTTCGTTGGGGGCGTGCGCCCGTGGCACCAGACCGGGTCCGAAGGCGGCCACCGTGGGGATGCCGGCGATGCCCTGGAAGCTGAGCGCGTCGGTGGCGCCCGGGAAGACAGCCGGTTCCACACGCCTGCCGAGCACGCGGCGGGAGGCGTGCTGGAGGGCGGTCACAGCCGGGTGCTCGGACGGGATCTCGGTGGCCTCGCTGCAGCCCACCATCTTCAGCGTGGCGTCGAGGCGAGGATTCTCGGCCATGGCCCGGTCCAGGAAGCCCTCCAGGTCGGCTGTGATGCTCTCCTCGGTCATGCCCGGCACCAGCCGGATGTCCGAGGAGAACCGGGCGTTGCCCGGGTACACCCCGTAGAAGACCCCTCCTTCGACCATCACCCCGATGCTCACGGTCGGCCGCGTGCCATCGAGGGGGTGGGGCCGGTAGGTGAGGCGGTCGAGCAGTTCCTCATGCATCTTGGCGATCAGCCAGGCCATCTCCACGGTGGCATTGACCGGGTCGAAGCGGTCGGACACGCTGGAATGCATCTGGGTTCCCACCACCTCGATGTCGAAGAGGGCGGACCCCCGGGAGACGACCCCGATGCTCTCCCATTCCCTGGTCACGCCGCACGGCTCGCCGATGATGGCGGCGTCAGCCTCCAGGTGACCCTGCTCGGCGAGCCACTTCGAGCCCAGGGCCGAACCCCCCTCCTCGTCCGCGGTAAGGACCAGGTCCAGTTCTCCGGACCAGCCGCCGACCCGGGCCAGCGCCGCTCCGGCGTAGACCATGGCGGCGAGGGCGGCCTTCATGTCTCCCGATCCCAGGCCGTGAAGGACACCGCCGAAGACGGCCACGTCGTACGGATAGACCCGCCAGCGGGACAGGTCGCCCGGGGGCTTGGTGTCAAGGTGACCGGACAGGATCAGGGTCTTGCCGGGGCCGTGGCCGGGAATGCGAACCATCAGGTTGGGGCGGGAGGGCTCGGCGCTCAGCACGGTGATTTCCCGGACCCCTAGCTCCGCCAGCTTCTCCCGGACCAGATCGGCAACTGCGCGTTCGTCGCCGGGTGGCGTGGGGCTGGGGGTGGCGATGAGGCGGCGGGCGAAGGCCAGCTGCTCGTCCGCGGTGGCCTTGAGGAAGGCCACCACCTCCTGTTCGGCGAACGCCGGAGCGCTCCTGGTACCCGATGCCGAGTCCGTCACATCGCCGCCCGGTCGTGCGGGTACAGGGGTCTCGGCGCGTGCCTGAAGTCCAGTTTCTCCAGCCTGGGGGTGCTCGGACCGGGGAGGTCGAGGGTGACGGCCTCCGGCGCCGATCCGGGGAAGTTGGCCCGGTAGTCGCTGCAGGACCGCACGATCAGAACATCCGCCAGATCAGGCTCCAGCCCGGCATGCCGCCAGGTGGCGGGATCGGCGGTGATCGAAGGGGCCGAACTGACGAGCAGGTGATGGTTACCGGTGGCGATGACCGCCCAGTCGCCCATCGACGCCTCCCTGCCTGTGAAGGACCGGCCGGTGAGCCGGTAGGCGCCCGAACCGGCCGCGGTGACAACGCCTTCAACCTCGACTGGAACCACAGATTCCTCGAAAGCGCCCCCCACCACGATTCGGACCCGCTCTCCCACCTCGCTGTGGCACCGGTGGGAGGCCTCGGGATCGAGGACCGAGTGGAGCACGACCAGATCGGGGGCGTGGCGGGCCGCCTCGGTCACCATCACGGGGTCGTCCCCCGGCGACCCGGCGGTCGGGCAGTCAGCTGTATGGGCCATAACGAAGGGGCGGCTGTCCGATTCCCGGACCGCCCGGAAGGCGTCCTCGGGAGTCATAAGGCGGGGCGTGGTCATCCGGTCGCGCCTGCGCCACACCTCCTCGGCGAGCTGCTCGGCCAGCAAGCCGGCGCCCGCCAGGTCGCCGTCGGTGACCACCAGCACGCCCAGACCGAGTTCGGGAACATCGAGCCAGGGTTGGACCGGGAACAACGACACGTCCAGGACGGCGCCCTCGGTTCGGTAGTCGGCCAGGCTTCGAACCTCCGACATGGGCCCGATATCGGTTCGCATGCCCTCCGCCGGGACCAGCATGGGCCGCTTGGCCAGGGCTATGGCCGGCACTACCTCGCCCGGGACGGTCTTGACCACCAGGCGGGCGATCCGCTCACCCGTCGAAGCCATGTCGACATGCGGCTCGGTGTGGTACCCGACCATGATGTCGGCGAGCTCGACCATCCGTTCCGTCACGTTGGCGTGGAGGTCCAGGCAGACCCCGAGCGGAACGGACCCGATCCGGCGGCGCGCCACCTCGATCAAGGCCGCGTCGGCGTCGAAGATCGATCCCGCCACCATCGCACCGTGGAGTGAGAGCACCAGCCCGTCGAGCGGCAGGGCTCGGGCCAGCGCGCGGTCGAGCAGCCCGGCAACGTACTCGAACGTGTCGTCCGTCACCCGACCCGATGGAAGCGCCCACGCCGCCAGCAGCGGGGCCACCTCGGCGCCCAGCGCTTCGAGCCCGGCTACCGCTCCGGCGAACTCCGTGTTGGTTCCGGCCAGGGTCCGGAGCGCGTCCTCGCCCGCCAGGATGGTGTAGTCCTCCCGGACGGTCGGCTTGGGACTGAAGGTGTTGGTCTCCTGGACCAGGGACGCCACCCCGATGCGGGGACCCGCCACGTGTCTATCCCGCGATCAGCCCGGTGGCGTGAGCGACACCGGCTGGTTCGACTCCGCCGAGCGCTTGGCCGCGTCCACGATGGCGTGGGCGTTACGGGCCATAGCAAGCGTCACCTCCGGAGGACGACCATCCAGCACCGCCCGGATGAAGTGATCCAGCGAGCCTGCCAGATCGCCACTCACCTGGTCGCGGCTCACCGGCCAATGGGTCAGGTCGGGATGTGTGAAGCCCTCGCGGTCCACTATCGCCAGGCCGTGATTCGATCCGTCCACGAACACCCCTCCCCCGGTCCCGACCAACTGGAGGGACGCGTCCAGCAGCGCCGGGATGGTGGGCGGTAGCACCCAGCTGATCTCGAGCGAGCCGATGACCCCGTTCTCGAACCGCACCAGGACCATGGCCGCGTCATCGTGGCCGTACGGGGCCGACCGGCGGGAGATGGTCTCCGCATAAACCCTGGTAACCGGGGAATCCGCCAGCCAGGCCATCACGTCCAGGTCATGGATGCCGGTGGAGATCAGGAGATCGGTCCAGACACCGTAGATGTCGGCGCCCAGGGACGAACCGCGCCGGCGCGCGAAGATGGTGTGGACATCACCCATGCGCCCTGAGGCGACCGCCGCCTTGGCCTCCGAGTAGCGAGGATCGAAGCGCAGGATGAAGTTGACCATCGTCAACACCCCGGTCTTCTCGAGATCCGTGATCAGGCGGTCCGCGCCGGCCAGCGAGGGCGCCAAGGGCTTCTCCAGCAACAGGTGCTTTCCGGCCCTCGCCAGTTCCATGGCGATCGGATAGCGATGGTGCTCCGGCACGGAGACGGACGCGGCGGAGAGATCGCATCGCTCCAGCAGGTCGGCGACATCGGTGAACCAGGGCACGCCGAGCTGCTCCCCCACCGTGCGGGCCGCCTCCGCGTTGGCGTCTACCACCCCCACCAGCTCGGCCAGCGGATGCTCGGCATAGATGCGGGCGTGGAGCGAGCCGATCATCCCCGTCCCGACAACCGCGGCGCGCAGCCGGTTCACGACAGAGCTCCGGCCGGAGCGAAGACCCGGTCGTGGCCGGGCATCACCCGGGTGGGCGCCAACGACTGGAGCCGGTCGAGGCTGGCGTTCAGCCCCCGGAGTTGGTCGTCGGTATACCAGTGCGAGAAGGCCCGCTCCGAGTACTCGCGGCGGGTCATGACCGTGTCACCGGCCACCAGCACCCGCTCCCCCGACTCCGACTCGGCCATCACGCTGATGTGACCCGGCGTGTGGCCCGGGGTCGAGATCGCCACCAGGCCGGGCATGATCTCCAGCTCGCCGCCGCGCGGCACCTCGATCAGATCTCCCATGACCGCCAGCCGCCGCTCGGTCTCCTCCGGCCCGTAGATCTCCTCGCAGAAGTCCACCTCGCCCTGGCCCATCACCAGATCGGCGCCCGGAATCCGGAAGGCGCTGCCCATATGGTCGTGGTGGCAGTGGGTGCAAACCACGTAGTCGATATCGGCAGGGGTGACCCCGAAACGGGCCAGGCCGATACCGAGTTGGCCGTAGAAACCGGTGTGATGGTTGCCCGGGTCCACCAAGACGGTCTTCGGGCCCCGGACCAGCACGGTCGTGGACACCGGCAGGAAGCCCAGGTTGGAGTCGAACAGGCTGGACTCGGCCGGGTCGATGCCCATCATCCGCTCCATGCGGTCCAGCACCGCGTCGGTGTCGGCCGCGAAGTGGTACACCACCTCGTCGTCCAGCAGGCTGAACCTCAGCACCACCGGCTGTATAACCACGTCTATCTGGTTCGGCATCTACCCTGCCTCCCTTCGTTCGGATCGGACCGGCCGGACCGGCGTCTCATCGTTCCACACCCGCGGTGATGACCTCGGTGATGTTCCGCTGGAAGAAGGCCGTGATGAGGATCACCGGCAGAGCGGTCATCACGGTGGCCGCCGCCAGCTGGCCGATCTCGATATCCATCGTAGAGCGGAACAGGCCCAGCGTGACGGTGAGCATCGACAGGTGGGACGTGAAGAGCAGCGGGGTCAGGAACTCCACCCAGGCCAGGACGAACCCCAGGAGCAACCCGGCGAAGATACCGGGTCTGAGCAGCGGCAGGACGATGCGGAAGATCAGCTGGGGCAGGCCGGCGCCGTCGATCAGGGCCATCTCCTCCACCGAGACCGGGATGGCCCGGACGAACGAACCCATGATCCAGACCATGAACGGGAGCGTGAAGGCGACGTAGGGCAAAACCAGGCCGACGTAGGTATCGCGCAGGCCCAGCTGCACCACCGTGATGAAGAGCGGCATGATGAAGAGCAGCGTGGGCAACACGTAGATGGCCGCGAAACCGCCCAGGATCAGGCGGCGGCCCGGAACACGCATGCGGTTTAGGGCGTATGCAGCGGGCACCGCGATGGCCACAGTCACCACGGCGGTCGCGATCGCCACGATCAGGCTGTTGATCATCGACTCGGCGACCGGAACGCCGGAGGAGGCGGAGAAGATCCGGGTGTAGTGCTCGGTGGTGATGTAGGTGGGGATGAACGCCACGTCAGCCGAGCGGATGTCACGCTCGGTCTGGGTGCTGGTCAGGATTATCCCGTAGAGCGGGAACGCCATCACGATGAGCACCACCGCCGCCCCGACGTAGGTCATAGCCCGGCGGACGGCTCGGGCCGGAGCGGTGACGACCATGGTCACGCCCCCGCCAGCCTTCGGGCACGGAGCAGCATCCAGCCCAGCCCGGCGATGGCCAGCACAGTCAGCGCCGAGAGAAGATAGGCCGTCGCCGCGGCACTCCCGAAGTCGAACTGCTCGAAGCCTTGACGGTAGACCAGGAAGTTCAGGGTGGTAGTGGCCCGGCTGGGTCCTCCCCTGGTGAGAACGAAGATGGTGTCGAACACCTTCATCGCCCAGACGAACAGGAAGATCACCACCGGTATGACGACCGGGAGCATGAGCGGCAGCGTTATGTGCCGCAGCGTCCGCCACGATCCAGCGCCATCGATGGCGGCGGCCTCCTTGACGGTTCGGGGGACGATCTGGAGGCCGGCCAGCAGGAAGATGGTGGCGAAGGGAATCCAGCGCCACACCTCGGCGATCAACACCGAATGCAGGGCAATGGTCTGCCCACCGAGCCAGATGATGTCCCCCTCCCCGCCGAACGCTCTGATCAGCCCGTTGAGAAAGCCGAACTCGGCGTGGAACATCTGCACCCAGAGCACCCCGGAGGCCACCGGCGGGACCGCCCAGGGCAGGAGCACGGTCACCCGGACCAGGCCCCGTCCCAGGAACGTCTTGTTGAGCAGGAGGGCGATGGCGAACGAAAGGACCACCGTGACCAGGCAGAGCATCACCCCGAAGTAGAGGGTCGTCCAGGTGGACTCCCAGAACGCCCCGCTCCCGAGCTGGTTGAAGAAGTTGTCGAGGCCGGTAAACCGGACGATCCGGAACCGGGGGGAAAGGTCGATGTCCGACAGGCTGTATGCGACCGTGGTGATGGCCGGGTAGGCGTACACGCCGGCCACGAGCAACACCGCCGGGGCCACCAGGGCAATTGCTGCCCGGCGACCCCGGCGATTTCCTGTCCGGATTGTTTCCTCCGCCCGGACTTCTCCAGTCATGTCGTGAGGAGGAGCGAGAGTCTACTCCTCGTCCTGCCTCCGGGCCGCGTTGGCGGCTGCGGCCGCGTCGTCCAGCGCCTGCTTGGGAGACTTGTTGCCGGCCAGTACCTCATGGATCTCGTCGGCCAGCATCTGGGTCCAGCGGGGACGATCCTCGGACCACCCGCCGTCCACCGGATACTCGTATGCCTTGGCAAGAGCCGGGTAGAACGGGAAGGCCTCCACGATGTCCGGCTCCTGCAGCACGCCCGAGTAGATGGATCCCCATCCGCCCATGGCCACGACCCGCTGGCCTTCGCGGGAAGTGATGAACTCGAGCAGGCGCCAAGCCTCGTCCTTGTTCTCGGCGTAAACCGGCACGCCGAAGAACTCGGATCCGTCCACCGAACCGCTGGTGACCACCGCCGGGTTGGGGGCGAAGGCGCTGTGACCTGCGATCTGCGAGGCCTCCGGAATGGCCGCAACTCCCGCCACGAACGGCCAGGAGATGAACATGCCCCGAGTGCCCTCGAAGAACCCAGGAGTGGCGTCGAACACCCACGTATAGGTGGTGACGGCCGGATCGACCACCTGGTGGGTATGCAAGAGGTCGTAGAGCTTCTGCAGAGCCTCCACACCTTCCTCGGAATTCCAGTTGGGCTGTTGCTCCTCGTCCAGGAAGCTACCGCCATGCATGTTGAGCATCCCACCCCACGTCCAGAGGACATGGGCACCGGCCCAGGCGTCCGTGTAGCCGTAGTACTGGGTGCCGTCCCGCTCGCCGGTCATGGCCTTGGCGTACTCCACGAAGGTATCCCAGGAATTGGGAGTGGCATGCCAGTTGGTCGGAGCATCCGGATCGAGACCCGCCTGCTCCATCATCTGCTTGTTCCAATGGAGGAGCTGGCTTCCCATGGTCCAGGGCGCCGCCAGGGTATTGTCACCCAGTTCGACCGCTCCCAGACCCCGAGTCAGGAGGTCGGACTCGGTCCGGACGTTGTCGTCCATGAAGATGCTGGCGTTGGTCAGCCAGCCTCGCGTGCCCAGCTCGGCTCCGAGCTCGGCGGTGACGAAGACCGCGTCCCACGGGGAGCTCTGCGCCAGGAAGGAGGTGGTGAGCTTGCTCCGGAGGTCGGGTGTGGTGACCTCCTCGATGGTGGGAGCGAACCCCACCGAAGCCTGGTGCTGCTCGAGCAGAGCCTTGACCGGATCCATGTGGGTTCCGATCAGGACGCCCAACGAGCCGGTGAAGTCGGTACCGGGCTCGGCGCCCTCATCGATCGGATCACCCCCACCGCAGGCGGCCACTAACGCGGACAGGCCTCCCATGGCGGCGAAGGCCATAAGCGCGGAGCCTCCGCCAAGAAACTGGCGGCGGGTGAATTCGTGGGGGCGGTTGGACTTCGGTACCAAAAGCGACCTCCTTCGATCGGTCAAAGCTTCGAGCTCGTTCTGCCCGCTTCAGAAAAAATAGCCCATTGCGGCGGGCCGCGCCAAAGTTTTGGGCCCAAGGAAGGATCGGCCGGCTCGCCGGGAGGGCCGCTTCTCCCGGACCGGGAGGCTGCCGCGGGTAACGGGCCGCTCAGGATCCGGAGTCGCCGAGACAGGCACTCGCGATATCGTCGGAGATCGTGACGCTGTCCGCGCTCAGGTCGAGCCCATGGTCCTGAAGGCAGGCAATCTGGTCTTCGCTGACCTCGAAACCGGGTCCGAGTGTCTCTTCAGGAACGGCGCCGGCGCCGAAGTCGGTTTCCCCCTCGCCAGCCGCGAGTTCGGCGAGAGCCGCCGCGGCCACGCCTAGGCGGCCGTCCGGATCGTGCTCGGCCCAGGCCGCGGCTACGAGGTGGTCGCGGTCGCCTAGAGGAGCGATGCGCTGTGCCAGCAACTGGGCAGGTGCATCACCATCCCCGAGCCGTTCAGCAACCTCGGCGCCGGCCACACCGATGCGCTCGAGCAGAGCCAGCACGGTGGCGCCGCTGCTGTAGAAACGTCCGAACCCGAAGAACGACTTGACGTTGCCCAGCACCGCCCCAGGGTCGCCGATGCTCTCATCGAGGTAGCCGAGTTCGCTGGTGTGGTTGGTGGAGGCGTAGGTGTTCCCGATTGCGTCGCCCATCCGGTGCTCGATCCATCGGGCCGACCCCTCCATACGTTCCTGCTCCTCATCGAGTGCAACCCTGGGATCCCGCTCGTGCCGGGCGGCACGTACCGCCGCGAACTGGCGGCCCAGCCGCTCGGTTTCCGCCACCGTGCGTGCCTGGTAGGCAGCGACCAGTATCCGGTTCTCGAGCAGGACCAACTCGAGGTTCTCCGCCCCGAAGTCGTATCCCTCGACGTCCTGGACGGCTGCGCCGGGGGCCCAGTTGTCGAACTGGTACCGGTGGAACCCCTCGTGGGCGACCATCGCCACGAACCCCGGCGCGTCCGGCTCGCGGCCCGGCTCTCCCCGCTGGGCTACCAACACGTACGTCTGGACGCCGCCTATGTCCGCGAAGAAGTCGAACGGCGCCAGAGAGAGCAGCCTCTCCGGGTCGGCCGGCTCCCCGACGACCGCCACCCGGTGGCCGTCCACCTCAACATCGAGGATCGCCTCCCCCAGAGCGTCCGGACTCGGGTGGTTGAAAGCCACCACAGCCTCGATCCTCCCGCCGACGTCGACCGAGACCAACACGGTCGGGATGTCGCCAAGGTCGTAACCCGGCCACGCGCCACCCGACTCCGACACCGCGGACAGCCAACTGTCGACGAGGGAACGCGCGTTTGCCGACACGCTGTCGAGACCCGTCTCGACAACCGGGGCCGGCGCGGTCGAAACCGCGGTCGTTCCGGCCGAGGTCCCGGAGGCGAGGGTCGACTCGACTGAAGCCCCCGACGTCGACGGATCATCCCCTGGCCCACACGCCGCAACGAATACGGACGCCAAGGCCGCGCCCAACAAGCCCAGACCGACTCGACCCACCCTCACCGACCGCGTCTCTTCCCTGCTGACCGCACGATTCATCCCCTCTATGAGAGTCACCCCCTCGGCACTCCCGAGCGGGTCCGCACGGTACCAATGGGGCTGCCCCGACCCGAATAGGAGGGCATCCGATCACCCTCGCAACCTGGCGCAGTCCGTCCCTGGCACACCCACCGTCGGGAACGAAGGGCGCGTCTCCAATCCGTGGCGGTTCGTGATGGCCGGCCATGGCCCAATGGCCTTCGTCGCCGGCGAGCACTACCGTCAGGTACTACTCGAGCCTGACGCACGGCGAAGCACCCACCTGGCCGGCCGAATCGGCTCTCGCGGAGCAAGCATGATCATCCTCGCAAACGGCAAGACGAACCAGGTCACGCGGCGGACCGATCCCGCTGGGGCCCTATGGGTGCGGATGGACGAACTCCCTCGCGCCACCGGCTGGCAGATGAAGCCTCAAGGCGCCTGCCTGGGCGATTTGTGCGTGCCGCTGCCGGCGGGCAAGCGCGAGGAGTGGATCGCGGACGCCGACGACTGGGTCTGGTTCTGCTACTCGGAGTTCGCGGACATGATCGGCCAGAAGTACGCGCATGACGGCGACGTGTGGAGCCTCGGCTCGGTGCCCGAGGTCCGGCGCGCCGGGCTGGAGAGCGCTATCGCCCCCGACTTCGAGGTGACCGAGCGGAACGGCGACACGTTAAGGCTCTCGGACCTGCGCGGCCACAAGGTGGTGCTGTTCACCTGGTCATCCTGGTGAGGGTGCCGCTTCAGCCTGCCGGACTGGCAGGATCTGTACGAATCCATCGGGTCGGACCGGTTCGAGTTGATCAGCGTGGCTCAGGACTCCGGAGGCGCCACAGCTGTCGACAAGTGGTTTGAACGAGCCTCCCCGACCTACCGGTGCGTCGTCGACCCGACCCACCAGATCAGTTCGCTGTTCGGCTGGGTGAGCGTGCCGTCGGCCGCGTGGATAGACGAAGAGGGACGCATCGTTCGCAGCAACGAAGGGACGTACCCGGCCGAGACGACGATCAGATTCGGCCTCGGCAAGGTTCGCGTGGGCGACGACGCATTTGCCGAGGCGACTCGCGACTGGATCGAGAAGGGAGCCGACAGCCGCCACGTCTGGTCGAGCCAGGAACTCGCCGAGCAGCTCAAGCCCGTCGACGACAACTTGCGCCTGGCAGAAGCGACGTTCAGGCTGGCGCTTCACTTCGAGTCGGTGGGCGACAGCCAGCGTGCTTGGCGGTACTTCGCCGCGGCGCAGCATCTGGCGCCCGACAACTGGAACTACCTGCGGCAGGGCTGGACCCACAAGGGAACGATCTATGCCTCCCTGAAGGTGCTGAGGCGGACGAGCTACCTGCGTAAGAACTCCGGCAAGAGCTACTACGACCCCATGGGCTTGCCCGGTGAGGACCATCGCCGGTTCACCGAACCCGAGTGGCTATGGACCCCGGCCGCCCGCCGGATCAAGCAACTGCTCCGCCGCTAGAGAAGCCTGGACTCAGAGTCCAAGTCCCCGAACCGGAGCCGGGTCTAGCGGTGAATGGAGGGCATCCGGCTTCACCCTATCTAACATCATAGCATCATTCGATAATGATGCTATGATGTCTGCATGCGTACGACTCTGACTCTTGATGACGATCTGGCTGATGCCCTCAAGGAACAAGCCCAGCGCACAGACCAGCCGTTCAAGAAGGTGGTCAACGACACCTTGAGACGGGGCCTGTCCCCCGCGCTCGTCGAGACCGCGCCGCGCTACCTTGTCGATCCCCACCCGAGCGGGTTCAGGCCCGGCGTCGATCCGATGCGACTCAACCAACTCAACGACTCGCTCGAGGTCGGCGGATTCCCCGGCCCGCAGGCGCAGTGATCGTCCCAGACCTAAACCTGCTCGTGTACGCCCACGCCGCCGGCGCGCCGCTGCACCAGCCGGCACGCCGGTGGTGGGAGGACTTGGTGAACGGAACCGAGCGAGTAGGGGTTCCTTGGCTCGTGGCGACAGGGTTCGTGCGGCTGCTTACCCATCCCGCGGTGCTGCGCGACCCGGCGGCACCAGAGCACGCGGCCGACCTCGTGGCCGAGTGGTTCCGCTCATCCAGCGTCACGCCGTTGAATCCGGGCACTCAGCACCTCGCCATCTTCCGCAACTTGCTGGCCGCCGTCGGCGTGGGCGGGAACCTCGTCACCGACGCCCACATCGCCGCACTGGCCATCGAACACCAAGCCCAGGTCCACTCCAACGACGGTGACTTCGCCCGCTTCCCAGGACTGCGATGGCACAACCCGCTCCTAGATGTCGGCTAACCCCAATTCTTCGCGGATAGGGGCTTGTAGAGACTCGCGACAACGTAGGTCGCATCGACCTATTCTCCCCGAGAGCCATCGCCTTGGAGAGAGGCGATCAGATCGGTCGGCCGGACGGGGACTCGCGGGAGGTCGAGGCCGGTGGCGTCGCGCAGGGCGTTGACGATGGCCGGGGTGGAGGACAGCGTGGGGGGCTCCCCTACCCCGTTGAGCCCGTAGGGGGAGTCGGGATGGGGGAACTCGAAGAGCCGGACGTTCATGGGAGGCATGTCAAGGATGGTGGGGATCAGGTAGTCGGTGAACGAGGCGTTCTTCACGAGGCCGTCCTCGACCTGAACCTCCTCCAGCAGGGCGAGGCCGAGACCCTGGGCAGAACCGCCTTCGATCTGTCCCTCGACGGCCTGGGGGTTGATGGCCTTCCCCACATCCTGGGCGGTGGCCAGCTCGACCAACCGGACCAGACCCAACTCGGTGTCCACATCGACCACCGCCCGGTGGGCGGCGTAGGCGAAGGCGATGTGGGCATTGCCCTGGCCCCGCACGTCATCGATGGGTTCGGTAGGCCGGTGGTGGTACACGAAGGTGTGCTCGATCGAGTCATCGCCCAGGAGGTCGGCGAGACTGACGAGGGCCTCCCCCTTGCCGGGAACCGTGATTCCATGGGGTGTGAGGGCAAGATCTCCCGGAGAGCAACCGAGGCGTCGGGCGGCCCGTTCCAGGATCCGATCCCGCACGCCGTGACAGGCACCTTGGACCGCTCCGCCGGTCATCCAGGTCTGGCGGGAGGCCGCCGACGAGCCGGCGTCCCCGATGTCCGTGTCAGCGGGCCGGACGGTGACCGAGTCGATCCCCAACTCGGTCCGCACGATCTGGGCCTGCACCGCCACGATGCCCTGCCCGCACTCAGAGGCGGCGCTGTAGACCTCCGCCACCGGCCGGCCACCCGCTACCGAGACCGACACCCGGGCGGTGGAGATGTCGTCCACGCCTCCGGAGAAGCCGATCGCCTTCATCCCGAGGGCGTAGCCGACCCCCCGGACCACCGCCTCCCCATGAGTGGTGTTGCCCACCCCGCCGGGCAGGCGCCTCAGGTCCTCCCCTGCCGCAGGGCGCTCGGGGGGCAGCGGAAGGCGGCGCAGGTGTCCCAGGAGCTCGCGAGTGGGGGTGGGACCGTCAACCTCCTGCCCGGTGGGTAGGAGGTCTCCCTCCTGTATGGCATTGCGGACCCTCAGGTCGACCGGATCCATGTCCAGTTCCCCGGCGAGGCGATCCATGGCCGATTCGATGGCGTAACAGGCCTGCACCGCCCCGAAGCCGCGCATGGCCCCCCGGGGAGGGTTGTTGGTGTAGACGGCGTAACCGTCGATCTCCACATGGTCGACCTTGTAGGCGCCGGCGGCGAAGTAGGAGGCGTTGGCTATGACGATCTGCGAGGTGGACGTGTAGGCGCCGCCGTCCAGCAGGAGCCTCACTGTGGAGTAGACCAGGGTTCCGTCCCGGCGGGCGCCCAGTTCGACCCGGATACGGGAGGGGTGCCGATGGACATGGCCGACGAACGACTCCGCCCGGTCATAGGACATCTTGACGGGGCGGCCCATCCGCAGCGCCAGCATGCAGGCATGGATATGCACCGACAGGTCCTCCCTGCCTCCGAAGGCCCCGCCGACCCCGCTCAGGGTCAGTCGTACCCGGCTCGGATCCAGCCCGAGAGCTGCTGCCACCTGGCGCCGGTCGTCGTGGATCCACTGCGCCGCCACGTACAGGTCGATACCGCCGCTGCCGTCGGGCACCGCCAGACCGGCTTCCGGGCCCAGGAAGGCCGGATCCTGGACCCCTGAGGTGTACTCCCGTCGCACCACCACCTCCGCCCGTGACCTGGCGGTGGCAACGTCCCCGTGGCGGATGCGTACATGGCGCGCCACGTTCCCGCCCGGGTCGATCGGATCTCCGGCACCCGACAGCGCGGACTCCGGGTCGGTCAGCGGTGCCTGCACCTCGTAGTCGACGCGGACGGCCTCGACCGCCCGGCGGGCTGTTTCGGGATGGTCGGCGGCCACGATCGCCACCGGCTCGCCCACATACCGGACTTCGTGGGCGGCCAGCACAGGCTGGTCCGCCACCTTGATGCCGTAGAAACGGTGCCCCGGAACATCCTCGGCGGTCAGCACGGTGGCAACCCCCCGGATCGTCAGGGCCTGGGAGACATCGATACCCATGATGCGGGCCCTCGGGTGCGGACTCCTCACCGTGGCGCCCCACAGCATGCCGTCGATGTGGAGGTCCGAGGCGTAGGCGAAGCGGCCCAGCACCTTGAGCGGCGCGTCGGGCCGCGGGGGTGACGCGCCGACCCCGCGGGCGTGGGTCTTGCGGTCACGAACCTTCGTGTCCAGTTGCTGGTGGGGCCTCATCACGCGCGGCAGCCCTCCAGCCCGGACCGCAGCATCCGGCCATCGAGATCACGGCCGATGAAGACCAGCCGGCTGCTCCGGTTGCCCGACCATCGCCCGCCCGGATAGATCTCGAACAGCCGGTGGACCCCTTGGAGGATGGTCTGGCGCGGCTGCCCAGCCACGGCGAGGATGCCCTTGATGCGGTAGATGTCGGCGGATCGCGCCCCGGTGAGAGCCTCCAGCCACTCCCTCAGCCTGGCCCCGTCCAACTCGCCGTGGACCTCGATACTGATGGCCTCCACGCCCGGATCCCGGGAGTGGACGTAGGTGTCCTCGAGGAACCCGCCGCCTGTCGACACCGGCGATCCACCGAAGGCCTCGATCCCGAGAATCTCATCCGGGTCCACCCTGGAGTAGCACGATCTGATAACCGGGGCGGTGTTGTTGAGTCCGCTGATCCGAGCCTCCGTCTTCCGCAGGGCATCGGGCCCGACGAGATCCGTCTTGTTGAGCACGATGCGGTCGGCGCACAGGATCTGGTCCACCACCCGGCTGTCGGGCCGGTCCGGGCCGAACGCGTCCAGATGGGCGTCCACGTGCTTGGCGTCGACCATGGTCACGATCCCGTCGACTCCTATGCGATCGGCCAGGCCTTCGACGAAGAGCGCCTGGGTGACCGGCACCGGATCGGCAACGCCGCTGGTCTCGATGACCACGTAGTCGGGCGGCTCGGGGCGGGCCAGCAGCTTACGGATCATGGCGGCCAGATCGTTGCGAACCGACAGCGTGCAGCAGACACACCCGTTGGCCATCTCGATTATCTCCTCTTCGGAGGAGACGATGAGATCTCCGTCGATTCCGATCTCGCCCATCTCGTTCACTATCACCGCGATGCGCCGACCGTGGTCCGTGGAGAGAAGGTGGTTGACGAGGGTGGTCTTCCCGGCGCCCAGGAAGCCGGTCAGGACGGTGACGCTCGGGCCGGGCCGGGATTGGACGGACGCCGAACTCATCCGGCCGCCGTCTCCGTCGCAGCCAGCCGGACGGCGGAGACGATCTTCTCGTAGCCGGTGCACCGGCAGAGGTTGCCGGCCAGGGCCTCACGTATCTCGTCGTCGGAGGGATCGGAGTTGGCATCGAGCAGGCAGTGGGTGGCGACGACCAGCCCGGGCGTGCAGAAGCCGCACTGGACCGCTCCCTCGGACACGTATGCCTGCTGGATTGGATGGAGCGTCTCCCCGTCCGATAGACCCTCCACCGTCACCACCTCCGCGCCATCCGCCTGGCCGGCCGACACCAGGCACGCGCAGACGAGGTCACCGTTCAGGTATACAGAACATGAGCCGCACTCACCCTGCTCGCAAGCGTCCTTGGAACCCCTCAGACCGAGGTGCTCCCTCAGGACGTACAGCAGGCTCTCCCCGGCCCGGACGTTCTCGGCCGTGCGGCTCCTGCCGTTCACCGTCAGCTCAATGAGCACGGGTTCCACCCGTCGCCAGGGCCGACCAGGCCCAGCGGAGGGTCCGCCCTGCCATGACACGCAGTGCGTGAACGCGGTACCCGGCCGGGCCGCGCACGTCGTCGATCGGCCGGGCGGCGGCCGCCGCCCGCTCCGCGAAGCCGTCCACGATCCTGTCGGGAAGCTTGCGATGGTCCTCCCAATACCCCCCAAGAGCGAGTTCCCGATCCAGGTAGGCCCCGGCATCTACGGCCTCGATCGGGGTGGGGGCCGCTGAACCGATCCCGGTCCCGACATGGCGGCCCGGCACGTCGAACGCGAGGGCGAAGGAGACCACCGCGATCACCATCGCGTTGCGGGTTCCCACCTTGGAGAACTGCTGAGGGCCTCGGGCCCTCGGCACCAGGACGGCCCTGATCAGCTCGTCCGGCTCCAGCACGTTCTGCTTGGGACCGGTGAAGAACCGCCCGACCGGGACATCTCGGATCCCCCGTATCGACTCGACCCGGACCGTCGCGCCCGTGGCCAGCAACGGCGGGTGGGCATCCCCGGCGGGAGAGGCGGTGGCCAGGTTCCCCGCGATGGTCCCGCGGTTGCGGATCTGGGGCGAACCGACCGTCCGGGAGGCAATGGCCAGGGCGGGAAGATCACCACCCAGGTGCTCCAGCACATCCGTGTAGGTGACGCTTGCGCCGAGTTCGACCGTACCGTTGCTCCAGCTCCATCCCTTGAGCACCTCGAGATGGGAAAGGTCCAGCAGGCATGACGGCCGCCGACCCGCGAATTTGATCTCGACCATGAGATCGGTGCCGCCGTTGATCGGAACCGCGGCGGGGTTCTCCGTCTTCAGCGCTATCGCATCCTGCCAGGTGCGGGGTCGAAGGTAATCCACTCCCGGTTTCTCTCGCGGCAGCCACCGATGCTAGATGATTGGTTTCTAGTCGCTAGTTGCCGGTTGCTAGTTATTGTTTGTTCGTTGTTAGTTGTTAATGTAAATGCTGTCACACTTACTGATCACGACTGGTCACCAACCGGGGCCGCACTCGACACTCAAAGGCGGCCGGTCAGGCTTGGCTGGTCCGCATAGACTTGGGGCCAGGTCGATCACGGACGGGGTGACATGACCGCCGAGCGGCTGAACGGCGAACGCAAGAGCCTGCTCGGGCGAGCCGTGCGGCTCGAATGGCTGACCGTGGGCTGGAACGCGGTGGAAGGGGTCATCGCCGTGGCGGCGGCACTGGCCGCCGGCAGCGTGGCTCTGCTCGGATTCGGGATCGACAGCTTCGTCGAGACCGTCTCCGGAGTGGTGATCCTCTGGCGACTCGGCGCCGAGCGGCGCGCCAAGGATGCAGCACGCATCGACCGGGTCGAAGGTATCGCCCGCAGAGGGGTGGCCCTCAGCCTCTGGTTGCTGGCCCTCTACGTGGCTGCGGACGCCACCGTTGCCCTAGCCTCCGGAGAACGACCCTCCTCCTCGGTTGTCGGTGTGGCTTTGCTCGTGCTGTCGATCGCCGTGATGAAGTGGTTGGCCAACGCCAAACGAGCCGTAGCTCTTGCCCTGCACAGCCACGCCATGGAGGCCGACGCCGCCCAGACCGACTTCTGCTGGAAGCTGTCGGTTGTGGCACTGATCGGACTGGTCGCCAACGCCGTGCTCGGCTGGTGGTGGGCCGATCCGCTGGCGGCCTTCGGCCTGGCCGGGCTGATAGGCATCGAGGCCAAGCGGACCTGGAGGATCGGATTAGCGTGCTGTTGACCCGGCCCATCCAACTCCTGTGGTAAGACCGCCAGGACGTGGATCACGAGAGGTAGGCAACAGGGACTCGGAGAAGAGTTCTCTTCACGGCGGTCACGAACGTATCCCGCCCCCCGGCTCCACCGCTAGCTGTGGCACCTAACGTCACATGACAGCGATAGGATGACTCCTTCCCAATGACACCTCCTGTGAAGGCCGTTACGAGTCGTTGGTCGAGGTGGAAAGGATTGTGTTGCGCGAGTCTGCGGTTCAGGGAAGACGGGCCCGGATCATGGCGGAGTGGACCCCCACGACGGCTATGGAGTTCGCTGTGTCCGCCATCTGGTGGGTGGATGTGATTTCTACGTCGATCAGGCCTGCCGACTCCAAACCCTGCCGGTACTCGGTGAATGAGGGCGCCCCGGCGATACAGCCGACCCATGAGCCCCGCTCCTGACGCTGCTCTGGAGTCAGGGCATCGTCGGCCACCACGTCGGTCACACCTACCCGCCCGCCGGGACGGAGCACTCTGGCTATCTCCGCGAATACGGCCCTCTTGTCTTCGGACAGGTTGATCACGCAGTTGGAGATGACCACATCGACGGATGCGTCGGGCAGCGGGATTTCCTCCATGTAGCCCTTGAGAAACGCAACGTTGCTCACCCCCGCCTCTGCGGCATTGGCTCGCGCCAGGTCCAGCATCTCATCGGTCATGTCCAATCCGTAGGCGAACCCGGCCGGACCTACCCTCCGGGCCGACAGGAGCACGTCGATGCCTCCGCCCGATCCGAGGTCCAGCACGACCTCGCCAGGGTTTAGTTCGGCCACCGCCACCGGGTTTCCGCAACCGAGGGATCCTTCGGCCGCGGCCACCGGAAGCTCGTCGATGTCGGAAGGCGCGTAGAGGCTGGACGCGAGTTCGAACTCCGGCTCGGTCTCGGCCACCCGGGTCATGGTGGCCCGGGCGGCGTTGGCGTAGCTCTGCCGTACCTGTTCGCGGATGCTCTCGGTCATGATGTTCCTCCCGAGCCGGCAACCTACGGTACCTGCTTCGACCGAGACACACAGTCTGCGGACCCTTCTCTCCCGCCGCCCGTGGATGCCTGCATCGGATCATCGGACCGGGCCGGGGCGACTACACAGCTATCTTCTGACCAATGATCAACAGAGGCAAAGTAGTCGGCGCGGCGGCGGAGTTGTCGGCTGCTGAAGGATTCGAGGCGGTGACGGTGGAGCGGCTCGCGGAGGAACTGGAGGTTCCTGCGACTGCGGTCGCCGAGCACTTCCCTACCGACGAGCTAATCCAGCAGTCGATCGTCTGGGCGGGCGCCGACGTGTTCAAGAGAGCCGTGTCCGAGCCGGCGGAGGCCGCTCCCCCGGGAATCGAACGGCTCAGGGCCCTTCTCTCCCACTGGGTCGACTACGCGGAGAGCGACGCCTACCGGGGCGGTTTCGTCGGCGGGGCCGCCGGCCTGCCGGATCACATCAGGGACCTGATCGCCGAGATCGCCCGATCATGGATCGAGACGCTGGCCGAGCATGCGCGCCTGGCGGTGGAACAGAGGGACCTGCCGCCCGGAACGGATCCGCACCAGGTCGCCTTCGAGGTTCACGGGCTGGTGCAGGAGGCAAACTGGACCTTCGGCGTGCTAGGCGATCACAACGCCTACAACCGCGCCAGAACCGGCATCCGGAACCGCGTCGGCCCCTAACTCCGATTCATCGACCGTTGTGACAATGGGTGGCTACCGGCACCTGACAGGGCACCCATCATCCGGCCCGGTCGATGGCCTCGATGTCGCTCGGGTCGTCCAGCATCTCCCAGCGGAGCAGCGAGATGGGAACGTTGCCGTTGCTCCACAGGTGGTCGTGGAACCATCGCAGGCTGAACTCGGCCCCCAGTTTCTTCTTGGCATCGCCCAGCAGGCGGATTATCTCGAGCTTGCCGACCATGTAGGCCATCGCCAGCCCCGGGTTGGAGACGTACATCGACGTCTCCTCTAGAGCGGTCTGGGGATCGACCGGGATCAGCTCCTCGAACATCTTCATCCCCTCCTCGAGGGTGATGGCCCCGGTGGCCAGACTCACGTCCACCACCGTCCGCAAGCTACGGAGTCGCTTGAAGTTCTGGGTCACCAGCCTCGACCAGGGAGCGTCGTCAAACAGGCCGGCCTGGAGCATCAACGCCTCGTTGTAGTGGGCCAGGCCCTCATTGCTGATCGAGTCGTAGTAACGCCGGCGCATGGGATTGGGGTTAGCCCACGATAAGGCCAGCTGCTTGTAGTGGACGCCCTCATGCATGATGCCCAACCGGGGGTCCCGGGCGTTGGCCTCGTAGAAGTACGACAGGGGCCGGTTGGGGTCCCATACGTAGGTGTACGCATCCTCGTCAAGGCGTCTGTCCGAGGTGAGGTCGTTGGCCACACCCAGCCAGTTGAGAGGCTGCACGTACTCCGGCAAGGGCGCGGTGAGGTAGCGGCGGAGCGAATCGGGCTGGGTCAGGAGGTTCTCGTTCTCGTAGAACTCCCGGACCGCCTGCTCATCCCGGGCCTGTTGCTCGCACTGGGCCTCGGCGGTCGGGAAACGGTCAGGCACCGGCGTGTCGCCGTAGCGGTTGCGTTCCACCTCCTCCCAGGCGTAGTTGTAGTAGAGCTCCCGCTGGGCCAGCAGCACCATCTCCTCGGGCTGGAGGGGGAGGAGCGCCACGTTGCGCAGGTACCACATGAAGTGGTCGCGCCCCACGGGCTCCGGGGCAGCCATCCCGTCCTGATGCTCCCGCAGCCACTCGCGGAACGACACCAGGTGCCCGGTGGCCTGGGCGCCGGCCTCGGCGAGGGAGCTCCGACGGGATGCATCGAAGAACCCGCTCACCTCTTCGATCGACTTGGGCAGGGCGGTATCGATCGCTCGAAGCAGGCGGACGGCCGACCCGGCCAGAGCAGAAGTGCCCGCTCGGGCCAGGTTCTCGAGAGCGACTTCGAGCTGGGGACCCACCATGTGGAGTTTGTGGATAATGCCTTCCTGGCGGTCGCTGTCGAACGGCGGCGGGCAGAGTAGCGAGTCGTAATAGGTGCCGAGCGCCTGGTGGACCTGCATGACCGCATCCCGTTCCCAGGAGCGCAGGATCCTGGTCTCCCACTCCACCCGGGAGATGGCGGAACCGATGAGCCGGTAGTCGACCTGGGTGGGAACCGGCTCGCCCGACACGTCGAGGTCCTCCCATCGCTGCCGGAATTCGGCGGCCTTGTCCAGCCGGTGGCGGGCCGCATCCTCATCGAACTGCGGGATCCAGTCGGGCACCAGCTCCAGGCGCGGAACATCGTCGGGGCTCCGGTATCCGGAGACGACTCTCCAGTCCCAGAACTCGGCCCCCAGATCCTGCACCGCCTGGTTCTTATCACTCATGTGGTTCCCCTTCCGGATCCGTGTGTCTCCGAATAGACCAGCCCGTCATTCCGGCGTGGCTGTTAGCGAACATATTGCAACTTGTCTGAGGTTAGACCCGACTCGACCTACCACTGGCGGCATGCATCCCGACGTCAGATGACCATCTCGAGGCGGCGGTCCCGTTCGCGGTCGGCTTCGGTGCGCTCCGCCGGGTCTCCCCAGCCGCCGCCCCCACCGGTCTTCACGAGGAGCCGGGTTCCGGCCTCGACCTTGAGGCCGTTGGCCTTGAGCATGCGGGTGGGAGCCTGGCCTGGACGGTGCACCCACACCTCGGGCGACGCACCGTCCCCACCGCCGAAGAGACCCCACGACGGCTGCTTGGTGCGCTCGAACCAGAGATTGACCGTGCAGGGCGCCAGGAGTTCGTACTCCCGGATGATCCCCAGGCCACCGCGCCACTTGCCATCACCGCCCGACCCGTCGCGCAGGGCGTGACGGCGCATAAGGAACGGATACCGGTTCTCCAACGCCTCGATCGGTTGGTTCCTGTATTCCCCGGCCGCCGAGTGCGTGAGAGCCGATTCACCGTCCCCGCCCTCGTAAGCGCCCCAACCCCCGGTCAGCGACTCCCCCGACAGGAAGAGGCCGAACTCGTTCTCGCCCACGATGCTGACATTCCACGAGTCGCCCACATGTCCCGCCGCGGTACGCTCGGGAATCACCGCGCTCAAGGCCTTGATCATGAGGTCGATGGCCAGCATCAGGTGGGGTCCGTAGTGGAGGCACGGGGCGGTCTCGCCCGGGTTGAAACAGGTTCCTCTGGGGGCGATCACCTCGAGGTTGCGGAAGTTGCCTCCGGACACCGGAGCATGGGGATTGACCAGGAACTTGAAACCCTGCTCGATAGCCGAGCGGGTCTGGACCAAACCGCTGTTGATGCTGCCGACACACTCGCGGTTGGAGCCGGAAAGGTCCACCGTCATGCTGTCACCGTCCACGGTGACGGTGACCTTCACGTAGACGGGTTCCTCGGTCACACCGTCGTCATCGAGGTAGCCGTCAGCCACGTAGACGCCATCCGGTATCTCCGCCACCGAGGCGCGGTCCTCGACCTCCGCCTGGTCGAACACCAGCCGTAAGGAGGTCTCGACCTGATCCCAGCCGAACCGCTGCACGATCGAACGGAACCGCTCCACCCCGGTGCGGCAGGCACTGATCTCGGCCATCAGGTCACCCGTCAACGCGATCGGGAAACGGGAATTCAGAGCGATCAGATCCACGATCTGCTGATCAAGCCGTCCGTCCCGGAAGATGCACGTGGGGCCTATCCGCAGACCCTCCTGAAAGATGTCCGTGCTGTCACCCACGTAGCCGGCCCGCTTGGCTCCGATGTCGTTCCAATGGGCCTTGGCCGCCGAGAACCCGCGCAACAATCCGTCAACGAAGATCGGAGCGTATACGGTCACGTCGTTGAGGTGGCTCCCGGCGATGCTCGAGTCGTTGACGATCCAGACATCTCCCTCCCGGAAGACCTCGTAACCCTTGATCCTGATTACCGCCCGGAGCGTCCCGCCCAGGCTTCCCAGGAAGAACGGAAGGCCCGGCGCCTGGCCGAGCAGGCGTCCCTCGGCGTTAAAGATCCCCACCGAACAGTCCTTGGCCTCGTAGATGACCGGGCTATAGGCACTCCGGTACAGGTTCCTCCGCATCTGCTCCGCCCCGGAGATGAACGCGTTCCGCACTACCTCGACCGTCGCGGGCGACGGAGCGGACAGGTCAGAGGTCCTGATTTCGGCTACCCGGGACTCAGGGGACCAACTCCAGGCGCCGGTCCGTAGCTCGGTCCTCGGCGGCACGCTCCGCCGGGTCGCCCCAGCCTCCCCCTCCCCCGGTCTTCACCACCAGCCGGGTACCGGCCTCGACCTTCAGATCGTTGGCCTTGAACATCTTCTCGGGCGCCTCGCCGGGACGGTGCACCCACACCTCCGGCCCCGCGCCGTCCTGGCCGCCGAAGAGGCCCCATGAAGGCTGCTGGACGGCCCGCTCGAACCAGAGCTGGATCGTGACCGGGGCAAGGATCTCGTACTCCCGAACGATCCCCATTCCGCCCCGCCACTTCCCGTCACCGCCCGAACCCTCGCGCAGGCTGTGGCGCCGCATGATCAGCGGGTAGCGGTGCTCCATGGTCTCGATCGGGAAGTTCTTGAAGTCGCCCGCCGCCGAGTGGATAAGAGCCGACTCGCCGTCGCCCCCTTCGAAGGCGCCCCATCCCCCGGTCAGTGCCTCCCCCGACAGGAACAGGCCGAACTCGTCCTCCCCTACGATGATCACGTTCCACGAGTCGCCCACGTGCCCCGCCGCGGCCCGCTCCGGCACGACCCGGCTCAGGGCCTTGATCATCAGGTCCAGCGCCAGCATCAGATGGGGTCCGTACTTGAGGCAGGCGGCGGTCTCGCTCGGGTTGAAACAAGTCCCCTCCGGAGCGATCACCTCTAGGTTCCGGAAGTTCCCTCCGGACACCGGGGAGTGCGGGTTGACCAGGAACTTGAAGCCTTGCTCGATGCCCGAGCGGGTCTGCACGATGCCGCTGTTGACGCTGCCCACGTTCTGGCGGTTGGAGCCGGTCAGGTCGACAGTCATACTGTCACCCTCGACGGTGACGGCGACCTTCACGTGGACGGGATCCTCGGTCACGCCATCGTTATCCAGGTAGGCGTCCTCGACATAGACGCCGTCGGGGATCTCCGCCACCGAGCGCCGGTCCTCGGCCTCGGCCTGCTCGAACACGGAGTGGATGGATTTCTCCACCTGATCCCATCCGAACCGCTGCACGATGGAACGGAACCGCTCCACTCCGGTCCGGCAGGCACTGATCTCGGCCATCAGATCACCCACCAGCGCGGTCGGGAAACGGGAGTTCAGGGCGATCAGGTCCACGATCTGCTGATCGAGGCGGCCGTCCCGGAAGATGCAGGTCGGTCCGATGCGCAGACCCTCCTGGAAGATGTCCGTGGTGTCACCGCAGAACCCGGCATCCTTGGCCCCGATGTCGTTCCAGTGGGCCTTGGCAGCCGTGAACCCCCGCAGGCTTCCCTCCACGAAGATCGGAGCGTATACGGTCACATCGTTGAGGTGGCTGCCTGCGATAGTCGAATCGTTGACGATCCAGACATCCCCCTCCCGGAACACCTCGTAACCCTTGATCCTGACCACCTCTCGGAGCGTCCCCCCCAGGCTGCCGAGGAAGAACGGTAGGCCGGGCGCCTGGCCGAGCAGGTGACCCTCGGCGTCGAAGATCCCCACGGAGCAGTCCTTCATCTCGTAGATGACCGGGCTGTGAGCGCTGCGATACAGGTTTCTCCGCATCTGCTCCGCCCCGGAGATGAACGCGTTCCGGACCACCTCGACCGTGGCCGGGGAGGGCATGTTCCGGTTTTCGCCGCTGACGGTGGTGTCGCTCATGATCAGCCTCCCCTTTCCATGATCAGATGGCCCTGGGATCCCACCCGCAACTCCCAGCCGGGAGGAACCACCGTGGTCGTGGACGGCTCCATGACGATGGCCGGGCCCACCAGCTGACCGGAGAGATTGCCTCGGTCCACGATCGGGACGTCCGTGGACCGCCCGCTGAAGATGACCTGCTCGCTGGTGCCATCCACCCCTGCGGCCTGCCCGTTGCCGTTGCCGGACGGGCCGCGCTCGAACTCGCGGATGCCCGTCAAGCGGATAGCCACCATCTCGATGGGAGCCTCCGGGTTGGCATGGCCGTAGCGCTCCTCGTACCGGGCGTGGAAGCTTGCCTTGAACTCTTCGTCGGCCTCCGCGCCCACTAGCGGGATGGGCAGGGAGTACTCCTGACCCACGTACCGCAACTCGATGTGGGTCTCGAAGCGCATCCCCGCTCGCTGCTCGTCATCCACCTCCATCTCGCGGCACACCTTGTCCTTGAGCCGCTCGATCGGCTCGGTCAGGTCGACGATGGGCCGGTCCAGCCTCCGGTAATGGGTGGTGACGGCGTCGTGACGAACGTCGCCCTGGAGCATTCCCCAGGCCGAGAAGACGCCCGGATCGGCGGGTATCAGCACCCGCTCCACCTCGAGTTCCTCCGCCAGGAACGCGGCGTGGAGGGGACCTGCCCCGCCGAAGGCCACGATGGCGAAGTCCTTGGGATGGAGGCCCCGTTCCACGGTCAACTCGCGGATCGCCTCGGCCATGACGAAATGGGTGACGTCGAGCGCCTGCTCGGCCAGCTCCGTCGCCGTCAGGTCGAAGAACCCGGCCACGGAGGCCAGGGCATCCTCGGCGGCCTGGCGATCCAGCGTGAAGGAACCGGCCAGCTTCTGGGCTCGTGGAATGCGGCCCAGCACCACGTTGGCATCCGAAACGGTGGGGCGGACGCCGCCCCGCCCGTAGCTGGCCGGGCCCGGGAACGAACCCGCAGACTCGGGACCCACCCGGAGTCCGCCGTGGCGTTCGTAGATCAGGCTCCCCCCGCCGGCGCCGATGCTCACCAACTCCACCGCCGGCGCCAGGATCGGAAGGCCCTGGAGCTCGAACTCGGATTGCATGCCCACCTGACCACCGCGCACGATCGAGACATCGAAAGAGGTGCCGCCCATGTCGATGCAGATGAGGTCGGGTTGGTCGGTCCGCCGGCCCACCTCGCGACCTCCGATCACGCCACCCACCGGTCCCGAGTAGAGGGTGAGCACCGCCCGGTCGGCCGCCGAGTCGGCAATCATCGCCCCGCCGTTGGACTGCGTTACATGGAGCGGCACCGACAGGCCTCTGCCGCGTAGAGCCTCGGACAGCCGGGACAGGTAGTCACGAACCCGGGGGGTGATGTAGACGGAGGTGACGGTAGAGGAGGTGCGCTCGTACTCCCGCCACTCGGGCGCCACCTCGTGGCTGAGCACGATGGGGATGTCGGGGAGGGTCCTGCGGAGAAGTTCTCTCGTCTCGAGCTCATGCAAGGGGTCGACATAGGAATGGATGAGGGACACCGCCACCGCCTCGTACTCGGCCTCGGCGATGGCCTTGGCCGCTACCTCGACCGAATTGGCGTCGAGCGGGAGCAGTTCCTCACCGGATGCGCTGATCCGCTCATCGATTTCGAGGATGGAGTCACGCTCGACCAGAGGGGTAGGCTTGTGATATTTCAGGTCGTACATGTCGGGCCTGTGGCCGCGGCCGATGATGTATGCGTCGCGGTAACCCCTGGTGGTGACCAGGGCCACCTTGCCGCCGGAGCGCTCGAGGAAGGTGTTCAGCCCCACCGTGGTCCCGTGGATGAAGAGCGATACGTCCTCGAGGTCGGCGCCGGCCTCCGCCACCGCATGCAGTACACCCTCGACCAGATCCTCGGGGGTGCTCAGAACCTTGGAGACCTGGGTTCCGGCGTCCGACTCCATGACCAGATCGGTGAACGTCCCACCGATGTCCACCGCAATCCTCGTTCCCATTACGTATTGATCCCTTCAGGTTGAAAGACGCGACCGACAGGGTACCAGTCACCGGACGCCCCCGGTCTGTGGTCAGGTTGCCCGTGGCTAGGCGCGCTGGGTGCCGTTGGCCGGCTCGCCGTCAGGTCCGTTTGACGCCGGCAGCCGGCAACTCAACCACCTTCCAGCACCGAACCATTCGCCCGGTGGTGCCGCTCGGAACCAGGTCCTGTTCGGCCGAACAGGCGTCCTCGGCCAGCGGACACCTCGGCATCAGGCGGCACCCGGTGGCCGGGTCGGTCTCGCCCTTCGGGCCCAGCTCGAAACTGTCGGTCTCGAACCTGCTCGCCGCCATCAGGGCTTGCGTGTAGGGATGGGCAGGTGAGCCGAAGACCTGTTCTGCCGTACCCTGCTCCACGATCTGGCCCAGGTACATGACGATCACCTCGTGCGCGCATACGCGCACCGCCTCGAGGTCGTGGGAGATGAAGACGAAGGCGACGTGAAACTCCTCCTGGAGTTCTTGCAGCAGCGACAGGATGTCCCCGCGCACGCTCAGGTCGAGCGAGGAGGTCGGCTCGTCCAGCACCACGAGTTCGGGGTCGGGCGCCAGCGCCCGGGCGATAGCCGCGCGCTGGAGCTGTCCTCCACTCAGCGCCCTCGGCTTGCGGTCCCACAACTCCTCACCGAGGCTGACAGCGGTCAATACGTGCCGGAGGCGTTCCTCCTGTTGCGATTTCGACATGTCCGGTCGGAGGCGGCGCAGGGGCTGCTCCACCGAACTGCGCACGGTCCGGGTCGGGTCGAAGGATGCCTGCGGCATCTGGAAGACCATTTGCATCATGCGGCGGTGCGATCGCATCTTCCGGACGCCTAGATCGCCGAGTTGGGTCCCTTCCAGTAGGACTTCCCCCTCCGTGAGCGGTGTCAGGCCGAGGAGGCAACGAGCCACGGTCGACTTGCCGGATCCGCTCTCCCCGACTATCCCCAGGGTCCGGCCCCGCTCCACCGCAAACGAGACACGCTGGGCAGCCTTGATCGTCTCAACCAGACCGATAGAACGACGCACCCGATAGGTCTTCGACAGGTTGCGGACCTCGAGGATGGTGGCCTCAGTCATGGTCGGGGCCCAAGTGGCACAGCAACCGGCGGCGCCCGCCCAAGTCGTGCACGGGTAGGGGCTCCTCATCGCACACGGCCATCCGGTACACACACCTGTCGCGGAAGGCGCAGAATTGGTAAACCTCGGTCATCCGGGGAACCAGGCCTGGTATGGAACGAGGACGCTCATCGGTGCGCAGGTCCACGCAATCCAGAAGTGCCCTGGCGTACGGATGGGAGGGCTCGGTGAGGATCCGCTCCCGAGGGCCGAACTCCACCACCCGTCCGGCATACATGATCCCGATGTTCCGGGCCACCCTCGCCACGGCCCGCAGGTCGTGGGAGATGAAGAGCAGAGCGGCATTACGGGCACTGACCTGCTGCTCCAGGAGATCGAGCACCCTCACCTGGGTGGTCATGTCGAGTCCGGTGGTGGGCTCATCGGCCAGTATGAGGGAAGGGCCGCACGCCAAGGCCAGTGCGATGTTGACCCGCTGCGCCATTCCCCCGCTCAGTTGGTGCGGGTAGCGTTTCAGGATGGCGTCGGGGTTGCCGAACTCGAGGTCCCGCAGGGCCTCGCGGGCAAACTCCTCCGGAGCGCCGTCCAGGACCTCGCGGTTGGCCTTGAACGCGTCCACGATCTGGCGCTCCACGCTGAGCATCGGGTCAAGGGCCGTGACCGGGTTCTGGTAGATCATGGCAACATCCGAGCCCCGATAGGTTTGGATTTCGTCGGTGTCCAGGTCGAGCACCGAGCGGCCCTGCCACTCGACCGCACCGCCGGTGATCGCCCCGCCCGGGGGCATCAGCCGCAGGATCGACCGCAGGGTCATCGACTTCCCGGAACCGCTCTCCCCCACCAACCCGACCGTCTCACCGGGGAACACCTGGAGATCCACGCCCTGAAGAGGATGGACCGGGCCCGAGAGGGTGTTGATGGTGACCTCCACCCCCGAGAGCGTCAGCAGCGCCCCGTTGGCCGGACCGGAGTTCATGCGGACGTCCCTCCCGGACCGACCAACGTTTCGGAGCGGGCGGAAAAGCCGGTCAACGAGTACACAGACAGGACGATGAAGGCGCCGGGGAAGACGGAGACCCACCAGTGGCCCTGGACGATCAGCGTGGCCCCGGTCTTGATCATGGATCCCCACTCGGGGTTTGGCGGTTCGATGCCGAGACCGATGAAGCTGAGCCCGGCGATGATCTGGATGGCGTAGGCACAGGTCAGTGGGAACAAGGCCAGGATCTGGCCCCGGGCGTTGGGAATGAAGTGATGCACCACGATGCCCCATGCTCCCAGGCCGGCGCACTTGGCCGCCTGCACGAACTCCGCTTCGGTAAGCGGCAGCAGCACGCTGCGTACCTGGCGCAGGTACAGCGGGAAATTGACCATGGCGATGGCTATGACGAGGACCGCCATGCCGTTGTCCACAGGGCCGAAGATCTCGAGGGGTCCCAGCGCGGCGAACAGGGCGATCCCGAGGAGAAGGACGGGGAACGACTGGACCACCTCGACAATCCTCAGGGCAATCATGTCCACCCACCCGCGGCGGTAGGCGGCCCAGGCGCCGGCCAGGCATCCCAGGCCGCCGCCAAGCATGACCCCGATGAGCGCCAGGGTGAAGTCGACCCGGGTGGCCACTATCACCCTTGTGAAGATGTCGAGGCCCAGGGTGTCCGTACCGAACCAGTGCTCCGCCGAGGGCGGGGACACCGGATTGAACGGATCGGGCCGGAGAGGGTCGTAGACGGGCATGGGTATCCATTGGCCGATCGTTTCGATCCACGGACCGATCACGGCCAGGAACAGCATGAAGAAGAACAGTGAACGCCGGATGGTGATACCGAGCGTCGCGCCGACAAAGACGCGGGCCAGAAGCCGGCGTTCCCTCTTGGGGGAGATGGTGGTCATCGCTGCTCAGTCACGGAGCCGGGGATCCATGGCGAACTGGATCAGATCGACTATGAAGTACAGGATCACGTAGATGACCGCGGCGATGATTACCACTGCTAGCACCACGTCATAATCGGAGTTGTCCATGCCCCATACCGCGAACGAACCGATCCCAGGCCAGGAGAACACCACCTCCACCAGCACCCCGCCTCCGATCAGGTAGCCGAACGTCATGGCGGCCAGATTGAGCACCGGCGGGGAGGCGTTGCGGAGAACGTCCCTGACAAGAACGGTTCGCCGGCCCAGTCCGTAGCTGTAGGCGGCCTCGACGAACGGGCTGGACACGGCCTCGCTAACTGCGGAGCGGGTGACACGGAATAGCGGGGGCCCGCTGGTCAACGAGAGGGTCACCGCGGGGAGAATCAGATGCCACAGGGCATGCCAAGCCAGACGGAAGTCCCCGGCGATCAGGGCATCCAGCGTGTAGAGACCGGTCACCATTTCCGGGGGAGTAACGCCACTGCCCACGCGGCCCAAGGGAGGCGGGAAGAGCGAGGGGAGAGGACCTAGAGGGTCAGGGAGCCTGGGAGGCAGGAAGTAGAGGAGGAAGATGAACAGCAGGCCGAGCCAGAAGGCCGGAACGCTGACCCCGAACTGCGCCATGCCTTCCCCGAGCCTGGCCAGCTTTCCGTCGGGTCTGAGTCCTGCCCGTACACCGAGTGGGATGGCCCAGATGAAACTGACCATCAGCGTGAAGAAGACCATCTCGGCGGTGGCGGGAAGCTTGATGGCAATGTCCTCGGCAACCGGTATGCGGCTGATACGGGACACACCCAGGTCTCCCTGGAGAAGGTGAGTGAGATAGGTCCAGAACTGTACGACGATGGGCTCGTTGAGGCCCATCTCCTCGGCTCGCTGCTCGATTATCGCCTCGCTCACCGCCACTCCGAGCGAGGCGTAAAGAGGGGTCCCCGTGGACCGGGTGATCGTGAAGCCGATTATGACCACCGCCAGGAGGACGACGGCGAGAATCACGACGCGATTGGCCAGGAACAGGGCCCATCGGCGAAGTCCGGAGAGCCGATCGCGGGTCTCCCGCTCCTGACTAGTTGCCTGTATCGCTTCTATGCGTGGCTCCAGGAAGGTAGAACGATCGGGAGGGCGACCGCCCTAGGCGGCGCCCTCCCGATCTACGTAGTTACTACCGATGGACTAGCCGGACCTATTCAAGGTCGCGAACCAGAGAAGCCCGTCGGGATGGAGCGTGAACCCGCCGATGTCTTCGCGCATCGCCAGCGTGTAGTTGGCATTGGCAAGCCACAGCATCGGAGCTGCGTCGACCAATCGGGTCACTGCCTCCCGGTAGGGCTCGCGCCGTCCCGGATCCGAAACGACCGAAGCCGTTTCGTCGAGGATCTCATCGATCCGCGGGTCCACGAAACCGGTCCAGTTGATCGCTGCGTCCTGCGAATCCCACCACAGGAAGAACTGGTAGTAGGGGTCATCGACGTAGTCGAGGAGACCGCCCCGGAAGGCCATACCTCCGTAGGTGAGACCGAACAAGTGATCGAACATCTCGGCCCCGGTAACAGGACGGATGCTCATGTCAATCCCGAGGTCGGCGAATTGCGCCTTAAGGTTCGTAGCGACCGCCTCATCGAGCGGGACGTTCTGGCGGATGACCATCTCGAACTCGAACCCGTCGGGATAGCCGGCTTCCGCCATGAGCTGCCGAGCCCTGTCGGGATCGTGCTCGTAGATCCACGCGTCCTCCAGGTTGTATAGGTCGAAGAACCTGGAATTCACCGAGATAGGTCCTTGGCTCGGGACTGCCTGGCCATTGAGGACGCCGTTGACGATCGCGTTGTAGTCGACCGCGTAGGACATCGCCTTCCGCAGGGTCACGTTGTCGAACGGCGGAGCCTGGTTGTTCAACAGGACGTTGATCCCGTTCCGGTCGGGAACCGACAGAACCTTCACACCGTCCGAAGTTGCTGCGGTAGCCAACTGCTGTACGGATAGATCGAGGGCGATATCCACATCACCACTCTGGAGCAGGGCGAGACGGTTGGCCGCCTCGGGCACCGTCAGCAACTCCACCGTCTCGAAATAGGGCTGGAAACCCGTCCACGTGGGGTTGCGCTTCAGAACCATGCGCGATCCGCGCTCCCAGCTGTCCACCACGTACCGGCCGTTGCCGGCGTAGTTCTGCTTGAGCCAATCCCGGCCCCAAGGATCGTCCTCGGTGGAATTCGCCTGGATGGTCACGCTGTCCATGATGCCCATGGTCTGGTCTCTCATGAGCGGCAGCACGATCGTGGACGGACGAGCGTTGTGGACGATGAGCGTCCGGTCATCAACCCGCTCGATCTGGTCGATCGATGTCACACCGATGTTGCCCCAGACCCAGGCCGGTCCGGCCGGTCCGGTGGCAAGCGCCCGGTTGATCGTGTAGATGGCGTCGTCAGCCGTAACCGGGTTTCCACTGGTCGGGAACGTCAGATTCTGGCGGAGCCGGAGGGTGATGGTCCGGAAGTCATCGCTGAAGTCCCACGACTCGATCCACTGACCCTCGAAGGAGGTCGTGTCGGCGTACGAGAAGCCACCCACATCAGGACCGGGACGGTACTGAACCGGCTGCATGTAGACGTTCTTCAGCACCAGGTTGGTGAGCTGTGCCGAGCCCAAGGCGGGGTCGAGTTGCTCCACGTCATCGGCAATGGCAATACGGAGGGTCCGCGCCTCGGTATCGTCGACCATCACCTCGACCTCGACGGTCTCAGTCTCGGTGACAACGACTTCCTCGGTCACGACCTCAGTAACAATGGATGTGACCACCACTTCCTCGGTCACCGTCTCGGTCTCTGTGACAACGACTTCCTCGGTCACGACCTCAGTAACAATGGATGTGACCACCACTTCCTCGGTCACCGTGACGGTCTCGGTACCACCACAAGCAACTGCGACCATCGCCAAGGCAGCCACAATCGCCATGACAGGTGGCATCCGTTTCCAAAGCATCTTCATACTCGCCCTCCTCGAGGCTGGTGAACAAGCTGCCATCATATTTGCCGCACCCAGTGATCCGCAACTTGATTGCATCCCGTGTAAGGGGAAGAACGGGAGGTGGTGGTCGGTCTGAGTACCGAGTCACACCTCTCCAGAGAGTCGGAGCCTCGTGCTATTCCCGGTCCGCCATGAAGCTCTCCCACCACGTCACGCAGAGATCCTCGATGTCCCCCTCCGCGGCCCGGTAGTCGTACCAACTGTTCAACCAGTTGAGGAACCTCTGGTCCCCGGGGCGGATCGAGATCTTGTTGTATCCCCGCGCCAGGATCACCAGCGCGCCGTCCAGCTCCCGCAAAAGCCCTAGTTCCGGATTGAGTTCAAGGTATCGCCGGGTGACCGCGTCCCCGACGACGGCATCTACCCGCCCGTCCAGCAGGAACCCGGTCGGATCTGGAGTATCCACCACGGTCGCCGCCGGGAAGAAGCGCTCGGCAACGTCCCTATTGCTCGAACCATGCCATACCCCGATCCGGAGACCCTCTCGATTCAGTGACTCGATCCCTTCGCCGGCTTTTTCGGCCGGTACCTGACACGTGACCCGAATCTGCATGAGACGACCCATGGCGAACTCCACCTGCAGGGCGCGCCGGGGAAACAGGGTGTGCTTCGGGAGAAGATCCACCTTGCGGTCTAACAGTGCCGGAATCTGGTCCGGCCAGATCATCTCGACGATCTCGAGTTCGACCCCGAGGTCTGACGCGATCATCGCCCCAACCTTGGGAGCCAGACCGGCCGGTTCACCGGTCTCGGGGTCGCGGTACATCTCCGGTGGATCTCCGGTGTCGGGATGGCCCAGGAACTCGATCGGAAGCCTCAGGGAGCCACGGTCCAGAATCTCGTCCAGCGTCGAATCCCACCCGACAGGCATTGGTGTTCCTCCTGCAGCGCACCCGGCGGAGGCCCTCCGCACTCGACCAACACCCTAGTGGTCTGTCTGCGAAACAAACGGGTGCTCTGGCGGCCATCGGCGCCCCGTCGCTTCGTTCCGCTTCCTCAACGTACCCTGCGGGTACGCCTTCGTCAGCGGGCCTTGCGAGGAACACCGCTGCCTCGCCATACCACACCGCCATTACACAGACAGACCACTAGACGGCCTCCACTGCCACGCCGGACCCGAGTCGTGAGCACGGTACTCTTGCGAGCGCTAGCCCGACCTCCCATGGGCCGCATGTACGATCTGCCACGAGCTCGCAACGGGTGGAGGCCCGATACCTGTGATAAGACCGGTCGGTGTACCGGACAGCGCCCAGATAGGCCTCGGACAGAACACGACCGTGATGGAGAAGTCAAACGGATCCCGAGAGTGCGACCCCGCCTGAGGGCTGAGTAGGCAGCCTCTCAAGGGACGGGTGCGGGCGGCGGCCACCCCTTGGTCACACTCCGTCGGCGATCCCATGACACCAGCCGAAAGATTCAGGACCGTTCTACCCATGAACCCGACCACCAAGGGGACACTATGGGCCCTGGCCGCGGTCACGACCAGTTCCGGCTTGCCCCTCTTGTTCGTCTATACCCACAGAAGCGCCGACCCTTTCGCGTGGCGCTCGTGGCTACTGGTCTTCCAGGTCCTGACCATGCTTCCGATTTTCTTCGTGGTGCCGAGCCGGAATAAACAATGGCGAGAGAGTGCCCACCGCCTGCTGTCCTATTGGGGAGCCGGCGGAGAACCGGTCCGTATCCGGACCCCTTTGGACCTGTTGCGAACCCCGGCCGTCTGGATGGCGGTCTCCCTGGCCGTAGACCTCGCCTTCTGGGTGTGGGCAGCCACCCTGATCGACCCGCTGGTGGTGACCATCATCTTCCAGCTGATGCTGATCGGGATGGTGTGGCTGGCCGCCCGGATGGGCCGGAAGCTCGCCAACGCAGAACAAACCTCCCCGCATGTCATGGGCAGGATGCACTGGATGCTGATGATCCTCTCCTTCGCGGGCGCCGCCCTGGTCATCTGGTCAGAGACCGGCGCGGTCGCGACCTTGAACTGGACAGGAATACTCGTGGCGTTGGCAGGTACTGCCGCCGCCAGCGGAGGCCTCTGGACAACGGTATCCACGGGACGCCTGATGGCCTGGCCCTCCGACGACCCGCACGAACTGGTCTGGAACGCGACTTTCGCGGCAGTCGCAGGAAGGCTCGGCGCCCTCCCCCTGACCCTGCTGGGTAGTGCCCTGTTCTTTCCGTCAGGCAACGGCTTCGGACTCGCCTGGACTACCGCCGGCCTCCTAGCACTGGCCGGCGGTTTCGACGCGGTCGGCTCCCTGGCCCACCGGTACTCTCTGTACACCACATCCAGCCTGAGCGTTCAACGCGTCATGTTCCTCTCCCCCGCCCTCCAGATGTTCTGGCTGTGGACCTTCGCCGACGTGTCGATCGCCAATCCCCAGGCCCTACTGATCGGCACCGGGGTTGTTCTACTCGGCAACCTGGGATGGCAAGCCACCCGCCCATCGACACCATGACCATCTAGCGGGACCGCTAGCAGGGAGCTCAGCGCATGTAGCTGGCGCCGTTGATGTCGATGGTGGCGCCGGACAGGTGGCGGCAGTCACCTCTCGAAAGGAACACCACGATGCGGGCGATCTCCACCGGCGGAATCCACTCCCCCATGACAAGTTGGGGGGCGGTGCCCTCCTCACCCCCGAATTGCTCGGCGGCGTCGATGGACATGTCGGTGCGCACCATTCCCGGAGCGATGTTGAACGCCACCACACCCTGGCGGGCGTAGTCGCCGGCCACCGATTTGGTGAGGGCGGTGAGCGCTCCCTTGGAGGCGCTGTAGGCAGCCGAGGCGGCACGACCGGCCCGGTAGGCCAGCCAGCTGGACAGGCTGATGACGGTGCCCTCGCCGTTCGCGACGAAATGGCGCACCGCTGAACGGGTGATGCGGGCCGGCTCGATGACGTTGACCTGCCACGTGGCCTGCCAGATCCGATCCCACTCGTCCTCGGGACCGTCCCAATCGAGATCGGTCAGGATGGCGGCGTTGTTGACCAGCACGTCAACCCGGCCCTTCCATCCGACCGCCTGATCCCACACCGTATTCCCCGACCCGTGCTCGGCGAAGTCGGCGCGCACCAGGAGCTTGCGGTCGGGTGGCAACTCGGCGGTTGCCTCCTCGGCCCCGTGCTTCGTTTGCGCGTAATGGGCCACCACCGATGCGCCGGCCCGTCCGACCTCCCGAGCGATCTCGAAACCGATGCCCCTCGAGGCGCCGGTCACCAGGATCACCTTGCCCTCGAGCGGTTGTCCCATACTTCACCTCCCGGGTGGTTTCGTGCCGCGCGTGGCGGGGCCGAACGATAAGATTCGAGTCCCACTGTATCCAAGCGGGGTAATGCTCCCGTAGTCCGGCAACCTCAGGAGGCAGGAATGAAGATCACCTTCATAGAACCGATTGGGATCGACATCCACGTCCCTCGGGCCGTCTCGGTGCTCGAGAAACACGCCTCGAGCGGTGTCTTCGTCGAGGTGGTTCACCTCGACCTACCGCCGGAACTGACCGGCCCGATGCTCTCCCCGGTACCGCTGTACATGAACGAACTGATCGCCACGGTTCTCCGCGCCGAGGAGGAGGGCGCCGACGCCGCCATCATCGGGTGCTGTTCGGACCCTGCCCTGATGGAGGCACAGCGGTCGGTGAAGATACCGGTGATCGGTCCTCTCCAGGCCGCCGCGGCGCTGGCGGCCGGGCGGGGCCTCAACATCGGGATGCTGTTCCCCGACGAGCACGACTGGAAGACCACCGCCAACTGGGTGCGCCGCAACCTCCGGGCCTACGGACTGTCGGACGCGGTGAGCGACATCGCCTTCGTGCCGATGCACGTGGAGGGCGAGGACAGCCTGATCGGCAACCTGGAGGTCACCGCCGAGATCGTCCAGGATCGGTTCCGCCGCCAGCTTCATGAGCACGGGGTACCGGCCGCCCGGGCCATGCTGGAGCGGGGGCCCGTGGAGGCCATCCTCTTCGGCTGCACCATATGGGGTGGCATGATCCGAGAGGTGGCCCACCTCATAGACGCGGTGGTCATCGATCCGATGGTGGCGTCGCTCCACCTGGCTGAGGCCCAGGTCCGGATCACCAACCTGGCCTGATCGTTACCGTCGGGCGACCCAACACTCCCCTCTTCCCGACAACGGCGCCGGATACCGGCCCGGTCACGGACGGCCTGGGATCAACAGCGAAGGCTCGTATCCGCTAAGCCTCATCCGGGCCGCGCGCACGGTACGCCAACATCCCCTGCTCCCCGGTCTCGGGATCGGTGGCGCCGGAGCGGAATTGACCCATGAGGATGGAAACCAGAGTCTCCAGCCCCGACAGCCTCTCGCCATGCTCCTTCTGCGTGGCTAGTACCTCGCCGAACCTGCGATTCGTGTCTGACCGGAACTCGTTGAACTCACCCCGCAACCCGTTGAGGTCGGCCCGGAGGTTCTTGATGTCGGCGCGGAGGAGCACGAAAACCACACCGACTAGCCCGCCGACCAGCGAGATCAAGAGGTTGGTGAAGGCGTCCGCGTCCATGTCCATGAACATATCATTCTAATCTCAGCTTTAGAACCCCCTATTATTCGCGTTCTCACGATCTCATCGGTGCGAGAGTGTGGAAGCGCCAACCTGGAACCGGTGATGCCCGCCATTAGGAGGCACGCAGTCAGTCTGAGCGACGGCGCCGCTCCGACTCCAGCCGCATCAACTCCCGGTCCCGCCAGAGCACCTGGTCGTCCCGGCGGGACGACGGGAATCTGGACTCCAGGTCCTCGGCGACCCGCTGCACCACGTCGGATGCCCATGGGTCTTCCTGACCGCGCTCCATCCCGATCCGGCCGTATGCGCGTCCCATGAACCCGGCGTGGGCCACGATGCCGCCACGGGTGTTCAACTCGGCGACGGCAAGCGGACCGATCACCGACCACCGACGGGCCAATCCCTCGGAAACCACCAGGTCGAGATCTTCGGGCGCAACCACTCCGTCCCTGACCAGCAACAGAGCTTCCCGGAGCAGCGCGCCCTGGAGCCGGTTGAACACCAGGCAATCGATCTCCTGACGGACCTTTATCGGCAGCATTCCGGCGCCGGAGAACAACTCCCGGGCCGAATCCACCGTTCCCTGGGCCGTGAATGGCGCGGGGGCCAACTCGACCACCCGGATCAGGTAGGGCGGGTTCCCGGGATGGGCGAGGATGCAACGAGCGCGGCCCGGAAGCCCGGCAGCTATGCGCGAGACGGTGATGCTGGAGGAGGAACTGGCAAGCGTGGTGGAGGCATCCGCTAACGCGTCCATCCTCTCGAACAGATCCACCTTCAGGGAAAGGGACTCCGGGGCGCACTCTTGGACATGTACGGCGCCGTCCAGCGCCTCACTCAGATCACCGGTGACCGCCAGCCGGGCGACGATCTCGGCAGGTGCCTCGTCCAGGAGACCGAAGGCGTCCAACTCGCCCAGCCGAACCTCCACCTCTTCGACCAGGACCCCGCGGCGGCGCCCCTCCGGTTCGAACACCGTGGTGATGTGGCCGGCCCGAGCGAAGACGATCGCCCAGCCGACACCGATCGACCCTGCCCCCGCTACACCTACTCGACCGCGGCCACGGTCATGCCGAACTGGGGAGTCCGATCCTCCCACTTACTCGAGCGCGAGCGGGGTAGTGGTCTGTCTGCGAAACAACCGGGTGCTCTGGCGGCCATCGGCGTCCCGTCGCTGCGTTCCGCTTCCTCGACGTACCGCTGCGGGTACGCCTTCGTCAGCGAGCCTTGCGAGGAACACCGCTGCCTCGCCATACCACACCGCCATTCACAAACAGACCACTAGAGACCGAACGACTCGGCCAGCGAATCGGCTTCCTCGACCAGCGGCATCAGCCTCGCCATGCGCTCACGGCCCTCCTCGCCTAACTCCGCATAGGTGGTCAGCGGCGCCCTCACGTCACCCATCGGGTGACCGACCGCGGCCGCGAGCGCCTTGGAGTAGCACTGGTGGCCGTAGGTCGGGTGGCCCTCGGCGATGGTGTGCTCGATCCGGTCGATCGGGCGCCAGATGGCCCGGGCGTCGTCGATGCGCCCCGCCTCGAGCAGCTCGAAGATACGGCCCGATGCCCTAGGCATGTAGTTGCCGAACGGGTTGACGTAGCCGATCGCCCCCAGCAGGTAGGAGTCGACAACCCACTCGCCGGCGTACACCTTCATCCGGCCCCCGGAGGCTTCTATCACTTCCGGCACTCGGGAGAGATGCAAGCTCGACTCCTTGACGTACTGCACCGACTCCAACTCCAAACACAGCTTGGCCTGGAGCTTGGCCGACATGTCCACATTGGAGGTGACCGGGTTGTTGTAGAGCATGATCGGGATCGAGATGGCCGCGTCGATCGCCTCGTAGTACCTGAAGATCTCGTCGTCGGTGGGCGTGTAGTAGTAGGGCGGGATGATCATCACGCCGTCGGCGCCCAGATCCTCCGCCTGGCGGCTGTGGCGGACGGCGTTCGGGGTGTGCGCGTTCATCGTGCCGATGATCACCGGCATGCGTCCGTCGATGTGGTTGACGTACGTCTCCACGAGCTGGCGGCGCTCCTCGTCGCTCACCGTCAGGAACTCCCCGGTGCTGCCCAGCGCGATGATTCCCGGGACGCCGACCTCCAACTGCCAGTCCAGGAAGTTCTTCAGCGCTCCGAAATCGATGCCCGAACCGTCCTCCGTGAAGGGAGTAACAGATACCGTGTAGCTACCCCGAAACTCTTTGGCCATCATTCCTCCAGTCGCCTGCCCTGCCACTCTAGGAGAGTACCGAAAAATGTCGAGGCTGGCCTGATTGTCGGCGACAAACCCGTGTCAAGGCACCGCGTGCGGGCCGGGGATCAGGTAGCAGTCCCGGCGACCTCACCGATAGCAACTGGGCGGATCGGGGCCTGGGGGGCAAAGCCGGAGAACTCTCCGGGCGCCACACCGCATGCTCCCGCAGCCATAGCGAGCACCGACGGACTGCAGTAGCGGCCCTGGCACTTGCCCATCCCGGCCCGGGTCAGGCGCTTCGCCGCACCCGCGGACTTGGCACCCCCGGCAAATGCTTCCCTCAGCTCGCCGAGGGTGACCGATTCGCACCGGCAGACCAGGGTCGTGTCGCGGGCCAACTCGGTTGTAAGGGGCTCCGTGCGATAGAGGCCGCGGAGGTGGGTTTGGAAGCGGCGGTGCCGGCGGAGGGTCTTGCCGGCGCGGGACCCGGCTCGGGCAGAGAGGTCGGACGACGCAAGCCCGAGGTCGCCCAGCACGTCGGCGCCGGCGATGGCGCCGAGGGCGGTCGCCACGTAGGCGCCGTTGATCCCACCGGCGTCTCCCACCACCCAGACCGAGTCGAGCGAGGTCCGCCCGGTGGCAGTACGAACCGCCACGAGCGTGCCGGTCACCGGGTCGTAACGATGATCGCATCCGAGGGCGCGGGAGATCTCGTTGGCCGGGATGAACCCGTAGCCGAGGCAGACCGCGTCGGCGGCGAACTCCCGTTCCGAGCCAGGTAGCGGGCTCCCGGAAGGGTCCAGGCGGGCCACTACCGCCACCGCCGCCCGCTGATTGCCTCGTATCTCGACCACCGAGGCGCGGTCGATCACCGGAACCCCGGCCCGGGCCAGGGTGGTGCGGTAGGAGAACCCCTTGGCGACCAGCTCCGGCGCGGCCGCGAGCATTCCGGCGCCTGCGCCGAGGTTGCGCCACCACCGGAGATCCGCCTGCTCGGCCAGCGCCACCACCTCTACGCCGGCTCTGACCAGTTCCGCCGCCACCTGCATGTTGAGCGGACCGTTGCCGGAGAGCATCACCCGTTGCCCAGGCGCGACCTGGCCGGATCTGAGCAAGGTTTGGGCCGCGCCGGTCGTCATCACGCCCGGCAGGGTCCAGCCCGGAATGGGGACCGGTCGCTCGTGGGCTCCGGTAGCCAGCACCAGGCGCCCGGGGCGGAATACCCAGTCGCAGTCCTGGCTCCGGGCAGCCAGGGAGTCCGGCGCGAAGGCCCCCCAGAGGGTGACATCGTTGAGGAACCGGACCCCGGCGTCCTGGGCCCGGGCAATCAACTTGCGTCCGGCTCGGTACTGGGAGTCGATCCGGGAGTCGTCGATGGCCCGCTCCGGCGGCGGCTGCTTGTAGAACTGGCCACCCAGCTTGGACCGCTCGTCTATCACGACCACGTCCACGCCGTGCTCGGCGATGACCGAGGCCACCGAGAGGCCTCCGGGCCCGCCACCCACCACCAGGACGGTAGGCGAGAGTTCACGCCTCGGCCGGCTGCCGGAAGGATTGTCCGGAGGTCCGGGAGCCGCCGGCTGCCTCCGCACCACCTGTCCCTCGGCCACGCCGGTCATGCATGCCAGCGTTCCCGGCCGATCATCGACCACCACCGCGCACTCGTGGCAAGCGCCCATCCCGCAGAAGACACCCCGGCGCCCACCGTCCACCGCATCGCGCAGACCCATCTCTCCGGACGCGACCAGCGCCGACGCCAGCGTGTCACCCGCCAACCCCTCCACGGGATGGCCCTCGAAAGTCAGCCCGACCGATTCGGTGGGCAGACCGACCCCCGGTACGCCGACGCGCACCCTCGGATCAGCCTTCGAGCCCGTTCTTGCGGCGGTACGCTCGCCAGGTGGTCGCCCACCGGTCAGGGTCGTCCAGCCCGCTCCCAACCACCCGGTGGATGGGCTGGTTGTGGGGGGCGGTCTTGACCAGCTCGGGATCGGTGCGGGCCTCCTCGCAGATGGCCGCTATGACATCGATCCAGTAGTCAAGGTCCTCGACAGACCACATCTCCCCCGCCTCGGGTGTGAACGGCTCCGGGATGAACCAGGGCTCGTGGCTCATCCAGAAGGCATCCACGCCGTAGTCGACCATCCGGTTGGCCACATCGACGGTGGTGACCCCGGTCTCTTCGGTGAGCTCGCCCAGGCTGTAACGGGTCATCTCCATGCGGTACTCGTCCAGATGGGGAAGGCCCTTGGTCACACCGGGGATCTGGAGCAGGCGGGTCTCCATGTAGTTGTTGGCCAGCAGCGACAGGTCGGCCGCCTCTTTGACCCCCGCCGCTCCCAGCGCCCGGAGCCATGAGTAGGCCTTGATGATCACGGGGATGTTGCCCAGGTACTCCCGTACCTGCGTACTGCCGGCGTGCTCGGGCACCCTGATGGCGAACGCTCCGTCGTCTCCCTTGACCACCACCGGCGCGGTCAGGTAAGGGGCCAGCTCTTCCGAACACCCGTAGGCGCCCACCGCCGGTCCGCCGCCCGCCTTGGGAGCGCCGAAGGTCTTGTGAAGCATCATCATGCAGGCATCGAAGCCCAGCTCCCGGGCCCGGATCCGGCCCATCACGCCGTTGAAGTTGGCGGTGTCGTAGAAGCAGAGCCCGCCCACGGAGTGAACGATGTCCACCCACTCCTTGATGTGGGGGTTGTAGATGCCGATGTCGTCCGGGTTGTTGACCATCAGGGCCGCTGTCCGCTCGGATGCCGCCGCCCGGAGCGCCTCCACCGACGCGTAGCCCTTCTCCTCGAGGGGAAGGTTGATCACGTCGAATCCGGCCGCCGCGGCGGTGGCGGGATTGCATGGATGGGCCTGGACGGTGGTGATGATCTCCCGCCGCTGGGCCAGGTCTCCGCGGGCCTCGTGGTAGGCCCTGGTCACCGTGGCGTGGAGGAAGGCGGCGTCGGCGCCTCCTCCCGGCTGGAACACGAACTGGTCCATGCCGGTCAGATCCCGAAGCATCCGGTCGAGCCCATGGATGACCTCCAGAGTGCCCTGGAGGGTCTCGACGTCCTGATCGGGATGGGTCTCGGCCACGAAAGGCTGCCGGGTGAGCGCCTCGGTGACCCGCGGGTTGTACTTCATGGTGCAGGTGCCGAACAGGCTGATGCCCATCATCCCCAGCACCTCCTGGCTGAGATGCAGGTAGTGACGCAGCACCTCGGGCTCCGAGAGCTCGGGCAGGTCGGCCGGGCGGCCCCGGCGCAGGGACTCGGGAATCAGGTCGGAGGTGTCACCCACCACCGCGTCGAGATCGGGTTCGTCCACGGGGAAGAGCTGCCCCCTGCGACCCGGGGCGCCCATCTCCATCACCAGCGGCTCATCCCAGACCGCGGCGTGGTACTTCCTCAATCCGTTGGTGGTCATCGGGTCACCTCCTCCAGCGCAGCGGTCAGGCGGTCGATGTCGGCCCGGCTATGCACCTCGGTCACGCAGTACAGGGCGCTCTGGCCCAGATCGGGGAAGTCGCTGCTCAGGTCGCGGCCACCGAAGATGCCGTGGTCCCTGAGTCGTCGGTTGATCTCGGCCACCGGGATGCCCGTGCCGTCGAAACCGACCACGAACTCCTTGAAGAAGCCGGTCGGCCATGGCAGCGACACGCCCGGCACGCCTGCCAGCCGGCTGGCGGCATAGTGGCTCCGCCGGAGGATCGCTCCGCCCAACTCCTCGAAGCCGGCCGGTCCCAGCACCGACATGTAGGCGGCGTTGGCGATCGCCCACAGATAGACCGAGTTCCCGGTCCAGTCCTTGCCGTCCTCCCGGGAGCCGTATGAACTCTGCTGGAAGAGGGCGAGTCCGAAGGCCCGCTCCCCCTCGTGGGTGGTGTCGGTGAGGCTGACCTGGAGGGTGGGGTACTCCCGGGCGTAGCGCTCCTCGTCCCGGGTGGCGATAAAGCCCCCAACCCCGCCCCCGCCGTTCATGTGGATACCGAGCGGCTGGGTGGTCCCAACCGCGATGTCGGCACCGTAATCGGAGGGCGGGACGATCACGCCGAGCGAGGTCGGATCGACGCCGACGATGGTCTCGGCGCCCGCGGCTCTGGCCATCCGCGCGATCTCGGCGGCCCGGTCCTCGATCACACCGAGGTAGGCGGGGTTCTCGAAATAGACCGCGGCAACTCCGTCGTCAAGACGGCTGTCGAGGTCGGCCAGGTCGAGGCGTCCGGTGGCCGGGTCGTAACCCACATAGGCGATCTCAATGTGGCCCTCCTGCTCCGGGAACCCGGCGTAGGTGCGCGCCACGTCCAGACGCTGCGGATCCATCAGGGCGGGAACCAGGACCCGGCCGCGTCCCGTCATCCGGGTCGCCATCCGCATCGAGTGGCCCACCGCGGCGCCCCAGCTGTATACGGGCAGGCCCACGAATTCCATCCCCACCAACTCCCCCAGCTGGCTGGCGAACTCGAACCAGGCCTGGTTGCGGCCCAAGTCGGATGATCCCGTACCCCATACCGAGGTCAGGAACTCGCTGCGGGTCCAGATCTCGTCGCATATGGCCGGCACATGGTGCTGCCACGTGCCGCCTCCCAGGAAGCTCAGGTTGTCCTCGCAGTGCTCGTTCTTCCCGAGCACCCCTGTCATGTGTCGCTTCAGTTCCACCTCCGAGACGAGGGGCTCGGGCAGTTCGAACCGCCGGGTGGTTACATGTTCGTCGGGTATCTGCTCGAACAGTTCATCGACGGTGGCCGCGCCGATCGCGTTGAGCATGTGCTTCTTGGTCTCCTCCGTAGAGTTGGCCATGTAGGGGTGGGCTCTGTTCACTCCATCACACCTTCGGTCTCGCGCTGATCTTGCTGACCTCTAACTCTACCGATGGGAGGCTGCGGCGCGTCCACTAGCGGTCTGCCAGTGCTCGGTCTGCGGAATGGCGGTGTCGTGTGGCGCCGGCAGCGGTGTTCCTCACAAGGCCCGCTGACGAAGGCGTGCCCGCAGCGGCACGTCAAGGAAGCGGAACACAGCGACGGGACACCGATGACCGCCAGACACGCCTGGCTGTTTCGCAGACAGACCACTCTCGCGTCTGTCTGCGGAATGGCGGAGTGGTATGGCGCCGGCAGCGGTGTTCCTCACAAGGCCCGCTGACGAAGGCGTGCCCGCAGCGGCACGTCAAGGAAGCGGAACACAGCGACGGGACACCGATGACCGCCAGACACGCCTGGTCGTTTCGGGGACAGACCACTAGCTTTCCGGCTCATGAACCGAAACCCGATCCGGTTGGGCTTGATCGTCAACCCGATCGCGGGAATGGGGGGATCGGTGGGTCTCCACGGCACCGACGGTGACACCTACCGGCAGGCCGCCGCCCTCGGAGCGGTCCCCATCGCCCACCGCCGGGCGGGCCGGGCCGTCAGGTTGCTGGCGGACGCCGTTCCCGACCTGCAGGTGATAACAGGCTCCGGCACAATGGGAGAGAAGACAGCCCGGGAAGCCGGGCTCTCGCCTGTCGTAGTACCGGTGAGGTCGGACCCGACCACCTCGGCCGACACCCGTGAGGTAGCCGCCAGGATGCTGGAGGAAGGTGTCGGCCTGATCGCCTTCGCCGGAGGGGACGGGACCGCCCGCGACATCGTGGCGGTGGTCGGTACCGAGGTTCCGGTGGTGGGCATCCCCACCGGTGTCAAGATGCATTCCGCCGTGTTCGGGAACACGCCGGAGGCGGCCGGCGCCATGGCGGCCCGCTACCTGGCGACGCCTGACAAGGTTCCTCTGACCAGGCGAGAGGTGTTGGACGCTGGGGACGACCCGGGCCACGTGGCCGGCTTCTCGGTCGCATCCGTCCCCTTCGTCCGTGACCTTCTCCAGCCGGGCAAGGCCACTACCGCGCTGGGGGACGATGCCAGCCTGGACCGGCTGTGCAGCAAGCTTGCCGGCGGGATGGCGCCCGATCATCTCTACGTGCTCGGACCCGGTACCACGGTGGCTCGAATTCTCGATCACCTGGAACTGGAGGGAACACTGGCCGGCGTGGACGTGGTTCGCAACCGCCGGATGGTCGCCACCAACGTCACCGCCGCCGAGCTGGTCGCCCTGCTGGAGCCAGGCGTTCCGGCCACGATCTACCTGGGGGTGATCGGCGGCCAGGGTTTCCTGCTCGGCCGGGGCAACCAGCAGATCAGCCCCGAAGTCATCAGCCGGGTCGGCGAGGAGAACGTGATCATCCTGGCCGGGGAGGAGAAGGTACGCCTCCTGGACCCGCCCGTCCTCCGGGTGGACACCGGCGTCGAGTCAGCCCGGCCGGTCATGCTGGGATACAGGAGGGTCCACACTTCCCCCGGCCGCAGCACCGTAATGAAAGTGGTCACCTAGGAGGGTACTAAAAAACGTCCGGTTGCCCGTTGTCCGGCGATGAGACCCCAGGTCAACGCAATCGCGGGCCAAGCCATCCCTATCTTTTTCAGCACCCTCCTGAACCGCACACAACCGGCCCGGCCGGCGACGGCTACCGGATCGGGATACGCATCCGGGCTGCTTCACCGGCAACCGCTGGGTTCACGGCCCGGCGATCGACGACAAGGGTGACGCGGGGGTGAGTCCGGAGGATCGAGGCCGGCAGGGCTTCAGCCACCGGACCGAGCAGCGCACCCTGTACGGCAACGGCCTTGGCGGCGCCCGACGCCATCACCATCAGATGACCGGCCCCCATGATCGTGCCGAGACCCTGTGTCACCGCGCAGCGCGGCATCTCATCCGGGTTGCCGAAGAAGCGGGCGTTGTCAGCCCGGGTCGTCGCGGTGAGGCTCACGACCCTGGTACGGGAGTCGAAGGCCGAGCCGGGCTCGTTGAAGGCGAGATGGCCGTTGCGCCCGATCCCCAGGATCTGGAGCCCGATCCGTGCCCGCCGGACCCGGCGGTCGTAGCGGGCGCACTCCTCCTCCATGTCGGCCGCATGCACGTCGGGAGAGAACAGGCGGGCGGGTCGGAGGTCGACCAGTCCGGTCAACTCGGCGCGGACAACATTGCGATACAGCTGCGGATGGTCATGGTCCAGCCCCACGTACTCGTCCAGCAGGAAGGCCCGGGCGGCTGCGAACGAGAGGGATTCCTCCCGGTGGCGGCGGACCAACTCCCGGTAGAGGGGCTGCACCGACGCGCCGGTCGCCAGGCCGAGCACCGGCGATGGAACGGAACGAAGGAAGGTACCGACGATGCCGGCCGCTCGGGCGGCCATCTCCTCGGCGCTCGAGGCGACGACAACCTCCACTTGCTGCGCCGTCCCTCGCGAACGGATTACCCGACCCGGGGAACGCGCCCGGACCGGACGCGCGGGCTCCCCGCGGACGTGCTGAGGGAGGACCGGCCCCTGCCTGCCTTCATGGACGGCAATCTCCCCGAGACCCTCACTCCGGGGACTCGGTGGTCCTCGCGCCGGTGATGAAAGCCACCAAGTCGTCCTGGGTCACCTGGCTGACGTCGGCTTCGGCCGTCTTGCGCCCCCGTCGTAGCACCACGGCCGTGTCGCACACCGCCGTGACCCGGTCCATGTTGTGTGTTATGAGCAGCACCGCCACGTTCGCGTCCCGGAGCGTACGGATCAGGTCCAGGACCCGGCGGGCCTGCTCGACACCCAGCGCCGCGGCGGGCTCGTCCAGGAGAACGATCCGCTGGCCCCAGGCAACCGCCCTCCCGATGGCGATGGCCTGCCGCTGACCACCTGACAGCAGCCCGACCGGCTTGCGCAACGACGGGATGGCTATCCCGAGACGGGCCAGGGTCTCGCCGCACTCCTCGTGCATACGCCTCTTGTTCAACAGCCCCAACCGTGACCCGAACCACCCGCCTTGTGTGTACTCCCGGTTCAGGAACAGGTTCTCGGCCACGTTCAGCGTGTCGATGAGCGACAGATCCTGGTGGACGGACTCGACGCCCAGCGAGCGGGCCACATCCGGAGAGGAGATCCGATGCTCGGCCCCGTCGATGCGTATGCTGCCCGAGTCCGGCTGGTAGATCCCGGCCAGGCACTTCACGAGCGTCGACTTACCGGCCCCGTTGTCGCCCAGCAGCGCCGTCACCCGCCCCCGGTGAAGATCGAGAGAGACGCCGTCCAGGGCCTGCACGGCGCGGAACGCCTTCGACAGGTTCCGGACCTCGAGGGCGGGAGCTGTCATCCTCACCTCGCCGGTATCGGATCGCCCAGGGTGTTCCAGACGCCGGCCACCGCCGGGGCAGCCGTCCGGGCCCCCGCCACTCCCACCACGCAAGCCCGGGTCACGAAGGCTTGAACGCGGAACCCGCAGATCACGGTGTCCCCCTCCTCGACCTTGCGCGAGGCCGGTGGATGGAGCCTTGCGTAGTAATCGATGCCGGCCGGGTCGGGCATGTCGAGCGGCACCGGCTCGGTGGACGCATCCTCCGGGGCGGCCGCTACCAGTGCCCGCGTGCCGTACGGGTCGAAGACGGGGTCGACATAGAAGCCACCGCCGAAGCACAGCGGAACGCCCTGGTGCAGGTGGGCTACCTCGGTGAGGTATAGAGCGGCGGGCTGCTCGGGTAGCTCATCCACCGCGTGCAGTGGCGTCGAGCCGGTAAGGCCGTGGCCGGGCTCGACCTGGGTGGCCCCGATGTCCGCCAGCAGATCGAGGACCGCTGTGGAGGTCGTTCCGGGTGCGTTGACCTCGATACGGGCGCCGTCTCCGAGCGCGCCGGCGGCCACCTCCACCCCCCGGGCGAGGGTCTCCACGTTGGGCGTGGCGGCCACCTTCCTGGTCTCCTTGTCGTAGAGGAGCGCGGGGAAGGTGGTGAGACCTGCGAACCGCAGCCCGGCGGTTCTGTTCACGAAGGCGATGGCGGACGGCAGCTCGTCGATGTGAAACCCCCCTTCGTGCCCGGGGTAGAAGACGTCGCCCTCGTTCCATATCCGGAGGAGCACGTCCTGGGTGCGCCCGAGCCTCGCCACCGCCCGGGAGGCCTCCGAAGCCTTGGTGCGGGAGAAGATGGTCCAGTATTCGGGGGCCATGCCTGCCGCCTCACGGGTCTCTCCGCGCGCCATCTGGACAAGATGCCCCAGATTGCCCAGCCTGTGCCCACCGGCCACGATGGGCCGGGCACAGGCCATGTCGACCGCTACGTAACCGTCGGCGCCGCCCCGGGTTATCGCATCCAGCGCACCCCCGGCGCGGCCCAACTGCTTGCTCATCGCATACACCGTGAGCCCCCGGCGGTGGGCCTCGTTCGAGAAGTGGCGGGTGTTGGCCTCGATCGTGTCGAGATCCAGGACGTAGCTGTTGGCGGGGATGCTCCCCTCCTGGTGGAGCCGGATGGCCGCCTCTACGAAGGGCCTGTTACGGGTCAGCAGTGTCTTCAGGAACATCGTGGCTCAACTTTCTTGCGGTGCTCGCATGCTGAGTGCCACGGCGAGGATGATGATCACCCCGCGGGCGATCAGTTGGTCCGCCACCTCCAGCCCCATCAGGATCAGCCCGTTGTTGAGCATCGCCATGATGACCGCTCCGGTCACCGCCCCCGCGATCGAGGCGCGCCCCCCGAACAGGCTGGTGCCCCCTATAACGACCGCCGCTATCACTGTCAGCAGGTCGTTCTCGCCGAGGTCGTGGCGACCGATGGCCAGCCGGCCGGCCAGCAGCACCCCCGCGAAGGCGGCGGCGGTGGCGCTCGCCACGAGGGCGCTGACCCGGATGCGGTCCGTGTTGAGTCCGGACGCGTTCGCCGACTCCCGGTCCGCCCCCGTGGCCAGGACGTGGCGGCCCCAGCGCAGGTGGTGTAGCGCGAAGTGGCCCAGCGCGAACACGATGATCGTCCAGACGACGAGGGACGAGACCGGACCCAGCGATCCGGCGCCGAACAGAGCCGCAAAGGTGTCGTCCCGGATCGGCATCGACTGGAGGTTGTTCACATTGCGGGCGATCCCGCTGATGATGCCCAGCGTGCCCAGGGTGACCAGGAATGAGGGAATCCGGACCTTGACGGTGATCAGACCGTTGAAGAGGCCGACCACAACCCCGGTGGCCACCGCCGCGGTGGCGCCCGCCAGGAACCCGTGATCGCCGACCACCACCGCAGCCACCAGCGACGAGAGGGCCACCGTGGACCCCACGGACAGGTCGATCTCCGCGGACGCAAGGGCGAAGGCCATCCCCACCGCCATCACCGCGATGGGCGCAGCCTGGCGGCCGATGTTCAGCAGGTTGGAAGTGCTGAGAAACCCGTCGTCCCAAAGGAACAGAGCGAAGACGGCGAGGATCGAGACGAAGGCCAGGTACACGACGTACTGTCGAAACCCGCCATCGTCGCCTTGGCGCGCCCGTGACCGTATCGAGCCGGCGACGGCTCTAAGCGGTCTACGTACCGCCTTCACTTCGGGCAGTTCCTTCGGACACTCGGACGCTACAGCCTATCCGCCGAGGGCTTGCATGACTTCGGTTGGTGGGTCGGTCGCCAAAGATTGGCGGTAGGCGTCGACGATGTTGTCAGCGGTGACCTTGATGGCGGGAACCACCACGAAAGGAGGCGCCGGCTTGCCGACCAGACCGTAGGCGCCCTCGAGAGCCATGGTCCGGCCCAGGGCATAGGCCTCATCAGCGGCGATCCCGACAATGTTGCCGCCCTCAACCAGATCCAACGACACGTTCGTGTCCAAATCGAGGGTCACCACCGCCACGTCGGAAGCGCCGGCCGCTCGCAGAGCCGCCAAGACCCCATCAGCGGGACCAGCCGACCACGGCGCGTAGATGCCGTTGAGGTCAGGATTGCGAGTCAACAACGACGCCGCGATCTGCTCGGCAGCCGCCGGGTCCGCCAACCCCTGCTCGTCGACGATCTCGATGCCGGGATAAGCAGCCTCGATCCAGGCCTTGAACGCCTGATCCCGCTGGTTCGTCACGTAATAGGCAGCATCGTGGAAGATGAACCCCACCTTGCCCTGACCCCCCAGCGCGTCAGCCAACAGATCAGCAGCAGCAATACCCATCGCCGCCAGGTCGTCGGTCACCACCCCGACATAGTCAGTCCCATGAACGTATCCCTCAGGCACATTGCTCAAGAACACCAACTGCACGCCCGCATCCACAGCCGGGCGGAACGCCTCCGCACCCGACACCGGATCGAGAACCAGACTGATAATGATGTCAGGGTTCTGAGCCATCACCGTCTCGACGTCGTTCGCCTGCTGCGCCGCGTCGAACTGCGCGTTGGTCTCAGCAATAACCTCGATACCCAACTCGGCGAACGCGTCCCGAGCGCCCTGGCTCACCGCATCAGTGAACGCACCCGCGGTATGCCACAACAACGCAGCCGTAAAACCACCCGCCTTCACCTCAGCGATCTCATCAGCCGAAAGCACAATCTCACCCGACGGAGTAGCCGCCTCACCCCCCGGCCCCCGAGTCACAGGCGCCACCGGCGCCGCAGGCGCCTCGGTGGTGGCGGGGGCCTCGGTGGTGGCGGGGGCCTGGGTCGTGGTCGCTGCCCTGGTAGTCGTCGTTTCCTCGGCAACGTCATCACCGCCGCAGGCCGCAGCCAGCAAGCCGAGCACCGCCATGGTGGCAATGAACATCCGCCGCCTCGATGTCCTTGTTCTTGTCTTCATTGTTCCTCCTCTGGCCGCCCGTTCCCTGCTTGCTCCACGCCGCACCACGACGCCACGAAGTGGGCGAGGGTGCGGGTAGTGGAGATCAACTCCTGGATCGGGAGCCGTTCGAATGGGGTGTGACAGGTCGCTATGTCTCCGGGAGCGAAGTACACGCCGGGGATCCCGGCGCCCCGGAGCAGTGGCTTCTCCGACCAGTAGGGAGCACCCTCGATCCGGGCCCCCCCACCGGTCGTGTGTTCGATCGATTCCATCAGCGAGCGGACGCCCGGATGGTCCGGGGAAACCTCGTCGGGCGTTCCGCCCACCCGGTGATCCCGGGGGGCGGAGAAGACCACCTCGGCCGACGCGCCGTGGCCGTCCGCAACCCTCGCCGCTATGTCTCGCAACGCGTCAGCCTGGCAATCGAGGTCGTCGCCGGGGAGCAGTTTCTGGATGAGGGACAACCGGAAGTCGCCAGGAACCGCGATGTTGCCTCCGGACTCGACGTGGGTGACCAGCAGGAAGCGCTCGCCGAGGAGGTCATGGGCCTCCCCAGCCCTCAGGGTCTCGTTCCGGTCCCAAAGCTCGCTCAGCAGCGCGTGGCCGGCCCGCAGCGCATCCACTCCGAGTTCGGGGGTTCCGAAGTAGGCCGAGCGACCGGTCAGGGTCACGTCGGCGATCAGGAAACCCATCTGGGCGGTGTAGATCGCCCCCGTGGTCGGCTCGGTGTAGATGGCGAAGTCCGGCGCGTGACCGGGACCGTCGAAAAGGTGCGAGACGGCGGCGCGCATCCCCGCCGAGAGCCCGCTGCCGGGCTGACCGGACTCCTCATCACAGACGAGCAGTCCGGTGAGGTTGCCGGCCAAGCGGTAGCCGGCCCGGTCGACTGCTCTAACCGCCTCGATGATCGAGCAGACCCCCGCCTTCTGGTCGGTCACGCCGCGGGCCCAAATCTCCCCTTCGACGATGCATCCCCTGAAAGGGTCGGCACGGTCTGTCCCGCCCCACTCCCGCACCCAGTCGTCCGCGTGAACAGTGTCGAGATGCCCCGCCAGGACCAGGGACCGTCCTCGTGCCCGGCCCGTCTCCGCGTAGACGTTGGGCCGTCCCGGTTCCGCCTCCACCAGACGCACCCGGTCCCAGGGTCCTTCCTCCATCCGGCTACCGGCCCATTCGGCGAAGGCCTTCTCTTCGGGAGTGACGCTCGGGATCCTCACCGCCTCCAGAACCAGCCCGACCAGATCCTCCTCGTTGACGGCGGCGGCGATCTCATCGGCCGGTGACTTCAGGTTCGGGGTCATCTGCCCAACCGGCCCCGTACGAAGGTGGTCCTCACCGAGGCCCGAGCGGTTGAGATCGCTCCCATGAAGGCAGCCCGGCTCCCCAATGCCGAAGCGACCAGTTCAGGCGTCTCGTCAAGGCAACGGTCCAGCTTGGAGCGCACCGCATCCACGAAGATGGGATTGGACCCGACCCCTCCCCCGAAGACGATCCGGGCCGGATCTCCGAACCAGCAGAGCCAGGCCACCGCCGATGCCATCGCCTCGGCGGCGATGCCGAGAGCCTCGGACGCGGCTTCGTCACCCGATGACGCCGCGAGGAGGATCTCCGAGACCTCGGCATCGCGCTCGAGGCGGGAGGGAAAGTCGGTATCTACTGCTTGGCGGAACCGCCTGCGAATGGCTGGAGCGGAGGCCAGATCCTCCAGCGTAAGACGTCCCGCCCGGTCGTCAGCCACACCGGACATGTCGATCGACCCGAGCTCTCCGGCGGCTCCGTGTCCTCCCCGGTACAGCCTCCCGTCCATCACCAGACCGGCGCCTATTCCGGTGCCGACGGAGATGGCGACGAAATCGAGCCCACCACGGTCGTCCATCGCCTCCGCCTCTGCCACCGCAGCCAGGTTCACGTCGTTCTCGATGGTGACCGGCACGCCGAGCCGTTCAGAGAGTTCCGCGCGGATCGGGAGATCGGAGAATCCTGCGAGGTTGGGAGACATCTCCACCCGGTCCGGCCGCGGCCGGTACACGCCGGGCACGCCCACGCAGCCGGATTCGAGGAGGTGGCTCTTGCCGAGGTTGGTGAGCAGCCGGGTCGTGGACCCCACAACCGCGTCCACCGCTGCCCGGGCATTGGAGGCGGTCTCGATACGGTCCTCTGCCAGTACCCGCCCCAGCAGGTCGGCGACACCCACGATGACCTTGGTGGCCCCCATGTCCACTCCCACGACCAGCGCGGCGTCCGGAACCAGCGCATAGGGCGCGGCCGGGCGCCCGATCCGGCCCTGGGAGGCCTCGGGAGGGATGAGGCTCACCACGCCGGCGTCCTCGAGGTCAGAAACCAGCGCGGACACGGTCGGCTTCGACAGGCCTGTCCGGCGGGCCAGCGTGGCGCGTGAGATCGGGAACGGCGCGGCCTCCATGAACTCGTCGAAGACCGCCTGGCCGTTACGGAGGCGAAGTGCCCAGGAGCCGGACCCGTCGATCATGTCTCGCGCTCTTCGCGGTGTTGGAGGAGGGCGTCACGCCGCGCCGGTAACCGTCTGTCCCGGAAACCCGATTCACACCGGTAGACGCAGGTGCCGGACGCCATCCCATCCTCGTGATCCGTTGACGGCGATCCATACGGCCTGACAACCGGGTGGATCTCGCCGACTCGAGCCGTATTGTCCCCCCTTCCTAGTTAGTTTGTCAAGTTACTTTACTAATTATCTGGATCCCATCGTTAGGAGAAGGGGGCGCACCGGTTAGGGCTCGGAGACCCCGAAGCCGGTCGAGTTGTAGGGAGGGCGGACCAGTGTGCCGAACGGCTGGCAGACGTCCTACGGAGACCTGGCGGCCGGGGTGCTGGAAGCTCGGGCAGCCGCCCGTGCTCTCTAGCCGAGTGGCGAATCCGCTCCGGTCACCGGGGATGCGTCCCGGAGAGCTGAGGCGGCGAGTGTCAGCGCCGCCCGGCATGGCTCGATTACCGGCATCCCGAGGTCGGCCTGGAGCCGGGCGCGGAGGTGGGTCATGCCGGTGCAGCCCAGTACCACCGCCTCGGCACCGGCTCCGGCCAGTTTCCGCCCGGTTCCGAGCACGTCCCGGTAGGCGTCCTCGCTCTCGAGATCCAGCACTCCCCTGCCTGTGGCGATGTCCGCCACGATCCTCGCCGACACACCGATGCGGTCCCAGTAGCGGTAGTGGCGCGGTATGGCGACATCGAGGGCGGAGATGATTCCGACCGTGCGTCCTCGAGACATGGCCGCCAACACCGCCGACTCGGCAATTCCGAACACCGGCTCATCCAGCGCGTTCCTCAACTCGGTTATCCCTGGATCCGAGAAGCACGCCACCACGTAGGCATCGGCGGGATGGGCCAGAGCGGTCTCGACCATGGGGCCGACCGCGGCGGCGACGTCCTCATCGGTTTCTATGGCCGGAGGACCCTCAGCACAGGTGACCACCTCTATCCCGACTCCCAGGTCGCCCGCGAGGGAACTCACGGCGTCATCGATCTGCATGGAGATGGTCGCCGAGCTGTTCGGGTTCACGATCGTGACCGTTCCGAGCATGGGCGCACACCCTACCGGCCGCGAAGTGTCTCCAGCCGGACAGCTCGCAACGGGTTCGTCCGGCGATGTCGAATCCCTTGGGGATGCTGGCAAAATGCCTAGAAGCGGTCGGGGGCGAAGGGGGTCAGATCGACCTCGGGGGTGCGGTCGAGCGCCAGCTGCGCCAGTACCCGGCCCATGAGCGGGCCCGCTGTCAGGCCCATGTGGGGATACACCCCCACCACCAGACCGGGTGGGCCCAGGGGTCCGATGATCGGGGACAGGTCGGGAGTGGCCAGACCGGCCCCTGACCAGGTGCGGATCAGCTGGACTCCGGCCAGTGACGGGACCACCCGCAACGCGATCCTCATGTTGGCGATCAGGTTGGCCGGGTTGACCCGGGTGACGCCTGTGGCGGGGTCGATATCGGATGACCAACCGCCACCGATCAGCAGCGTGCCTGCCTTGGCCTGCTTGAAGGTCAGCTGGCCGCCGGCGAAGTAGACCAGGTGGTGAACCATGGGCGCAATAGGTTCGGTGGCCCCGACCTGGGCAGGATCGTCGAAGATCGCGAGGGGCGGACCCCACAACGGTGCGAACCGGTTCATGGTGTTGCCCGCCGCCAGCACCACGCGCCGGGCGGTGACGATCCCGGCGCTGGTCGAGACCGTGAAGACGTCGCCGTCAGGTTCGAGCCCGTGGACCTTGGTATTGACCTGAATGGTCGCGCCTCGCCTGCCGGCCGCCCTGGCGAGCGCGGGGCCGGCCAGCATGGGGTTGGCCTTTCCCTCCACGTGGGAGAGTTGGGCGCCGACCATTGTGGATGACACGTAGGGGGCGACCGTTGCCAGATCCTGGCGCCCGAGCAGGTCGGACTCGACCCCGGCGGACCGCTCGATGGCCACCTTGCGCTCGATGTCCCGCATCTGATCGTCCGTTTCGGCTATCAGGAGCCCCCCGTTCAAAGTGACCTCGAGATCGGCGGATAGCTGTTCTCCGAGGTCTCTCCAGATCGCCAGGGAACGGTGCAGGAACAGCAGGGCCGGAAGGAAGGCCCGCCCCCAATCGTCCCCGAACTCCAGGAAGGAGCCGTGCTGGATCTGACCGTGCAAGCTTCCGGCGTTCCTGCCGGAGGCCTGGGTGTTGAGGTCGTACTCCTCGAGCAGCAGGACCTCGGCCCCGTAGCCGGCCAGGTGCCAGGCCGCCGAGCAGCCCGTTACTCCCCCGCCGACGATGAGAACATCCCAGGTTCGGCCTGCCATGTTGCCCCTAGTGGTCGGTCACTAGGACCGGCTGATGAGGTCTCGGAGCGCCGCCAACTCCTTGCTGGTCGGGGCGTCCGTCACTCCGAGGGGCGACGCCACCCGGAGCGGCCACTGGGTCTGATCCTGGACATCTCGAACATCGACACCCGGATGTACCGCCACCAGGGTCAATTCGTTGTCCTGCGGATCGGGCCTCAGTATCCCCAGATCGGTGATGACGTTGATCGGCCCTGCCCCCCGGAAACCGAGTCGGGATCTGGTTTCGGGCGCCGGACCCAAGCCGACCGAGGTCACGAAGTCGACCCTGGGCACGAAGGCCCGCCGGGCATGGCGCATGATCACCGTCACCTCGCGGCAGTGGGCGGCGATCTCGGGAGCACCTCCCGCCCCGGGGAGGCGCACCTTCGGCTGGTGGTAGTCGGGACCTATCACGGTGGTGTTCAGGTTGCCGAACCGGTCGATTTGGGCAGCGGACAGGTATCCGACATCGATGTGTCCGCCCTGCAGCCAGTAGTTGAATATCTCGGGCACGGAAACCACCGAGTCGGCCGTCTCCGCCAACTCACCATCGCCGATCGAGAGCGGTAAGCGGTAGGGCTTGGCGCCGAGCGCCCCTGCTTCATAGATGAGGAACAGGTTCGGCGCATGGGTGTTGCGGGCCAGGTTCGCAACCGTGCTGGGGATTCCGATGCCCACGAAGCAGGACATTCCGTCGCGGAGAAGACGGGACGCCACCACGGACATGATCTCGGCGGCGGTCCACGCCGGCGTGCGGTCCGCCACTGTTCAAGCTCCCATGACGTATTCGTCCTGCCAGGCAAGGAACGCCTCCCGATCCCGGCTCACGTCAGGCCACTTCCGGTACCAGGTACTGTCACGTTCGTAGTAGCCCTGCACGTAGGAGGGCCGGGCGCCCCCGGGTACCTCGCACACCGCGGTGATAGCCATCGACGGGATGACGAAATCGCCGGGTCGGCGATCCAGGACTTCTACCACCTCCTCCACCGTGACGACGGCATACCGGGACGCCATGACCACCTCCCGGAACACCCCGGATATACCCCACACCTGTACGTTGCCGGCCCGGTCGGCCCGCTGGGCGTGGAGGATCCCCGTGTCGGGGTTGAGAGCACGCACCGCCGCCACCCGCTCAGCCGTGAACGGGCACTCCAGGAACCGGACATGCGGGGCAATCTCGCCCAGAGAGTTCCCTGCGTAGCCCCTCATCACGGTGAACGGCATGCCCGAGGCGCCGGCCACATACCGGTTGGTCAACCCGGCGTGGCTGTGTTCCTCCAACTCGATTGGCGCCGGCCAGCCATTCTCCACCGCATCCCGGAAGCGGTACAGAGAACCCACACCGGGGTTCCCGCCCCACGAGAAGAGCAGCTTGCGCACGCATCCGGCCCCGATCAACTGGTCGTAGATGAGATCAGGGGTCAACCTCGACACGGTTAGGTTTCGTTTCCCCTGGCGGATGATCTCGTGCCCGGCGGCAAACGGGATCAGATGGGTGAAACCTTCAAGGGCGACGGTGTCCCCGTCCTGCACGTATCTTGAAATGGCTTCGCTGAGACCCAGGTGTTCGGCCATACCTCGAAGTTCTTCGGCAACATCCCGCCCGCCGCCAGGCGCCTCTGACCGGAGATCAGGTGGGTGGCGGTCATGTTAGGCGCCGCGCGGGCCGGCCCGGCATCAGACCAGCAGGAAGCGGGGAGTCAGATCAAGGCAAGGACCACGCCGGGTACAAGCGCGTGTCCCGTCCACCTCGACGAACCTGCGCCCGGCGTCGCAACGCGGGATGCCCTACCTGGCTGTGTAGCCGCCGTCGATGGCAAGCACCGTGCCCGTCATCCATTCGCTCTCGTCCGAAGCCAGGAAGGCCACGGCCGAGGCGACGTCGGAGACCGTTCCGAGCCGGGGCCACGGGGTCAGATCGTGTTCTGGATTGTTACCCATGACCGACCGGGACAGGGAGGTCTCCACGAAGCCGGGAGCGACCGCGTTGATCCGGATCCGCTCGTCCGCGTAGTCGATGGCCAACTGGCGGGTGAGTCCGATCACCGCTCCCTTGGAGGCGGAGTAGGCAGGCTCCGCGGCCAACCCGACCATCCCGGCGATCGATGCGATGTTGACAATGCTCCCGCCCGATCCCGTCCGCACCATGTGGCTGATCGCCACCTTGCATCCGAGCCAGACTCCTTTGAGGTTGATGGCGATGGTCGAGTCGAACTCGGCTTCGGTCTCATCGAGGATCGTCCGGTGGCCGTGCCAAATCCCCGCGTTGTTGACCATGATGTCCAGCCCGCCCAACTCGCTCTCCGCGGCAGCTGCCGCGGCCTTCATGTCCGACGACCGGCTTACGTCGGTCTCCAAGAAGACCGCCTCTCCCCCGGCGGCCCGGATCAGATCCACGGTCGATGCGTGGCCTCCGTCCTCGTGAGACCCGTCACGGGGATGCGGGCGGAGGTCCGCCACCAGTATCCGGGCGCCCTCCACCGCCAGCCGGCGGGCGACGGCCCGGCCGATCCCGGAACTTGCGCCGGTCACCACAGCGACCTTCCCCTCGAGAGGGCGAGCGAACCGTGGCTCGGCGGTGTGGCGTGGCACGTCCTCGATCACCGGCCTATGCACGGTGGCAGGCGTGGACCGGGGACCCCGCACCGGGACGCCGCGATCGGGAAGTGACCGACCCCGGACTCAGAACCTCTCCTCGACGAAGGTCTGGTCCGTGATGGGCGGGCGGACGTAGCCGACCCCCGACTGGCGTTCGGGTAGCTCTATGTCGTCCCATGGAACATCCTCGTAGGGAATCTGGTCCAGCAGGTGGGCGATGCAGTTCAGGCGGGCACGCTTCTTGTTGTCGGCGTTGACCACGTACCAAGGGGCCTGCTTGATGTCGGTGTGGGCGAACAGGATGTCCTTCGCCTTGGAGAACTCCACCCACCTAGACCTGCCCTCCACGTCCACCGTTGATAGCTTCCATCGCTTCGTCGGATCGTTGATACGGGCCTGGAACCGGCGCTCCTGTTCGGTATCGCTCACGGAGAACCAGTACTTGATGAGGATGATGCCCGACCTGATCAGCATCCGCTCGAACTCGGGGCAGGAACGCAGGAACTCCCGATACTCCTCCTGGGTGCAAAAGCCCATCACCGGCTCCACCACCCCGCGGTTGTACCAACTACGGTCGAACAGGACCATCTCACCGGCGGCGGGCAACTCGGCCACATAGCGCTGGAACCACCACTGGGTCTTCTCGCGATCGCTCGGTGTGCCCAGGGCCACCACCCGCACCACACGGGGATTGAGACGTTCGGTGATCCGTTTGATGACGCCGCCCTTTCCGGCAGCGTCGCGGCCCTCGAAGATGACCACCACCTTGAGACCCCGGTGCTTGATCCAGCGCTGTAACCGGACCAGCTCCTCCTGGAGATCAGCCAGTTCGGATTCGTAGAACTTGCGCTTCAGCTTCGGTCGGGACGGCGGGACGAAATCGTCGGACAATCCATGGGACGGGATGCGTGCAGCCACATGAGAACAATAGTGAGAACTCGGTAGCGAGGGCTCCCCTACTCGAAGGCGGACAACACCGCCGGTACGGCCGACTCGAGAACGCCGGGACCGTAGCCTCCCTCCTGGATGATCACAGCGGGCAGGCCGGTGCGCAGCGTTTGCCCGAGCAATGGATAGTCCTCGTCGGTCAGGGCCAGCACCCCGTCGGTGACATGGGTGTCCACCCCCAGAGCCACCACCAGGAAGTCGGCTCCGAAGGAGTGGACGGCTTCGATGGCTTCCTCCAGGGCGGGGCGATAGGCGGGCCAGCCCGACCCGCTCGGGAGGGGAAGGTTGAGGTTGGCACCGCGCCCGGCCCCCTCGCCCCGCTCCTCGGGGAAGCCGGAGAAGAACGGGAAGTGCACCTCGGGATCACCGTGGATCGAAATGGTCAGTACGTCCCCACGGTCCCAGAACACCGCCTGGGTGCCGTTGCCGTGGTGGGTGTCGACATCCACGATCGCCACGCTGGCCCCCCGTGACGCCAGCCACGCCGCCGCGAGGGCGGTGTTGTTCAGGTAGCAGTAGCCGCCGAAGGTCGCCGGAGCGGCGTGGTGGCCGGGCGGTCGGCAGATGGCATAGGCGGCCTTCCCCCCGTCATGGACGGCCCCGGCCGCGGCGACGGCGCTCGCCGCCGCCGAGAGCGCTGCCGGCCAGGTTCCCTCCAGGATCGGGTCGACATCGTTGGAATAGATGCCGAGTTGCGCGTCGACATGGGAAGGGGGCCGGCCCGGCAATCCGGGAATGGGACGGATGTAGGCCACCGCTTCGCCGTCGGCCGGGGCGCCGGTGGCGGCCCGCCAGCGGTCGTGCGCCATGTGCAGGAACTCCAGGTACTCGGGCTCGTGTACGAGGAGCAAGTCCTGCTCGTCAACAGGAGGGGGGCAAACCACGTCGACTTCTTCGAGCTGTGCCAGGGCGGAGAGAATGCGGTCGGCTCGCGCCGCGGTCTCTGCCGGAGGCAAGAGGACTCCCCCGAATCGGTGGGGCTCCGAGGGATCATGGAGGCGGTGGTCTGGGTGGACGTAGACGAGCACGGACCCTCCGAAGCAAGCTGGCTGGCCAGAGAATCATAGGAGTTGGCGGAGTCGCTTGGCCACTGTCCGCCAAGCCGGGATCACATTCCGACGGCCGGGTCGACCGGGACGTCTTCCCGGCCTCCATTGGCCAAATTGCTAGGGTTGGTCAACTGCTAATCGCTTGCGTGTTCCTCATATGCGCGGCGCGAGAGGTAAGGAAGGAATCGTTGGCCTTGGATCCGGTAATCGCCTTCGCCGAAGTAACCAAGTCCTTCGGGTCCATCGATGCCCTGGATCCCATCGGCCTCACCATCCGCAAGGGCGAGTTCGTATCCCTAGTGGGACCGTCCGGGTGCGGGAAGTCAACCGTTCTAAGGCTCGGCTCGGGACTAATCGAGCCCACGAAAGGCACAGTGAGCCGGTCTTCGGACAACGTCGGCTACATCTTCCAGGAGCCCACGCTGATGCCGTGGCGTACGGTGGAACAGAACGTGACCTTCCTAGGCGAACTGGACGGGTTGGGACGCCAGGAGGCCAGGCGGCGCGCCGACGAGGTGCTCTCGCTGGTCGGGCTCGAGGAGTTCCGCGACCACTATCCCCTGGCCCTGTCGGGCGGGATGAAGATGCGCACCAGTATCGCCAGGTCGTTGCTGCTCGATCCCGACCTGTTCCTGTTCGACGAGCCGTTCGGTGCGCTGGACCAGATCAGCCGGGCACGGCTCAACGCAGAGCTGTGCGCCCTGTTCTCCGAGCGACGCTTCGCGGCCCTGTTCGTCACGCATTCGGTTGACGAGGCCGTATTCCTGGCATCTCGCCTGCTCGTGATGAGCAAACGGCCGGGAAGGCTCGTGGCCGAGTTCGAAATCCCTTACGAGTTCCCTCGCCAGCCCGAAATCCGCTACGAGCCGGAGTTTGCGGTGCTGGCCGGCCAGGTCGCCGCCGCACTGGCAGAGGCATCATGAGCAACCGGACCGGCGCATCCACTAACGCCTCCCGCGCCCGCCCCGCCCGCATCCGGGAACTGCTCGGCGTTGCCATACCACCCGCTCTGGTCGCCCTGGCCATAATCCTCCTCTGGTACGGAATCACCTTCTTCGTGCTCGAGCCCGACCGGCGCTTTCTCCTCCCGCCGCCCCACGGCGTGATCGAGGAGGGGATTCTCGACGGAGAGGTGCTAGGGGAGATCATGGGCGGCCTGTACCGGACCGCCATGGTCGCCGGCCTCGGGCTGCTAATCGGCTTCGCGTTGGGGTTCTCGATGGCCTTGGTGATGAGCCAGGCCAAGTGGATCGAGCGCTCGCTCTACCCCTGGGCCGTCGTGTGCCAGACGGTGCCGATCCTGGCCTTGGTCCCGCTCCTCGGCTTCTGGTTCGGCTTCGGGTTGATGTCTCGGGTAACGGTTTGCGTGATCATCGCTCTATTCCCGATCGTCATCAACTCCCTGACCGGCTTGCAGGGTGCCGACCCCAGACTGCATGACCTGCTCACGCTCCACAACGCCGGCCGGTGGACCCGGGCTCTGAAGCTCCAGGTCCCTGCCGCCCGCCCGCTCATCTTCACCGGGCTCCGCACCTCGGCCGGCTTGTCGGTGATCGGAGCGATCGTGGGCGACTTCTTCTTCGGTCGGGGCCAGCCCGGCTTGGGCATCCTGCTCGACCGATACAGCCGCCGTCTCAGAAGCGAGGAACTGCTGGCCGCGGTCATCGCCGCCTGCCTGCTCGGCGTGGTGGCTTTCTGGATATTCGGCGTGATCGGCCGCCGGGCCGTCGGCCATTGGGATCCGTCGTGGGCTGACGAGCGGAACAAGGACACTTAGACGTGCGGATCCGACCGGAATCGGGCGCGGTCAGGAGCCATAGAACAGGCAGCAACGGAAGATCGGAAAGGAGGCCGACATGAGAAGACATCGGATAGGAGGAAGGGCAGCTACCACGCTGGCCCTGATCGCCGCTCTGTCGCTGGTGGCAGCGGCGTGCGGCGGCGAAGAGGAAGCCCCCGCCACCACGGCGGCCCCGGCTACCACCGCAGCGCCGGCCACCACCGCAGCGCCTGCTACGACAGAGGCTGCGGCGATGACGCTGGCGGATGTCTGCCCCGACCCGCTCGTGATCCAGCTCGACTGGGAACCCGAGTCGGAGCACGGCGGCATCTACCAGTTGGTCGGTCCCGGTTACGAGATCAACAACGACGCCAAGAGCGTCCGCGGTCCGCTGGTCGCGGGCGGCGAGGACACCGGCATCGACATCGAGGTGCGTATCGGCGGCTTCGCGGTCGGCTTCCAGCCGGTGCAGTCGCTGCTGTACCAGGACCAGGACATCTTCATGGGCTTCGTCCGGGCGACCGAAGCCATGTCGACCTATGCGGACGTCCCGGTCGTGAGCGTGATGGCGACGTTCGAGAAGAGCGCTTTCGCGGTCTACTGGGACCCGGAGACCTACCCGAACGTCGACAAGATCGCCGATCTCAAGGACGAAGGGGCGATCATCCTGCTCGGACGCCCAGACGTGTTCCAGGACTGGTGGATCGCCGAGGGGATCATGGACGAGTCCCAGATGGACCTGACCGACGCGCCCAAGCCGGCCGCGTTCATCGGCGCCGGCGGCGAGGTCGCCGAGGCCGGGTTCGCCACCGCCGAGCCCTACATCTACGAGGTGGAGGTGCCCGAGTGGGGCAAGCCGGTCCGGACCCAACTGATCCACGACACCGGCTTCGAGGAGTACTTCCAGGCGCTCGGTGTCCGGGCTGCCGATGCCACCGACCGGGCTGACTGCCTCCGGGAAGTGGTGCCCATCATCCAGCAGGCCCACGTGGACTTCCTGAACAACCCGGATCCGACCAACCAGTTGATCCTGGAGTTGGTGGACGTCTACGACACCGGATGGATCTACACCCAAGGCGTGGCTGACTTCGCGGTGTCCACGATGCTGGAACTCGGCATCATGGGCAATGGTGACAACGACACCCTCGGCGACTTCGACATGGACAGAGTCGTCGGGCTCCTGGCGATCATCGACCAGGTGACCGAGGCGGACGTCAGCGGGCTCGCTCCGGAAGACCTCGTCACCAACGAGTTCATCGACTTCTCCATCGGGCTGTAAGGACATGGCGGCGGGATCTCTCCGGCTCGCCGTTGCGCAGCCGCGCACGGTGGTGAATCCCGACGCAGAAGTGAACGTTGCCCGGGCGGTGGAGCTGGCCGCCCGGGCAGCCGATCTCGGGGCCGACGTGATCCTTTTCCCCGAGGGATACCCGGGCCCGGTGCTCGGTAAGCCCCGGGACACGTACGAGGCGGCGGAGGCCATGGCGGCCGCGGCGGCGGACCACCACATCTCCGTGTGCTGGAGCCGCATGGAGCGGTGCGCCGACGGGAACTTCCGCCTCGTGGTCTACGCAGTGGACCGCGGGGGGCGGCAGTTGCTCCGCTACGAGCGGGCGCATCCGGCCACCCTCCCGCCCGACGAAGCGAGGGTCTGGGTGGCGCCCGGCCCCGATCTGGCCCTGTTCGAGATGGACGGGGTCCGCATGGGGATCGTGGTGTGCTCGGAGCTTTGGATACCCGAGCCCACGCGGGTGCTCGCGCTACGAGGCGCCCAAGTGATCCTGTCCCCGGCGGGAGGCGGCTTCACCTCGCTCACTGACAACTGGCAGACCATCGTCCGCGCAAGGGCCATAGAGAACCTCTGCTACGTGGCCATGACCAACAACATCTGGCGCGACGAGGTCGGCGCCGCCATGATCGCCGGTCCCGAGTACGTGCTGGTCAACTCCGGTACCGAGGAGTTGCTGCTGGCCAATCTGGACCTCGACCGGGTGGAGTGGCTGAGGGCGCAGGATGACTCGATGGTCGAGCCGAAGGCATTCTCCTCCATACCCGGCCTGCTCCGGGCCCGCAGACCGGAACTGTACGAGGACCTGGTAAAGCCCGGACCCGACCTCTACGACTTTCATACACCTCGCGAGTCCGGATGAGCCAACGGGGGATCCTGGTCCGCGGGGGCTATATCCTCACTTCGTCGACCCCGGAGATGATCGAGGACGGGGCGGTGCGCATCTCCGACGACCTGATCGACGAGGTAGGGCCTTGGAACGAACTCCGGCGCCGCCATCCTGACGACAAGGTCCACGGAGACCGCCACTCCATCATCACGCCCGGCTTCATCAACACCCACGGACACTTCTCGGAGGCCCTCTTCACAGGCATCGCCGAGGACTACACGCTCTGGGAATGGATAGAGGCGGTGGTCAACCCCACCGCGCCCCATCACGACGACGAGACGGCCTACGTAGGCACGCTCATGGCCGGGATACAGATGCTACGGACCGGGATAACGCTGGCCAGCGACATGTTCGTGTGCGACCCGGCCGACCAACCCGTCACCCCCGGGGTCGTCCGGGCCTTGGATGAACTGGGACTGCGCGGCGTGGTCACGTTCGGCGCCGCGGATCGGAGAGGCGCCGCTGTGTCGGCCATCCTCGAGGAGCATGCCGCCCTCCGGGAAGCGTGCGAGAGTAGCCGCCTGTCCCGCTTCCGGGTCGGGATCGCGCTCCTGGGCGCGCAGTCGGAGGGGCTCTTCGAGCAGTCCGTGATGCTGGCCGCCGACCACGGAAGCCACATACATCTCCACGAGGTCCGCGAGGAGGTGACCGCGGTGAGGGCCGCCACGGGCCGGTCACCCATCGAGCAGTGCGCCCGTCTGGGCCTGTTCGACGGTCCGACCATCGCCGCCCACTGCGTGTGGTTGGACGAGAGCGATCGGGACCTGCTGGCCGAGCACGAGGTTGGGGTGGCTCACAACCCGGTCTCGAACATGATCCTCGCGTCCGGAGTGTGCCCGGTCTCCGCCCTGCGTCGGCGCGGTGTGCCGGTCGGTATCGGGGTGGACGGTCCTGCCAGCAACGACCGCCAGGACATGCTCGAGGCGATCAAGCTAGCCGTCCTCCTCCAGCGGGTCGACCGGCTCCAGGCGACCGCTCTCTCCGCCCGGGACGCGCTGGTGATGGCGACCATAGAGGGCGCCCGAGCCCTGCGCCTCGATGGCGAACTCGGCTCCCTCGAACCCGGCAAGCAGGCCGACCTGGTGGTGTTCGACGGCCGATCCCCCACCCTGGCCAACATCCACGATCCGTTCCAGGCGGTCGTCTATTGCGCAGGCCCCCGCGAGGTGGCCGAGGTGTGGGTTGCCGGATCGAGGTCCGTAGCCGGAGGCGAGGTGGTCCACGTCGACCCGACCGAGGTAGCCGAACAGTCCCGCTCGCCGGCCCGCCGGCTGGCCCGCCGCGCGCGGCTCGGTCAACACTCGCTACTGGCCCGTTCCTGAAACAGGCCCCCAGCCCGAACCGGGCGAACTCCATCAGCAGGTGCGGGTACCAGCGGCAGGCGCCGCTCGGGCAAGGGGGACGTTCTCTCCCGGTCACCCTCGAGGATGGTGGGGTCTCAGGCCCGTCCCTCGGGATCCCCGCCGCGGATTATGACGGTCCGGTGGGGGAAGGGCATCTCTATGCCGGCGGCATCGAGGCCTTCCTTGATGCGTAGGCGCAACTCCCGTTCGGTCCTCCACTGCACGGAAGGCCGGGTCTTGGCCCTGACCCGGATGAAGATGCCGGACTCGGCGAGGTTCTGGACGCCCTTGACCTCGGGGGGCTCCGAGAGCTCGTCCTCGCCCCACTCCGGGTCTTCCCACATCTCCTGACCGGCTCGGCGGATTACCTCCATGGCCTCGCGGAGGTCGCAGTCGTACGGGACCTCCACATCGATCTGCGCCCGGGCCCATAGCTGCGAGTAGTTGGCCACGAAGTCGAGCTTGCCGTTGGGAACATTCCAGACGGTGCCCTGACGGGTACGGATCGAGGTGGACCGCAAACTTATCTTCTCCACGGTTCCCCGGCCCCGCCCGAAGTCTATGTCATCTCCCACGCTGTAGATATCCTCGACCATCAGGAAGATCCCAGCCAAGAAGTCTCTGACCACCGACTGAGCACCGAAACCTATCGCTATACCGACCACACCGGCGCCGGCGAGCAGGGGCCCGAGGTTGATATTGAGTTGGCCGAGAGCCAGCAGCGCCGTCAGCGCCCATATGGTGGTCTGGGCCACGCTGCGGAGAACCACCGCCAGCGTCTCGGCCCGGGCCTTTGCCCGGACCGTCTCCGCTTCCTCGTTGGCAGCCGGATCACGACCCACATCCCGCAGATCCGGTCTGCCTATCCGTTCCGTGAAGTGCTCGATCGCCCGCTTGACGGCCCTGGAGACCAACCACCCACCCACCAGGATCAGGGCGAGGACCAACCCGCGTCCAAAGAGCCACGCCGCTATCCCGGCCACCGCCTCGTTGCCGGTCCACTGGTAAACGGTGTCGCAAACGAAGCTCGTACTGTCAGCGCACGCGGCCGATGAACTACCGGCTTGCTGGGCTATGGGAATCATGCGATACCGCCAACCTTGGTCCAGGGATGGAGTAGCCGTTACCGCTACTCGGGCAGGCATCCTAGTGGTTTTGCGCTGTCACGGGGTAGGCATGGAGCCGAGGAACCTCTTCAGGCTCTTGTTTCCGCGGCCTGCGGAATCAGGTCCTCGGGCGGACCCTGCTACACCAAGCGACCCAGCCGAAGCTCGAGAATGAGATATGGTGACGTGTGGAACAGCACTATGGTGATCGGGCCTGACGAACTCGTCGGACGATCTCGCCCCCGAGTGCGACATCCTGGAATCCCAACCCCGTCGACTTGAAGACCGTAATGTCCTCTGGGGTGCGCCGGCCAACACGCCGTCCGGATAGCACATCTCCCAATTCTCCAGCGACGTGAACCTCACCGGCATGGCAGTCATTCTGAGCAGAGGCGAGTTCTGGTGCCTCAGTCCAACACGTTTCGAGGGAGTCGACAATAACGCGAGCACGAACGAGCAAACCCAAACCAAGTTCGTAATCTCCAAGAGACGAAACGTGTGAACCAGGATGGATATGTTCGGCATCAATGAGGGTTGTAGTCGCGGGCGTAGCTGTTACGACAGCTTCAGCGCCGCGAACCGCCTTGTCTATCGTCGAGACTGGCTCAATTCGTTGTTGCGTGATGACGTGCGAGAGCCTGGCAGCCAGTTTCTCTGCGTTCGTGATGTCACGACTCCAGATGCGGATAGCCTCGATAGGCCTTACCCGGCACGTCGCTAACACAGCCCAATAGGCCACTGGACCACTCCCCAGCATCGCCAAAGAGCTTGTATCGGTTCGTGCTAGGGCGCTCACTCCAAGCGCAGCGGCAACACCCGTTCGCACTGCAGTGATCCAGGTGCCATCAAGAACGGCCGCGGGTGCGCCAGTCCTCTCATCGAACATCACCACGACAGCCTGGTTCGCCGGTCGATCCCCCCTGGGGTTCTCGGGATAGGCCGTTAGGGCTTTGAGTCCCAGATCTCCAGTCCGGCGTAGCCACGCCGGCGTAATCACAGCTGTACCCTGTGGAATCGCCAAGACCGTGTGAGCAGGGTTGCTGATGAGGTCGCTGGAGTATTCGACGAACGCCCGACGCTGGATTTCGACGGCGTCCGCCAACGAAACGACTGAGGCCATCTCCTCGGCCGACGCAACCAACAATCCTCGGACGACATCATGTGGTTGCTCTTGGTCCCCTTCTGCGTGAGGGGCCCGACCGCCGCCGCTCATGTCGCCGTGAGCATAGCCTCCTCGAGAGAACCATCATGAACGGCTTTCTCAACCCACGATCCCCTCAGTTGTGCCAACTCACATTGCCCTGACGAGCGGATCACCCTGACCTTCGATGACTAGCATCCTTCGAGCTCCAATGGTATGGCCTAACTCCTATGGTTTGACTTAGGCACTTTCTTCGGCGATGAGTTGGCCAGATCACCACGGACATTGCCAACAAAGCAACGCCGTACTTACCCAACGCGCGGCGGGTTCGGCGGAGCCCTGCCGCTGACACAACCGCAAGTCAAATCGAAGCCTGAACCGCCCCGGTTACCCCGGAGACTCGATTAGTTGGGAGATAAAGGAGTAATGGGGAGACCGATCACATATTCACCTGAGCTTCGGGAGCGGGCTGTCCGGTTGGTGTTGGAGCACCCGGGGGGAGCATGGTTCTGTGTGGGCAGCGATCTGTTCGATCACTGCGAAGTTCGGTTGTTCGTCCGAGACGTTGCGCAAGCGGGTGCGTCAGGCGGAACAAGGTCAGAGCTTGCGGGCTGGGTTGAGTTCTGACGAGCGCACCGAGTTGCGGGCGCTGCGGCGGGAGGTTCGGGAGACAGAGGGACAACGAACTGCGTGTCCAGATCCGGAGGGTTTGGGAGTCGAACCTCGGGGTTTAGGGAGCCCGCAAGGTATGGCGCCAGCTCCAGCGTGATGGGATCGAGGTAGCGCGCTGCACCGTGGAGCGGCTCATGCGCCTCGAAGACCTAAAGGGCGTGGTGAGAGGCGAAACCAAGTCAAATAAAACACTCTCTGGCAGACCCGGAGGGGGTGCAAAGTGGTACGCTCGAATGGCTTGTTCCGTACCAGGATGAGGAGGTCCGAGATGGTGTTTGCGAACTGGTTTCGAACTGTTCGGCTGATCCCGCTGGTCGTGGCTATGGCCGTCATCCTCGCCGCCTGCGCGGAGGGAGATACTGCTTCGACCGACGAAGGTAGCGCCACCGAGCAAAGCACACTCGATCGGATCAGGGATCGCGGCACCCTGCGCGTCGGTGCCGAGTGCCTCTACAAGGGAACGTGCTTCCTCGACCCCGATACCGGGGAGCGACTGGGCTACGGCGTAGACGTCACCAACATCCTCGCCGCAGACCTCGGGGTTGACGTTGAGTGGGTTGACATGGAATGGACCGCCCTCATACCGGCAATCCAGACCGGGCAGGTCGACATGATCACCCAGGGTATGACTCGAACGCCCGAGCGCGCGTTTGCGGTCACCTTCACAGATCCCATGGAGTACTACCCCCAGGCCCTGGTCCTCAACGCCGAGAGCGAACTGCTTGAAGTAGAGAACCTCGACGAAGTCATAGTGGCCCTCAACCAGCCCGATAGGACCATCACGTTCCTTCTGGGCGGCGCCCACCAGATCATCGTGGAGAACAGCTTCCCCCGGGCACAGCATCGCGGGCTCGAGTCAGCGCAGGCGTTCGAGGAGGTTGCGACCGGCCGCGCCGACGCCATGATCGCCGATACGGGCGACGCGTGGGACTATATGCAGAACAATCCCCGGGCGACTATTTGGCAGATGCGAGCGATAAGCACCCACCAGGGGTCGTTCGTGGTCCGCTACGGCGACATCGAGTTCCTCACCTGGCTGAACAACTGGGTCGCCTATTACACCGCCAACGGCACTCTTCGCAACCTCAAGCTGGCCTGGAACCAGGAGCGCGGCATCCCCGCAGACCTCGCCGGGTTGCCCGCCGCGGGCGCTGGCTAGTAGCCAGTAGGGGGCGCCAGGCGATCGAAGGACCATGAGCGATGTCGTTCTGGAGGTGAATAACCTCCATAAGTCTTTCGGGAGCCTGCATGTCCTCCGGGGACTCAACCTCACGGTCCGGCGCGGTGAGGCCGTGGCTGTGATCGGTCCGAGCGGGAAGGGTAAGAGTACGCTCCTGCGGTGCATCAACTTGCTCGAGCAACCTGACGAGGGGCAGGTCATCTTCGAGGGAACGGACTACGTCCCCATCGCGCGGCGTCGTGGCCTGCGCCTGCGGGGCAACCCCCAACTGCGGCAACTGCGCACGCATATCGGGATCGTGTTCCAGCAGTTCAACCTCTTCCCGCACAAGACCGCAGTCGAGAACGTGATGCTCGCGCCGATGCGGGTGCTTGGGATGTCGAAGGACGAAGCGCGTGAGCGCAGCCTCGAGCAACTCGAGCACGTGGGGCTCAAGGACAAGGTCGACAACCACCCCCATACGCTGTCGGGCGGCCAGCAGCAGCGAGTGGCGATTGCAAGGGCGCTGGTAATGGAGCCGCGTCTGATGCTGTTCGACGAGATCACGGCGGCTCTCGATCCTGAACTCGTCGGTGAGGTCGTGCAAGAGATGCAGCGGCTGGCGGAAGGCGGCATGACGATGGTCGTCGTGACGCACCACATGAGCTTCGCCCGGCACTCCAGCGACCGCATCCTCTTCGTCGACGAGGGGGACATCGTGGAGGAGGGCGGACCGGACACTCTTTTCAACAACCCCAAGGAGCCTCGCACACAGGAGTTTCTGGCCCACCTCCTTAACTAGGAGGGTACTGAAAAATGTCCAGTTGGCCCGTTTTCCGGAAATGAGACCCGAGCTCAAGGCATCGCGGGCCAACCCATCCCCGTCTATTTCAGCACCCTCCTAGGGAGTCCCCCAAGGCGCGTGTAAATGCTGGAGTTCCAACTAGAGACGGTCGTGGCCAGCGGTCCGCGAATCATGACGGCGCTGGCGCTGACCATCTATATCTCCACGGTGTCTATGTTGTCCGGCCTCGCAGTGGGCCTCGTTGTATCGCTGTTCCGCGGCTCGCGGTTCCAGCCGTTCCGGCTGCTGGCCGTCACTTATATCAGTATTTTTCGTGGACTGCCGCTTATCGCCTTCCTGATCTGGCTGTACTTCGGCGTCACCGTGGCATTCAACATCCAGCTGTCGCCGATCACAGCTGGCATCGTGGTGATGACCATTCAGTCGTCGGCCTACCTGGCGGAGATCTATCGCTCCGGCATGGAGGCAATCCCGCACACACAGCGCCAGGCGGCAGTTGCTCTCGGCCTCAGTCCGGTGCGGGTTTTCACGGACGTGCAATTCCCGCAGGCCGTCAGGATCGTGCTGCCCGCGATAGGCAACGAGTACATAGGCCTTGTGAAGGGGTCGGCCCTGGTCTCAGTCCTCGGCGTCGCTGAACTGATGCGCACCAGCCAGCAACTCGTGCAGTTCTACCAGTTGCCCTTCGAGTTCTTCACCACGGCCGCGGTGCTGTACGTCGCGGTCGGAGTCGGGTTGGGGCGCATCTTCCGGACCCTCGAAAAGCGCATCCGTTACTGAATAGGAGCCGATGCGTGGGATATACACCGGATTTTGAACCTGTCTGGCGGCGGGCGGATTTGTTGCTCGAAGGGCTGACGATGACCTTTGTCCTTGCCATAGTGGCCATGGCATGTGCCATCGTTCTCGGGCTGGTCATCGCCGTGGGGCAGATGTCGTCCGTACGGGTGGCGCGGAGCCTGGCCACCGGCTACGTGCAGCTCGCCCGCGGGACACCCCTCTACGTGTACATCTTTTGGGTTTACTACAGCCTCGGCAGCGCGACGGGCATCCTCCTCACCCCCTTCCAAGCCGGTGTCTTCTGCCTCGCGACCCTGTACGGCGCGTACCTCGCCGAGATAGACCGCGGTGCGCTGCAGTCGATCCAAAGGGAGCAGCGCGAAGCTGCGGCGGCGCTCGGCCTGACGGCTTGGCAGTCGTTCCGAGACGTCGTGCTGCCGCAAGCGGTGCGTATCGCGATTCCGCCAACCACGAATATGTTCGCCATGCTGTTCATGGACACCTCGCTGGTGTCGGCCATCGGAGCCCTGGAACTGATCCGTGTGGCGCGCATCGGGTCGAGCGAGACCTTCCGCCCCTTCGAGTTCTACACGGTGATGGGCCTGATCTACGTCGTCGTCGTGCTGGTCGTCAGCGCGCTATCGGCCTGGTTGGAGAGGGTGCTGCGCTACGAGGACCCGCAAGGACCCCAGCGGTCGTTCCGCGAGGCGTTCCTGGAACGGGTGCTACGCAAGCCGTTCAGTGCGCCCAAGACCTCGCGGCATCCACCGCGCCACGCTGGTGGACAACTCGGCCGCATGAGCGGCACCACTAGTGCGGCTGATCATGCTCGCGAGCGGGGCTCGCGGGTCGCTATGCGAAGGCGGCGGGACCGGACTAGGGACTGACGCGACCGGGTCCGAGGATCCTCCACGACCTACCCAGAGGGATCGTGGTCGCCTGACTGAGCCGTTGTGTCGGCCGCCTTCTCAACTAGCACCCTTGACCGTGATGACTCCCATTCGCCTCCCTGACTCCGCGTAGTAGCTCGCTGAGGACACGCTTCGCTTGGCCGGTTTAGGAGCGTACTTGGAGACACCCACCGCGACCCTGATGAGGTAGGAAACAGGGCCCGCTCCCGGAGTCCTAAGCCGCCCGGTATTGGTCAGCTGCCTCTGCATTGGGAGGAACCGCTGGCTACTCGCGGTCCGCCATGAAGCTCTCCCACCAGGTTTCGCACAGTTCCTGGATGTCGCCCTGCGCGTCCCGGTAGTCGTACCAGCTGTTCAACCAGTTCAGGAACCTCGGATCTCCTGGGCGGATGGACACCTTGTTGTACTCGGTCGACAGGATCACCAGCTTGCCGTCCGGCTCCCGCAACAACGCCACCTCCGGGTTGAGCTCCAGGTAGCGCCGGGTAACCGCGTCACCGACTATGACATCCACCCTTCTGTCCAGCAGCAACCGGGTCGGCTCCGACGCTTCGACGATGGTCGCAGCGGGGAAGAAGCGCTCCGCCACGTCCCTGTTACTGGAACCGTGCCATACGCCGATTCTCAGCTCATCCTCATCCTGATAAAGCGACCCGATCCCGTTGGCGGCCCGCTCGGCCGGTACCTGGCACGTAATCCGTATTTGCATCAGACGGCCTGCCACGAACTCCAGCTGCAGCGCCCTTTGAGGGAGAAGGGTGTGTTTGGGCAGCAGGTCCACCACCCCGTCCAGCAGGGCGGGAATCTGGTCCGGCCACGGAGTCTCGATGATCTCCAGGTCCACACCAAGATCCTCCGCGATCATCGCTCCCACCCGGGGGGCTACACCTTCGGACTCACCGGTCTCGGGGTTGCGATACATCTCGGGCGGATCGCCCGTGTCGGGGTGACCAAGGAACTCGATCGGCATCCGGAGGGAGCCCCGATCCAGTATCTCGTCCAGAGTCGATCCACCCTCGACATACATGGCTGTCCTCATCTGGTCGGCCCTTCCAGGCTACCACTCGCCGAGTGATGGAGCCCGACCGGGTCTTGGCTCGTCGAGATCCAAATGGAGCGGATGCATGACCTTCGGGGTAACAAGCCACTACCTGCCGGCACGGGTCGGTTTCTGGCTATTGACTCTCTGGACGACCAACCCTGGTCAGCCGATCCGGGTTGTACGGTTCTCTCATAAGTTTCCTGACCGCAGGGGAGGACCAATGCCCGTCATAAGACTCGAAGACGTGCCGGAGATCGCCGAGATAGGACCCGACCGGGACACACTTGTCATGAAGAAGGCGATCGGATCGAAGGAGCGCGATCCCGCGTTCGCCATGCCCGACGAGACGCCTTCGCTCAGCATTACCCACATCAAGATCTGGGGCAGGCTGCAACAGATCACCTGCGATGAGACAGACCGCGCCATGTTCATCGTGGACGGGGAAGGCATCGCCCGGGTCGGCGACGACCCACCACAGCGATTCGGGCCGGGCGATTTCATCCTCATACCCAGAGGGGTTCCCTACGAGTTCAAGGGGAACCTCACCTACCTGGTGATCAACAGTCCCGCCTACCGGGAGGGATCCGACCTCAGAGACCCTGCATACGACGGCGCGCCGGTGAGGACGACTTAGGAGTCTTTCGCGAGACCACAACTCGTGAATCTGCCGGTTAACGGCCCCGACCCTCCGAGGGGGCTCTGATCCCTTGATTCCAAGGCGCCCTTGCTACGTGGAAGAGGGTCTGGATGTACGATTCTCCGAGAACGGACTCGAGTTTGAGGGAAGCACCCATGCCGGTGATAAGTCTCGCCGAGGTCCCAGCGATCACCCAGATCGGGCCGGACCGGGACACCATTGTGATGAAGAAGGTGATCGGATCCCGAGCACGCGACCCTGCCTTCGCGATGCCGGACGAGACGCCTTCGCTGAGCATCACACATGTCAGGATCTGGGGGCGCCTCCGCCGGTCCTCCAACGAAGAGACCGATCGTGCCATGTTCATCGTGGAGGGCGACGGAGTTGCCCAAGTCGGCGACGAACCGCCTCGCGGATTCGGTCCCGGTGATTTCATCCTCATCCCTAGAGGAGTCCCGTACGAATGCGCCGGGAACTTCACCTACCTCGTGATCAACAGCCCCGCCTACCGGGAAGGGACTGACTCCAAAAGATCCTGACGCCAAATCGAACCCTCACCCGACCTCCCGCACCCCCACAAACCAGCCAACCCCTGAGGCGATCAGGTCTTGTTGTCCCCTGGCGGACCGGCGGGCCTTTTGCACGAAATGGACCCCCAGGTCGCCAGTAAGGCGCGCAGGCCTCGCTGGTGGAGGGATCTCATGGCCTGACGCCTGTGTAGACCGTGAGGGGATCGTCGTACGGTAACCGCCTGATTCCCTCGAACCCGGCCCGGGCCAGCATGGATTCCAGGGTTGCTCTCGAATGGGCCGCTCCGCCGGTTTCGACCCTCATCATGACATCGAAGAGGGGGCCGAACGCTCCCGGACCGCTGTCGCCGGCGAAGTCGTTGACCACTACGTGGCCTCCCGTCGCGATCGCCGACCGCACCCTCCGCAGCAGTTGCACCGCCCGCTCCTCGGTGAGGTCATGGATCAGATGGGACACCAGGGCGGCGTCCATCGATCCGGGTGGGACCCCGCAGGAAGGGTGCTCGAAGAGGTCCACCCCGACCACCTCCACTCCCGTGCCCTCCAACTCCTCGCCCGCCCAGCGGGCGACGAGGGGGTAGTCGACCAGCGTGACATGAGAGCCCGCTTCGGACAGGCGGCGGGCGTAGGTTCCGAGCCCACCACCCACGTCGAGGACCCGCTTCCCAGGGGCGAGTTCGGCAAGCTGGTGCAGCGGAGGTCCACCGATCCTGGCGAGAACATCGAGCGCGTCCAGGAAGGCTCGGGCCTGCTCGGGATTCCCGTCCAACTGGGATCGCCAAGGCTCCACCACCGGGCGCCCTCCCGTCACTACCTCGTCGAGACGAGACCAGGCTCCGGCGAACACCGCCTCCTTGGCCACGACCAGGCCCATCTCTCCGCCCGGACCCAGACGCTCGACTGAGTAGGGAGTGGCCGTATACCGGGTGCCGTCCCCCTTGAGCAGGCCGATCCCGACCAGCGCCTCCAGCAGGGCCGCCAGGTTGGAAGGATCCGCCGCCAACTCCGCCGCGAGCTCACCGGCCGACCGAGGAGCGCTCCCGAGGGCGGAGAACACGCCCAGCCGGTGGGCGGTCGTGATCGCCGCGGCAGGCTGGTATCCGGTCAGCAGCTCGATGAGCTGCCAGTCGTTGACGATCATCGCTTCCTCAGCGACCGGTACAAGCGCCAACCTCGGACCAGCGCCGAGATGGTGGACGGCCCAGCCTGCCGTGACCGGCTACGGCCCAGGTCGTCGAGTACGGTCAGCGCGGCGTTCTTGCCCGGCACACCGGACAAGCCTCCGCCGGGGAAGGTGCCGGCCCCTGTCAGGTAGAGCCAGGGGATGGCGGTCCGGTAGCCGCGGCCGGCGCCGGGCCGGAGCGAGAACATCTGGTCGATGGTCATGTCGATGTGGTTGGGATTGCCGAACCTGGCGCCGGTGCGTTTCTCCCAGTCCAGAGGGCCGGTGATCCGCTGGTCGACGATCCGGTCCCTGACTGATACGCCTGTGATGGCCTGGTAACCGTCGATCACCCGCTCCGCCTGCCTCGACACCTCCGCGCCGGTCCATTCCCCATGCCGGAGGCGGGCCGGCACGAAGGTCGACAGCCAGGCGACGCCACCTCCCGCGGGCGCGGCCGACGGGTCCATGGCCGAGGGAGAGGCCCAGAGCATGGCCGGTTCCGACGGAAACGTGCCGGCGGCTATCTCGCCAAAGGACCGCGCCATCGAGGCGGGGGTCTGCTGCAGCAGCCAGATCGCCTCGGGGTGGCCGAATTGGCCGGGCTCGGCCCCGCCGGACAGCGCCAGGTCCACTTTGAACTCCGCCACATTGAGCGATCCGCTGGTCACCATCCGGGCCGCCTCGTCGAGCTCGGGCACGGGTTCGGCCAAGAGCCGGGCTGTGCGCGCCACGTCGAGCGCCGAGACGACCCGGTCGAAGATGGCGGTGTCGCCCTGGGCGGTGGTGATCCTCGACTCGGCGCCCGACCGATCGATCGAAGCGACCACCGCGGATGTCCGGACCTTCCCACCGGCGGACTCAAGGGCGCGGACCAGGGCGTTGACGAGCTGGACGGAGCCGCCGATCGGGCGCCCTGCCCCGTGGCCGTGCGAACCGGCCAGCAGCAGGCCGAACAGGCCGCTACCGGGCAGCCATGGAGGGACCTGGCTGAACGCCCCGTACATCGTTAGCGCAGCGGCCAGGTGCGGATCGGCGACATGGGCGGCGACCAACTTCTCCGCCGAGGCCAGAACCGTCCGGAGCGGGTCGAATCCGGCAACGGACCCCAGCTCGGCGATCTGGGAGAGCGACGGCGGGGTGACGAAGGCATCCATCATTCCCAGCAGACCGGTTCCCAGCTCCGCCAGCCGCCGGTAGCCCTCGATGTCTGCGGGGTCGAGGCCGCCGAAGCCTGCCAGGGTCGGTGCCAGATCCCTGTGGAAAAACAGCCGGGTACCGTCGCCGAAGCCGGCGCCGACCGACACATCCCGGAAGGCGTACTCCAGGCCGAACCGTCCCAGGCCGAGTTCATCGGCGATACCGAGGATCATGCCGTGGTCGATGGCACCCCGCTCCAGGCGGTAGCCGGACGGAAGCTGCTCGGTCCATATGCACCCGCCCACCGTCGCGTTGGCCTCGAAAACGGTGACGTCGAGACCCGCGTTGGCAAGAAAACACGCGCAGACCAGGCCGTTGTGGCCCCCACCGATCACCGCCACCCGGGTCACTTCTCAGGACCCTCGTAGGAACGAGTGAACCCCACTCAGCCCCGCCTTACGAGCAACCGCGCGGGCCAGGGCCCGCCCGCGAGCGATCTGGGCGGGCTCGTCTACGGTGGTCAGGGATCGTTCCGCGAGAAGCCGGCGGCCATCGACCCAGACGTCGCTGACGGAGCCCGGACCGGCGCAGTAGACGACCTGCTGGTAGGGGTCGTGGACGGCGGCCAGCTCGACCGTTCCCCGGAGCAGTACCAGGTCGGCCCGCTTCCCGGCTTCCAGGCTGCCCACCCGGCTGTCGACGCCCAGCACCCTGGCGCCACCGATGGTGGCCATCTCCAGCACCGTCTCGGCGGAGATCACTACGGGATCCAGTTCGTGAACCTTCTGGAGGAGGGCGGCCATCTTCACGGCTTCGAGCATGTTCTGGGAATCGTTGGAAGCCGCCCCGTCGGTTCCGATCCCCACCTCGAGGCCCGCGGCTCGTAGCCGCGCCAGCGGGCACACGCCCGAACCAAGGATCATGTTGGCCACCGGGTTGTGGGCTATCCCCGCCCTCGCCCCCGCCAGGATGTCGATGTCCTCCTGGGTCACCCAGATGGCGTGGGCGGCCAGGAGCGGCACGTCCAGGAAGCCCAGATGACCGGCTTGGGACACCGGGCGCCGCCCCCACCGCAAGGAGGCGTGGACAACCTCCTCCCGTACCTCGGAGAGATGGGTGTGAACCCCCCAGCCGTTCTCGTGGCAGGCCGCCGCTCCGGCTTCGAGCAGCTCGTCGGACTGCCCGAGCAGGGTTCCGATCCCGTAGCGGAAGCCCAACAGGCCGGACTCCAGAGCGGCATCCGCCAGATCGTGGTGCTCCTCGAGGACCTCCTCCACCGTCATCGGGGGAGCCGAGGAGGTGTCTCCCAGCGCGTCCTCGGCGCCGAAGCTGACCGCTCCGCGAAGACCGACCTCCGCGAGGCCCTCGACCACGCCCAGCGAAGCCCGGGTGCCGGGATTGGAGTGGACGAACATGTCGTTGACGAAGGTGATCCCGGAACGGATCATCTCGGCGGCCTTCAGGATGGTCCCTTCCCGCGCCATCTCCGCGGTCAGGTTCCTCGAGACGGGCGTGACCAGGCGTTCTCCCCATTCGTAGAGGGTCAGCTCGGAGCCCATACCGGGAATAAGCGCCTCGGAGAGGTGGGTGTGGGCGTTGATCAGACCCGGAATCACGATGCTGTGCTCGTCGCCCACCACCGTCGCCTCCGGATGCCGCCTTCTCAGCTCCCGGTAGGGACCCACCGAGGTGATCGCGCCATCCTGTATATGGACGGCCCCATCCTCGAGGGCGCCACCGGGTCCCATGGTCAGCACCCAGGCACCCCGGACGATCAACTGCTCGCCGGGAGGAACGGAAGGCGGCATCAGCCCTCCAGGGCGTTCAGGGAGCTTTCCAGGATCCCGAGGAACCGGTCGATGTGTTCCTGCTCGACCACCAGCGGTGGGGCCACCCGAACCGTTCCCGCCGAGTTGAGCATCGATCCGACCACTACCCCGCGGCGGGCCATCTCCTCGACCAGGGGCTGAGCCAGGTGGGCAGGCTGGACGTCGAAGGCACACCAGAGGCCCATGCCCCGGATGTCCGCCAGCGTGTCGGAATGGGACCGGCGGACCGAACGGAGACCGCTCCGGAGGTATTCGCCCATCTCCGCGGCTCTCTCCACCAGGCCCTGGCCCCGGATCACGTCGAAGGCTGCCACGGCGGAGGCGCAGGAGACCGGGTTGCCGCCGAAGGTGGTCAGGTGGGACAGGGGCGGGTCGAGGAAGGTGGAGAAGATCTCGGCGGTCGAGATGAACGCGCCCAGGGGTAGGCCGCCCCCGAATGCCTTGGCCACCGTGATCACGTCGGGTGTCACCCCCCAGTGCTGGCATGAGAACCACTTGCCGGAGCGCCCCATACCGCCCTGGACCTCGTCGCAGATCAGCAGCGCACCCCGTTCGGTACAGAGCTCCCGGAGCCCCGGAAGGAACGCATCCGAAGGGATGCGAACGCCGCCCTCGCCCTGGATGGGCTCGACGATGACCGCGGCGATGGCGTCGTCTATAACCCGGTCAGCCGCCTCGAGGTCGTCGAAGGGAGCGAAGCGCACCGGTTCCAGGAGGGGCTCGAAGGGCTTGCGCCACTCCTCCCGCCAGGTCACGGAGAGGGAGCCGAACGTCCGCCCATGGAAGGAACGCTGGAACGCGACGAACCCCGGACGGCCCGTGTACTTGCGGGCCAGCTTCAGCGCGCCCTCCGTCGCCTCCGTGCCGGTACTCGTAAGGAAGGCCACATCCAGATCGCCGGGCGTGACCGAGGCCAGCCGCCGGGCGATCTCCACCTGCGGGGGAAGGGTGAACCGGCCGTACACGTCAACGTGGGCGAACCGGGCTACCTGATCCTGGACCGCCTTCACCACCGCCGGATGGCAATGACCGAGGTTGGAGACCGCGATGCCCGAGATCATGTCGAGCAGCACGCGGCCCTCGGCGGTCTTGAGCGAGCAGCCGGCCGCGTCCACGATCACGCTTTCCTTGATGCCCGGAACGGTCTGGCAGAGGTGGCGGACGAAGTCGTTCCGGTAGGCGTCGGCCTCGCGGGCAGACATCTCCGGGCGGTGGTCGAGTCGCTTGCCGGTGGGATCGCTCACGATGGGTTGCTCCTTACCCCTGGTCGGGCGCGAAGGACCGGCGCATCCACTCCCGGGCTCGAACGAGTTCCGGTGCGGAGTCGGACAGGCGCCGGGCCCAGGTGTATTCGCGAACCGTGATCGGGGTCAAGCCGGCGCCGCGTGCCTGAACAGCCACTCGCGCCCGGTCCTCCAGGTACCACAGACGGGTGGCCGCTTCCAGAAGATCGGCGCCCACCGCCAGGCACCCGTTGGCGGCCAGGAGGACACAAGAATCATCCCCCAGCGTCCGGGCTACCGACTTGCCCGACTCAGCCGTCTTGACCAACTCGATTTCCGGGTGCGTTCGAACGGTCCGGCCCGCCATGCCGCCCAGCCCGTGCAGGAGGGGCAGCGGCTCGGCGGACACCCCCCAGGTCACAACGTGGGGCGGATGGCCGCGGCAGACAGCGCCCACATCGGACCGGGCTTCGTAGATGGCAGCGTGCATCGGCATCTCCAGCGGAGCAGCGTGGGTCGGCCCCCCGACAGGTACGCCGGACTCGACCCGGATCACATCATCAGCCGTGGCCTCGAACAGCGGGCTGGTGCTCGTGATCAGGAACCCGGTGGGCGTCCGGGCGGAGACGTGCCCGAAGGCCTCGGCCAGCCCGGAGGAAGCCAGCATGCGGGCGGTCGAGGCTACGGCGCTCCGCAGCCCGACCATGTCCTCGCTCATACCGTGTCGAGCCAGCCGGTGAGATGGGTGAGGGCCTCGGGCAGACCGAGCGGGGTGTCGTTTCCGTCCCCGCGCGCATAGACCGCCCGCACCGCGGCCGGCGTGGTTGAACGACCTTCCGCCTCCAGCCGGCCCGCCAGGCGACCGCGGGCGTCCTCGAGTTGATCCTGGGTGGGCATCATCGTGACCAGGCCCGGAGCGCCCTCCAGGACCCCGACCAGCTTGACGGGTCCGGTGGTGCCCTTACGGGACCTCGGCAGACCCTCCACGCGCCGGAACGCCTCGTCGGCCAGGAAGCTGCGGTGCGTCAGTCCCGGCGAAACCCACGCCCCTATCTCCGCATAGGAGGGTGACAGCCTGACCAGGCATCGGCGGATGATCGCCGCCAGATAGTTGTGGGTCTCGGCGAACGCCTGGCGCTCCGCCGGACCCCACCTCCATTTCCCGTTCGCGAGCGGAGTTGCCGTGCAGTCGGGCCGCTCCGGCGACACCGAGGTCCCCCGCGCCTCGAACAGACCGGGATCGTCGTAGCAAGCGGCGGGACTGGGGGCGTCTCGCCAGTAGTAGATGTGGGAATAGGGCACGATCGCCATAGGCTCCGACAGCACGAACCGATCCAGGAGCACGTCTCCGCGCCGGAGCGGTCCGTCGTGGAGGAGATCCGGGCTCTCCCCACCGTCGAGGTGGCCGGCCATGCCCGCCGGTGCGGTGGAGGCGCCGTCGGGAAGCCAGCCTGCTTCCAGAAGCGCCCGGTTGATAGCCCGATGCTCCCGGCTGGTCGAGTAGGGCTTGTATTTGGTACAAGGGATCAGCAGCGCCACCCGTCGCGCGCCGGACGGTGTGGGCGGCGGGGTCCACTCCTCGCCGACGTAGCGATGCCAATCGGCTATCTGCGGATGCTGCATGCCGTCGAGGTTGGCCTGCGGAGAGTAGAACCGGAGCGACAGGTCGAGTTCGAACGGCGAGCGTATCTTGCGAGCCGACTCGGCCAGGCGGGCGGCGTCCGGTTCGTACCGGATCGTTGTGGTCATCAGGTCCTCCTTACCGTCTAGTTGTGCCGTCTAGTCCTCCCGAAGCCTCATGAGCATCGAGGTGGGGTTGAAATCGTTGCACGGGGTGAGGTCCTGGGGGCAGGCGGACAGGAGCACCACCAGATCCTCGTGGGCCAGAAGGGTCATAGTGGCACCCGCGTCGTGGGCGGCGGGATCGGTCACCACGTCCCCGTCGTCGGTCACCCGGTTGTGCATGAACACGTTCCAGGCCATCTCGCCGTGTAAGCCGAAGTCCTCCCCGAGCAGGTCGCGCGCCTGGTAGAGGTTGGCCAGGCAATGGTCGTGATCGTCCAGGTCGTAGTCCCGCTTGAAACGCTCGTGGTCACAGCACGGCACGATGATGTCGTGGCGCTCCACGTCGTCCCGAACGATGGTGAAAACCGGGTTGCGGCGGTTGGAGAACACTTGTGATCCGGTGACCAACTCGATCGAGGCGTTGCACGACACCGTGTGGGTCGGAGACAGGTACTCGGAGGGATCGTTACGGAACCAAGCGATCAAGTCGCCCACCTGGTGGCCTTCGACATCGACGATGTCCAGCAACTGACCCTTGCGCACGTAGACGCCCCGGCCCTCCCGGGCCGGCACGATTACTTCGTTTGCTCCGCTCATCTTTCGGTCTCCTCTTGCGGCTTCTCGGTGTCCGCTGCTCTGTTGACGCGGTTGTGAACCTGCCCTGAGTGCACCTAAGTGACAAGGACGAGCCTGGTCGGAGCCTTGGCGACCGCCGACCACCTGGCAGGGCTGTTCGGCGATAGTAGTTGGTCTGGGCAAGGGCCTCCCGCGTGATCGGCAACATCAACCCGTCAGGCAGGTGCCTCGACCCGTACCTGCGGAGGCGCGGTACATCGTCACCCCGAGAGGTGGCGGCGCGTTCAGACGTGGGCCGAGCCGGGGAGCTCACCGATCTCGGGAGTGACGGTCACCTGGCGGGCCGCGGCGGGGGTGTTGCGGCTCCGCAAGGCGCGGACCCGGCCGTCGATGAGGACCGCGCTGATGCCCGGTATGTCACCCCTGGCCAGGGCGCCGAGGGCGTCGCCGCCGTACGATCCCCAAGGCGCGTCGGCGATCACCAGGTCGGCCGCCCGGCCCACCTCCACTTTCCCCGCATCCAGGCCATAGACGTCCGCCGTCACACCGGAGGCCCATGCCCACACGGTGGCAGGATCGGCATCTGTGAGAGAGGACAACTCGGCCATGGTCTTGAGCACGCCGAGCGGCATGACACCGGTTCCGGTCGGCGTGTCCGACCCGAGGATCACCCGGTGCTCCGCCCCGTGTTCGAGCACCGACTCCACTATCTCGATGGCGCTCCGCAGGTTGCCGGCCTGGACGATCTGCAACACCAGATCGGTGGTGGACACGATCCGGATTAGTCCCTCTCCGTCCAACGACGAGGGCCCACCGTTGATGTGGCCGCACACGTCAGGACGGAGCAGCATCAGGTGATCGGTGGTGATGGGCTTCGAGCCCGGAATCGATGCCCCACCCGAGTGGCACATCACCTTGATCCCCACCTCCTGGGCCGCCCGCACCTGCGGTAGTCCGTCGGCCGGGTCGTCGTACCGGCCGAAGCCGAACTTGGCCAGCCACACCCCCTGGTCGGCCAGGTAACGGAAGTGCTCGGGTTGCAGGGTCGGCTCGAGCACCACCGCCCCGCCGTTGACCTTCATCCCGTTGGGCCGGTAATTGCTCCACGACCGTTGGGCGAACACGGCCAGGGCGACCACGCCGTCGGCATCGTGCGGTCGTCCCGGTGCATGAATCTCACCAGGCGAGATGACCTGCGTTATCCCGCCGTGCACGTACGAGCTGAGGAATCCGACCACGTTCTGCCGAGGGGTGAAGTCACCGATGACAACGTGGCAATGGGAGTCGATCAACCCGGGACCCACGGTGGCCCCGTTGGCGTCGATCACCTGGTCGGCATGCTCAAGGCCCTCGGAGGATCCGATCGAGACGATGGACCCGTCCTCTATGAACAGCGCCTCCGCATCTGTGACCGGGGCGGCCAACTCACCCGTGACCAGGGTCCCGATGTTGACGATCGCGGTCCGGCGCGGTGTTACCACCTCCTAGCGCAGTCCGTCCTCGCCGATCACGTCCTCGGGCGCCAGGCCACCCATCCGGGCGTTGGGCCTCCCCCGGTTGGCGACCGCCACGGCCACCAGCACCTCGTCCGCCCGGGGCGCGTCGCCCGGATACAGCGTGATGGCGTCGTAGTGATCGCGGACGTAGAGGGCGTCCTTGTGGGCCAGCGGGATGGTGATCGGGGTTCCGGCCACCGCCACGATGGTGGCCGAGGACATCCAGGCCACTCCCCCGCCCAGGGTCTGGCGGAGCGGGTTGGCGAAGGCGGTGGAAAGGAACATGACCGCGTGCTCCTGCGAACCATCGAGGCCGGCGATCCCTCCCTTGCCGTAGGACACCACCGGCTCTCCCAGGGTATCCATTGCCATCTCCCCGAGGATACGACCCAGACCGACCGAGAACTCGGCCGCCTCGGACAGGTCCTCGTGGTAGCTGCCGGAGTAGGGATTGTGGATCGCGGCCGCCACCACCGCCTTGCGCAGCGGCGGATCTGCTCCGATCCCCTCCCGGATCCGCTCCTCCTCCACCTGGGTGATGACCTTCCTGATGGAAAAGTCCAGGCTCACAGCAACTCCCTCCCGGCAGCCGCCCCGGCGGGCGGATAGGTGTCGTCGAACAGGCCCGCCGGCAGGCCCCTCAGGTAGGTGAGGACGTCTTCCAGGTCGGTCACGTCCACGTACTTCATATGCAGGTCGAAAAGGGCGATCTTGTGTGACACCTCGCCGCGATCGAAGACTGCCTCGTGCGGAATCGTCACCTTGAAGTCGTTCGAGAGGGCATCCACCGCGCTGGCCCGGACGCATCCACTGGTGGTGGTGCCGGTGAGGATCAGCGAATCGGCCCTCATCATGGTCAGGTGGCTCACCAGCGGCGTTCCGAAGAAGGCAGAGGGTTTGCGCTTCTCGATGAACAGGTCGTCGGGCCGCGGCGCCACCTCGGCCACGATCTCGTTGCCCTTGTGTCCCATCACGTCCACCTCGTCCTCCGCCCTGGTGCTCTTCAGCGACCAGATCCCCAGGTCGAAGCCGTCGGGGCGGCGGGGGTTGGTGGTGTAGATGACCGGGAGGCGCTTGGCGCGGGCCACGTCGAGGATGTCCTGGATGGCAGGGATCCCCCGCTCCCAGGCCTCGGGCCCGCAGGAGTAGCGCCACCGCTCGATCGACTCGAGGATGGGCTCAGCCCGGTCCCCGCAGAAGTTGTAGTTGACGTCGATGACCATGATGGCCGGACGCTCGCCGTATCCGGCCCGCCTGCCCCATCCGGCCGCGGCGAAGACCGTCCGATCGGTCTCGGTGAGGACGTCGTCCCAGATGGCCATCTATCTACCCTCCTATCGGACGGGTGTACCTGGTGGTTTCGGGAGCGAAGCCGGGGCGAGCGAAGTCGTCGGCCAGCCAGCGGTGGGTGGGCGCCACCCGGGCAGGGCTGTTGGCGTCCAGCACCTGATGGCTGGGCCCCAGCCTGCGAGGTAGGTAACGGCCCCGCGGTTCCCCGACGGGGCGCATCCCGGGGGAGTCATCCGCCCATTCCGCGCTGACCTCGCCCCGCAGGATCGTCATGATCGGCCAGCCGGTGAAGGTATGGCCCTCCATGATCGACCAGCCGGACCGGGTGTTGATGTGCTCCTTGCCGACGTTCACCTCCCGACCCAGGTCGATGATCACCATGTCCGCGTCGAATCCCGGCAGGAGCGAGCCCTTCGTCCCCCAGAGGCCGGAGGTCTTGGCGGGGTTCTCACAACTGACCTGGACGGCCCGCTCGAGGCTGATACGGCCCTTGTTGACCCCTTCCGACAGCATCACTGGCAAGAACAACTCCACCCTCGAGAACCCGGTACGGCAGTCCCAGATAACCGGGTTGTACATTTCCTCGTGGGAGGACGGCTCCCATCCCACCACGTGATCGGACCCGACCACATCCACGATGCCTTCGGCCAGGGCCACCCAGAGCGCCTCGATGTTGTCCCTGCGACGGAGTGGGACGTTGATCCTCCAGCCGTACTCGGGCTCGGCCCACAACCACGGCGGACCGGTCTGCGCGTACAGCTCCAGGCCCTCGGCGCGGGCCCGGGCCACTTCCTCAAAGGACAGCTTGGTGGTGCAGTGCTGGAGATACAGAGGAACGTGGCCGGGGGTCTGCATGGCCAGGTAGGCGTAGGAGCGGACGTGATGCGCCTCGAGGAAATCGGGTGAGCGGTCGGTCCACGAACCGAAGTCGGTGCGGCCGCTACTCCGGAGGCGGTCCTCGAAGATCCGCCCGATCTCCCAGTTCTCGGGATGGATGTGAACGATCCCCGGATGGCCGATATGGGCGACCTCCTCCATCACCAGGTAGACCGTACCGTCGTCGATACCCGTGCCCAGACCGGCCCGCCGGGACGGCCAGTTGGTGTCGTCCTCGTCCGACATGCCCTTCATCGAACGGGTCTGCAGGTAGAGCTTGAAGGAGGTGACCCCGTGCTCCTCGGCGTACTGGGGGATCTCCCGGGCGTGCTCGTCGGTCTCGAGCATGTAGGTCAGGTACGCATCGACATGACTCACTTCGTTGATCACATCTCGCCCTGACGGAAACGACTCGTTGAAAGAGACCACATCGGCCCGACCCACTACTTCCTTGAAAGGCTTCGTACCCAGACGAGTGGTCGGCGCCTGTATCCCCCAAGTGGTGATGCCGGCAGTAGCAGCGGCCCTCGACTCCGTCGTCATGTCGTAGTCGAACGGCACGTAGCACCCGGGGTGGGCCTCGGAGTCCACCACGCCGGGGAGCACGTAGTTCCCGCGGGCGTCGATGGTCCGCGCCGCGGCCGGCATCAACTCCTCGGGTGCGAGCATGGCCACCTTGCCGTCCTTGACGCCGACCGCCACCCGGTAGCGTCCGCCTCCCATCACAACCGTGCCGTTGGTTACCACCAGATCGAGAGGTTGTCCCGCCATATGCCCGAACTCCGTCCTTTCAAGCCGTCGGTTCGCCATCTCCCCGGGTCAAGACCGCGCTGGTGGCCCGGAGCGACGCTGCCCGGTTCCTCACTCCGAGCAATTGCCGGTTGACAAGCAACGGGAGCGCGCAGTAGAACCTGGGCACGATATGAGCTTACATCCTGATGGGGCCGGGACCATCCCGGCCGAGACGAAACAGCAACTGCTCGACCTGCGGGAACGCGTTGAGGCCTTTGACGGAGCGAGACCGCATGACGCCATCGCCCGCCAGGCCATCCAGGAAGCCATCACGGGCGGACTCGAGGGCAACGCCGCGGTGGGCTGCCTGATCCTCGACCCCGGCGGAACGGTCCTGGTCAGCGACCGCAACCGGATGCTGGCGCCGAGGTTCAGGAGCGACCTCCACGCCGAGATGTCGGCGCTGAACCTGTACGAGGACGCGCATCCGGATGGAGGGGATCTGAGGGGTCACACCCTGATTACCTCGCTCGAACCGTGCGAGATGTGCACGATCAGGATCATCAACTCGGCTGTCACCACCACCCTCTACGTAGCGACCGACGTCGGCAAGGGAGGCGTGACCGGCCCGAACGCGCTGGCCCCGCATTGGGCACGCCTCGCCGAGCCTCTGACCTTCGCGCAAGCCGACTGCTCGGAGGAGTTGAGCGACATCTCCCTGAAAGTGTTCACCACTACGATCGGCGGCGTGGTCGAGAAGATGATGGCCCGCCGGATCTAGTGTCCGGAGCCCGGGAGAGCGCGAAAATCGCGCTGCCGGACCGGTGCTCCGCATCGGGCCCTCCCCCACCACCACCTTTCCTGGTTCGGAGCGTGGTCGGCCATGCCCGGCCGGCTGCCGGGTTCGGCGGTTCGCTCCACGAAGCCTTGTTTCTTCCCTCCGGGCCGGCCGTTCCGATCGGTAGATGCATCAGCCGGTGTAGGTGCTTGGCGATGGTCAACATATATCGGGGGTGTGACACTTCAACTATCGCCCGCCACGAGCACGCAAGCGATGGCCAAAGCCTCGGCCGAAGAACTTCGAACAGCCCTCCTAGAACATTATCGAGGGGGGCTCCATCGGGCTGGGCCGGCCGCCGTACAGGAGTTCGCAGTGTCCGGGAGTTTGCCCGACGAAAACCGGGTGGCCATGGCGGACGATCTCGGCGGGCATGAGGCAGGCGCCCATCGTCCCGTCGGGATGGACCACAACCTTCGCCACCGTGGTCTGGGCGCTGACCGGGTTGATGCGGCGCCAGACGATGTGGCCGAGTCCCCAGGCCACCGGCTTACCGTCTATTTCTCCTAGCGGTCCCACCCGGTGCTGGTGATGGCCAAAGATGATGTCGGCTCCCGCCGCCACCATGGCCTCGGCATGCCCGATGTCATCCGGGCGGGGTTGGGTGTCGAGCTGCATGCCCCAGTGGATTGTGACGATCACGAGGTCGGCAATCTCAGCGGCTCGTTCCACGGCCGCCACCATGTCGGCCCGGTCGTCACCGCTAGCGATGCCTGGCCGGTCCTCGGTGGCCAGCCATGACCTCGTGGATAGCACGCCGCCGAACCCCAGCACGGCGATCTTCCAGCCGCGGATCTCGAGCAGCGCCGGGGTGTAGGCCTCCGCGTAATCCGACCCGGCTCCGACCGGATGGATGCCCGCCGCCCGCAGGTTGGCGACCGAGTCGACCAACGCCTCACGCCCGAAGTCCAGCGCGTGGTTGTTGGCCAGATTGGCCACGTCCACGCCGGCCTCCAGCGCGGAGGGAAGCGCCGCGGGGTCGCAGCGGAAGTTGAACGCCTTTGGCACCGGATCGCCGAGGTCGGACACGGCGCACTCCATGTTGATGACCGTCAGATCATCCCTCTGGAAGATTCCGCCGAGCCCTGACCAGGCATAGCCATATCCCTCCGAGGGGAAGGTCGGTATGTAGACGGGATCGAGAGCCACGTCGCCGATTCCGTGGATGATCAGCGTCTCTCTAGGACGTGGAGGCCTCGATGCGATGGTGGTCGTCGCGGTGTCCACGACGACGGTGGTCGTGGTGGTGGACAGTGTGGTGGAAGGGGACGTGGTGGTGGATGGTGACGTGGTGCTGGCCGGAACAGAGATGGTGGAAGAAGTGGTGGTTGCCTCCGCGGCCGGAGAAGTGGAGGAGGCCGCCGAGGTGGCCGGGGGCGACGGCGAACTGGTCGCGACGATCGGAGCATCCGTGCTCGTGACGGAAGGTTCCCCGCTCGCCGGCCTGGCCGGCTCCACCCGCACATCGGGTGCTCCCCCGCTGTTCCCGGAGCGATCCGCGGACGCGGCCCATGAGCCGCATGCGGCCGTACCCATCATCCCCAGCAGCACGAGCACCGCGATCTGTAGCTTGTTCACTCGACTCACGCTCTGGCTCCGCCGACAGCTCCCGCCGTACCGAGGAAGGGACCGGTGTGATAGCGCGATCCTAAACCCGGAAGCCCTCTCCACCACGGCATCTCCCCGGCTCGTCCAGGTGACGGCCCGGGCATAACGATTACCGGACCCGGCCCTCGCTGAACAGGGACTCCATGGTGAGAGGCGGCCTGTCCGCCGTTACCAACCACCCACCTGCCCACTGGCCTCTATCCTGGTGGTCTGTCTGTGGAATGGCGGTGTGGTAAGGCGTCGGCAGCGGTGTTCCTCGCAAGGCCCGCTGACGAAGGCGTACCCGCAGCGGTACGTTGAGGAAGCGGAACGCAGCGACGGGACACCGATGACCGCCAGAACACGCCTGGCTGTTTCGCAGACAGACCACGGTGGTCTGTCTGTGGAATGGCGGTGTGGTAAGGCGTCGGCAGCGGTGTTCCTCGCAAGGCCCGCTGACGAAGGCGTGCCCGCAGCGGTACGTCAAGGAAACGGAACGCAGCGACGGGACGCCGATGACCGCCAGAACACGCCTGGCTGTTTCGCAGACAGACCACCGGGCCATCACTCCCCCGTAACCGTGAACTTCGACCGAGGAGCCAAGTGATCGACGCCGACATCACCACCGTCGAGACGGTATTCCGCCTCATCCCGTTGCTGATCCTGTTCGGGACCGGAGTGATGGGCGCCATCGTGGTGCTGAACAACATCACCGCACCCGGCGCCAACCTGGCCTTCGTCGAGCACATCATGACGATGGACACCACCAACATGGACAGGGGCACGCAGTGGCGGGCAATCCGGTCGCCGATCCTCCACCGGATCGCCTTCGTCACGATCCTCGTATTGGAGATGACGTTCACCGTGCTGTCGCTGGTCGGTAGTTACTTCCTGGCTGTCAACCTAGGGGCGCCTGCCGACGCCTGGGAAGCGGCCAAACTGTTCGGCTACCTGGGCTTCATGGTGGCGCTGGTGGTCTGGTTCCTCATCATCCAGGTGGTCGGCGCCGAGTGGTTCGTCAGCTGGCAGTCGGAGAGTTGGAACGCCATCCGCGACTCCACCCGGATCAACCTGATCACCCTGGCCGGCATCATCCTCCTCCGGCTGGCCTAGCCCCCCAGCCGGATAGAATCTCCCGGCATGCAATTCCGCCACCTGCGCCGCCGGAATTCCCTGGCAGTCCTCCCGGTCGTCGCTGTACTGGCAATGGCGTCCGCGGCCTGCGGTTCCGACGAGGAAACGTCCTCCGGGATCACCCAGACCGGGATCACGACAGCCACTGATCCCGTCACCGACACCACGGCCGGCACCCGACCCGCACCGGTCGAGGAGACCACCACCACGATCGTGGCGGACGAACCGGCCGCAGAGGACCCGCCGGCCTACATCCGCAACGTGGAGGTGGCCATCCTCGAGTCCTTCCCCCCGCAGGTGTCGGTGGAGATCGAAGGTGACCATCCCACACCTTGCCACGAGACCCGCACCGAGGTCACGGAGGACGGGAGCGACTACACGATCATGGTTTGGAGCGTTGCGCCGGAACCCGGCTCCGTCTGCGCCCAGGTGCTTGAGCCGTTCGAGGTGGTGGTACCGATCGGTAACGGGTTCGAGCCCGGGGACTACACCGTGACGGTCGACGGGGCGACTCATCAGTTCTCCATCTGATCGCACCCCGGCGCGGTCCGCAACTCGGGAAGCGAGTCCGGGTAGTCATGAACGGGCTCAGTCACCGGTAGGAGCCGGCGCGAACCGTCACTTCCAGTGGATACTTCCGATCCTTGTGCTCTTCGCTGCGGCCTGCGGGACGAGCGCACGGGATGCGCCCCCCTCCACACAGCCCCCGACCACTCAGCCAACCACGACCACGGCCACCACCTCGCAACCGACCACGACCACCACCTCGGTCCCGCCCACCACCACGTCGACATCCACCACGACCACCACCTCGGTCCCGCCCACCACCACCTCGATCCCGGCCGAGACGACCACCACCACGACACCCGGCCCGCCCGAGGCGCCGGAGATCGTCGAGATCGTCATCTCGGAACCGGCCGGCATACGCACGCTGGATCCGATCAACTCCGACGGCAGCGGTCGGGACGCTCCGGTGCTGACCACCGTCTACGAGACCCTGGCCTGGACCAGCCCCTCGGGCGAGGTACTACCCCGCCTTGCCACCGAATGGAGCATCTCCGAGGACCGCAGGACCTACACCTTCCGCTTGAGGCAGGGCGTCCGGTTCCACAACGGCGCCGACTTCACGGCCCAGGACGTGGTCTACAGCGTCACGCGGGCGCTCACCGGGGGCGGTCCGGTCGTACGCCAACGGGCCCGGAACCTCGACAGCGTGACCGCGACCGACGACTACACGGTCGTCTTCGAGCTGAGGGAACCGTCGAGCGCCTTCCTGTTCGAAGTCGCCGACCCCACCGGAACCGGGTTCTCGTCGATCCTGACCGACACCGCACCCGGCCACGGAACGGCACCGATCGGGACCGGGCCGTTACGGTTCGTCTCCTATACGCCCGGCTCGGAACTGGTTCTCGAACCCAACCCCGAATACTGGGACCCGTCCGCCCTCCCAGGCTACGGACGCCTCCGGGTTCGCATCATCGAGGACGAACCTGGCCGGGTGGCCGCCATCGAGGCTGGAGAGGTGGCCCTGATCCGGACGGACACCATCGAGGTGGCGGCCGGACTGGCCGAGGATCCGCTGCTCGAGGTGGTCGAGACACCGGCATGGACCATCTGGCTCCATGCCGCCCGCACGGGCAGGACCGCGGACGGCGCCGTGGTGCGGGCCGCATGGCTGTCCCTGGACCGGGAGGGACTGGCCGACATCGCCTTCGGGGGCGCGGCGTCGCCGTGGTCCACCTCCCATCCCTTGCTGGCGTACGGTCAAGGCCCTACCGAGCTACCCGGATACCAACGGGATGTCGAGGCGGCAGCGCAGATACTGGCAGAGGCGGGGTACGAGGGCGGGATCAGCCTCGAACTGCTCTATCCGGAGCAGGACCTATACCCGGACGACTTCTTCCAGGTCTTGGTGGGTTCATGGAGCAAGGCCGGGATCAGAGTCGAGCCGACGCCCGTCGGGCTAGCCACCTGGCTCGCCAGGCTTGTCACCGCCGATTACGACCTGACCGTCACCCGCCACGGCTGGCACGCCAATCCTTACCGCTACGTGCTCCCGAGGCCGGGCTGGCAGGCGCCTCCCGAGGATGTCCTCCCCGAGCTGATCCCGGCCCTGACCGACCTGGCTACCGCAACCGCCGGGGATCGCCCGGAAGCTTTCCGGAGGGTCCAGTTGCTCGAGTCGGAGCACGGATACCCCTTCATCGGGGTTGTCTACGTCAACTCGCACCACGCCTACCACACCCACCTGATCGAGAGCGCAGATGTAACCAGCTCGGTAACGGGCGACCGGCGCGACCTCTACCTCTCCCTGGTACCGGCCGGCCAGTTGCCAATCTCCTCCGAGTAGCTGCTGCATCAGGAACGAAGTTCGATGCGCCGATGGACGGCTCGCATGGGCGCGGTCCGGGGGTGCCTGCTACAGTGATCCGGCCAACCGTTCCGGCACCGACAGACGTAGTGCACAGGCTCCTCCGAGCCCTCTCGGCTCGAAATCGGCCACCCTTTGGGATCGGAGAGCGACAGGCGCTATAAATATGGGTTGCGCCGGTACGCGGCGTGATCCTTGGGAATTGACTGTGCCCAACATGGCAAGCAAGCGAGCGGAAGGACCCCGTATGAAGAAGTTTCGTGGCGCCATCATCCTGATGGTGGCCCTAGCGTTGCTGGCGTCAGCCTGCGGCGACGACGGTTCGGCCGAAGCCGAAGCCGACGCTGCGGCGGCCCAGGCTGCGGCGGCCGAAGCCCAGGCAGCGGAAGCCCAAGCGGCAGCCGACGCAGCCGCGGCTCAGGCGGCGGAAGCCCAGGCGCAAGCCGACGCGGCTGCGGCCGATGCTGCGGATGCCCAGGCGGCCCTTGAGGCAGCCCAGGCCGATCTAGAGGCCACCAAGGCTGCCGCCGAAGCCGGCGACGCGGAGGCACAGGCCGCCTTGGAAGCCGCCGAGATGAAGGCCGAAGAGGCTGCCGCTATGGCTTCGGACGCCGAGATGAAGGCCGAAGAAGCCTCCATGATGGCCGAGGAAGCCGAGATGGCACTGGCCGAGTCCATGATGGTGGAGGCGCCCGAGATCCGTGCTGCTGAGGTCCGCATGGGCATCTACCCCTGCTGCGCCGACCTTGCCTACTGGCAGATCCCGATCGAGCTGGGATGGTGGGAGGAATGGGGTATCACCATCACTCCTAACCAGCCGACCTATCACTACTTCACCGCCTCCCAGGAGATCGTTCCCTGGTTGGAGCGTGGTGACGGCGATGTCGCCCAGGGATGGGTACCTGGCGTTTTCGGAACTCTGGAGACTTTCGGTCAGACCATTCCGCCCATCCACTTTGCTGACATCTACGTCGGCTATGCGATCCTGGTAGCCCCGGACAGCGAGGCCAAGACGGCTCTCGAGTTCATGGACGAGGGCATGAGCTTCTCGGACGCGGCCACGGCTGCGGTACAGCAGTTGGTCGGTAAGGAAGTCCATATCCCGCCGCACAGCACGACGCAGTCGCAGTACTCGGATGCCTTCTTCGCCTACCTGCCCCAGTGGTGGGAGGACGTAGTGGAGGACATTCCGGCCCTGGACGGCGAGGGCAACCCGTTAGTACTCCTAGGCCGGGACGGATCCCCGGTGCTGGACGACGCGGGTAACCCGCAGCCCATCCGCATCACCACCAACGACTGGCGTAACTACTCCACTCCGGTGTACGTGGATGACCCGACCATCGTGCAGCTCTCCGCACAAGCGGGCCGGATCGAGTTCGCCATGCCCTATGGCGCTCCGACCCTCGTGCAGATGATGCGCAACGGGTGGGATCCGCTGATCAACTTCGCCATGATGTACGAGCACGACGCCCTGTCACAGCAGACCGCGATCGCCTCGTCCACCGTTGGTGGCACCGGCCTCTTGGCTCGCCGCGAATGGGTCGAGGAGAACCCGGATCTCGCCTATCGGGTCGTCGCTATGGCGAACCGTATTCTCGCCTATCTCGAGGATCCCGCGGTCCAGGAGACGGGTTGGGAGATCGAGGCCAACATCATCAACGAGAAGCGCGGCATGACCATGGAGCCCGCAGACATCGGAGTGATCTGGGATACGATCGATCCGTCCTTCAACTGGGAAGACCAGGAAGCTCTGTGGGATCTGAGCTTGCCGAGCTACCACCCCGAAACGGTGTTCAGGACCCAGATCGAGGCCCTGAAGGCAAGGGGAGTCCTGTCCGAGACCTACGACACTCAGGCGGGATTGGAAGAGTTCTTGCTGGCCCAGGAGATCTACTACGACCTCAAGGGCATGCAGGATCGCTCCGATGACCTGTTCGCTCGGGCGAGCGGCATGGACCTGTCGGCCAGCCAGCAGGCTCTGATCGACCAGGCCCGGGCCCTCTACGACAACTACAACTTCTACGACAGTCTTCGCTTCCTTGAGGCAGCCCTGATCGGCTAGTCTCATCCGCCGAAGACGACACGACTTGCCTGATGCAGGCAAGCGAGAAGGACCGACGCGGGGTCGGATCACCATCCGGCCCCGCGTTGGCTTGTGACCTAAAGACCAACCAGATCGTCCTCCTAAGAGCGCTCCGTCAGTCGCCACCACGTAAAGGGGCTTGAGATCCAGTGACGATGACCTCCACCGACGTTCTCGATGTGAGAGCCAAGGCACAACGAGAAAAAAGACGGCGCAGAATTGCCAATATAATCTATATTGCCATAGGAATAACGCTATTCTTCGTTGCTTGGATACTTCTCTCCCTCGAGGTATCTCCTTGGCACTACGACATCCCTCCGCCATTCGGCGCGGTGGGTCCCTTCCAGGACATATTCCAGGGGGTGTGGGGACTGTTCCGGGAGGAAGGCGCCATAGCCCACTTCTGGAGCAACCTTGGAACCAGCCAGGACATGAGGATCAAGTTCGTCCACGCCTGCCCCGATCTTCACCCGGCAAACGTCAACAATCCCTTTAGACAGGTCATCTCGAGCCTGGTGGGATGGAAGTACACTTCTGAAACCGCTGCCCTGACCAGTGGTCCTCAGCCGGTCCCATTAGGCCAGCTACCTGACTACTGCTACGGCTACGGCATACACCTGGTCGTAACGATCATCCGGATCCTGCTCGGTGCTGCGTTCGGCACCATTGCGGGTCTCGCGATCGGCTTGTCGAGCCTCGTGTTCCCGAAGGTCGCCCAGGTGTTCACCCCGATCGCCTCCTTCTTCGGAACCGCCCCCATCTTCATCGCCGCACCGTTCTTCGTCATCTGGTTCGGTGTAGAGGTGCCGATCATGACCACGATCGGCCTGGTGACCTTCTACACGACCCTGCTCATGTACTTCTTCAGCCGGCGGGCTGCCGAGAACATTCCCGTCGGGATCGTGGAGTCGGCCCTGACCCTGGGCGGAACACCTCGTTCGATATTCCGCTGGGTCTACCTGCCGGGCACGGTTCCCGAGATCGCGGGGGGATTCCGCATCGCGCTGGCAGGTGCCTGGGGTTTGGGCGTCCTGGTCGAAGTGCTCGGGATACAGGTCGGCGGAGGCCACCTGATCGACATTTGGAGGTTCTTGATCGGCCAACTCCAAGCCCCGTCAGCACTCGTGGCATTGATCACCTTCTACGGAGTTCTTGCCGTGGTGGTCGATGCACTACTGCTGGTGGTTATCCGTTACCTGACCAGGTGGTCCGAGGCTGGCCGCCGACTAGGGCTGTAGACAAGGAGGAACAGCTATGTCAAGAGTCGTCAGCTTCGAGGGCCTATGGTGCGTGTTCGAGCACCGGTCCGGCCAGCTGGTCAACGCCCTCCACGATGTCAACTTTGAAGTCCAACCCGGCGAGTTCGTCTGTGTGGTCGGGCGATCCGGCCATGGAAAGACCACCCTGCTGCGGGTCCTGGCCGGACTTCAACCGCCGACCGCCGGCCAGATAAGGCTGGGAGACACGGTTGTCGAAGGACCCGGCGCCGACCGGGCGATGGTATTCCAGCAGGACACGGTCTTTCCCTGGCTGCACGTCCGGGAGAACGTCGAGTTCGGCCTCCGCGCCCTGAAAGTAGACGATGAGGAACGAGAGCGCACTACAGCCCACTGGTTGGAGGCTGTCGGACTGACCGATTTCGCTGACTCGTGGCCCCGGGAACTCTCCGGAGGCATGCGCAAGCGGGTGGCGCTGGCTTCAGCCATGGCCGTCGGCTCCGACGTGATCCTCATGGACGAACCCTTCGGATCCCTTGACTACTTCACCCGCCGCAATCTTCACGACGTGCTGCTGGACCTATGGGAAGAGACCCAGAAGACAATCTTCTTCGTGACCCACGACATCGAGGAGGCATTAATACTGGCCGATCGCGTGATACTCCTGGCCGAAGGGAAGCTGGTGGATGACATCCAAGTGAACCTGCCCCGCCCTCGTGACGAAGATGTACGAGCCAGCACAGCCGCCGTGGACATCACCAAGACGATCCTGGCCCACTTGGGAATCACCGAAGAGGAAGCGACCCAGGTTTGAGCCGTACCAGAGTGTTACGGATCCTATTCTGGGTCGGCTGGGCTGCCTGGGTCTTCGGCTCGGCTCTGGTCGTCCTCGCATTCTCACCGCTAGGAGACTGGCAATTCGAAGAGGGCACACTCCATCTGACCTGGCAATTCATCTTCTTCTGGGCCGTTATTTTCTGGGCCTACGCCTTCATCTTCCGCTACCGAACGTCGGTCGGAGCGGTCATCAGGATAGGCAAGGGCATTGTCCGTCTGCCCCGGCGCATCCTGAAAGCCGTAAGAACCAACCCGCTTTTCTTCATCACCTGGGCGGTGCTTCTGGTGGGCTGGCAGATCGTGTCGTACATCGCACCCAAGGGGACTCTTGAACATCCGCTCGTGCCGGGATTCGACTACATAATCTACAACGCCCTTTACAGACTGTCTGGGAACTGGGACCTGTTCGGAGGTTTCAGCTTGCCCGGCCTGACCCTCCAATTCGGAGAGTTGGCACCGTTCCCCGCCATCGAGGGTGCTGAGTCGAGGACCTGGACCGCCGTGTTCCTGGCCTTGGGATTCCACTCCTTCATGACCCTTTCCCGACTGGTGGCCGGCTTGGGTGTCGGGTTGATCGCCGGCCTGGCTACCGGTCTCGCCCTTCCCTACTGGTCCGCCCTGCGCCAGATTTCTTGGGCGCCGTTCAACTTCCTGAGGATGATCCCGTTGCTGGCGGCGATCCCCTGGATGCAGTTCGCCCTCGGAGTTGACCTCCGCGCCACCACCCTCTTCATCGGCTTCGGCGTGTGGGTGATGCTGGTGGTGGCGACCATGAACGCTGTTGCCAACGTACCCGACCGTTACATCGAGAGCGCCCGTACCCTGGGCGCGTCGCGGCTGCGCACCTATTTCAAGGTGGTGGTTCCCGGCGCCATGCCGGAGCTACGTACCGCGCTCCTGCTGGCCGGAGGGCTCGGGTGGTCGTTGACGATCGCCGCCGAGTTCCTGGGCTTCCCGACCGGACTGGGCTTCATGGCCGCCGCGGCGGTTCAGGAAACCAACACGGCCCGGCTGGTGATCGTGGCCATCGTGGTCGCCTTCTACTCGCTCCTGACCTTCTATGGACTCAACCAGATGTTCAACCGGATGGTCAGCTGGATGCCGCAACGGGTCAGCGGAACGACTGACATCTCCAAGGTGGCGGGAGCCGCCGGCGCTGCCGGTCGCGCCGGAGACCAACTCCACGAATAGTCCGAATCGACAACCGGCTCAGTCCACGGCAGTGACCCGACACAGATCATGCTGATCGGGACCGTATTCGGGCTGATCACGGCGATCACCTTGGGCGTCAACAACCTGCTCACGGCGGTCGTGGCCCGCCGCTTCGGGGTGCTGCGCTCCACCACCGTCACCCTGACCATCGCCTTCGTGGTGATGATCGCCTGGGCGGTGGTGATCGGCGTGCCCTACCAGATCACGAGGGACCAGATCATCCTGCTGGGCCTGCTGGGCGCCGCCGCAGCAACATCGTTCCTGGGGAGCTACATGGCCCTGCGGCTCGGTCCGGTCTCGGTGGTGAGCCCCATCAGCGCCCTGTCGGGCGCGATCACCGTGCTCTACTCCTACTGGCTGCTCGCGGAGAGGCCCACCGCCGTGCAGTGGATCGGTATTCCCATCGCCGCGGCAGGTGCCGTGCTGGCCTCGCTCGTCATCGAGAAGGGCACCAAGATCCGCCTAGTCACGTGGGGACCGGTCTTCGCCATGATCGCGGTGCTGGTGGGATCGCTCTCCAACGCCGGGCTGAAGATTCCCATCCGGGACGGCCTCGACTCCAACTGGACCATCATCACCCAGCGGTTCTACACGGTCGCGTACGTCGCCCTGGTATTCGTGATCATCGCCCGGATTACCCAGAACAGGAACCGGGAAGGAAAAGAGTCTCGCCTGGAGGACTGGGACAAGAGGCAGTCGAAGATCACCTGGCGCAACGGATGGCTCCTGGTGCTGGTCGGGGTAATCGACGCCGTCTCCTTCGTGACCTTCGGGTACGGTCTGGCCTACGCGCCGGCCTGGCTGATCGGGTTGCTCTCCCAGAGCGGCCGGGTTATCGCGGTGATCGGTGGGGTGATCTTCTTCCACGAACGCCTCCACCACCTGCAATGGACCGGGGTAGGGCTGGTAGCGGTCGGCCTGGTGATGTCCATCGCCGGCTAACAGGGTTCGCAAACAACTCCCTCCGCTCTCACATCACCGGCAATACGCTACTGTACGCAACGGAGGACGACGTTATAACTCGAAACAGGAGAGTGCGATGACGACGTTGACCTACCAGGACGCCGCCCGGCACCTGCTGGCCCAAGGCTTCGAGGAGCTAGCCGAGGGAGACTCCCGCCAGGCATCGGAGAAGGGATGGGGTGCGGCCGCGCAGATGATCAAAGCCGTCGCCTCCAGCCGCGGATGGCAGCACAACACCCACGCATCTCTCTATCGCGTGATCGGCCGGTTAGCACGCGAAACCGGCGATAAGGGCATCCACCGACGGTTCGCAACGGCCAATGCCGTCCACCAGAACTTCTACGAGAACTGGGGCGACCCGGACTACGTGGCAGAGGGACTGGCAGCCGTGCGGGAACTGCTGGACAGGCTGGAACCCTTGCTGGGCCACCAGGGAGCGCATCCCGAGCCCAGCACCTAGCGTTCCGAGCCGGCGAGAGAACGCGAAAATCGCGGCGAGCGGGCTCCGCCCGCTGGGCCCTCCCCCAACCGCCACCACCTTGGTGTCGAGCGCGTTCCGTCCTCCCCCGGCGGGGCTGCCTCGACAGAAATGTTCCCTCCTATCGACCCGGTCGACGTCCGAACCAGGCCAGTGGTGCTTGAGCCCGATCCTTCGGACATACCGGCCGGCGGTACGGTCAGAGCACGCGTCTCCGTCCGCTCACGGCGCCGTCCGTTCAAGCATGAAGGCTCGGGTCAACGGTTATCCAACAACGTATGGCGAGGGTGTGACACAAACGAGGGAGTGAGACCCGACCGATCCCGGCCCTCGGTGAGGAACCGGTTAGGTCTCGGGGAAGTTGTACCGGAACACTCCACCGGTCCGGACCATCTCGGCCGCGATCCCGTCGGCGTGCCGGATGAAGCGGTTCAGCATGGCGTTGATCTGATCCGGCACATCCTGGAGAGCCTTATGGCCGGCCCCCACCGTCTTGCCGACCACCAATTGAGGGCAGAGCTCACGCAGCAGATCCAATTCGAGGTCGGGCTGGCCACAGTCGATGTACAGGTAGGGGCACTTCACGCCCCGCATGATCGGTTCGGCGTCGAACCCCATCATCCCCTTCCACCCGTTGAGGATCACATGGTCGGGCACGTCGGCCAGCCGGTCGGAGATGGTCGCGACGCGAGAAGGGTCGTCGGTAGGAAGGTAGGAGGCGCTCAGGAACATGCGCAGCGTCTCACGGAAGTCGCTCTCGGCGGTCATCAGGTGGTCGAAGGGTCCGTGGTGTTGCTGGTGCCAGCCCGGGATGTTGGAGGGTGAGTCGAGGCTGGCGATGGCCCCTACCAGGTCGGGGTGGCGGGCCGCGGCGGAGATGATCACCTGGCCGCCCATGCTCTGGCCCACCAGCACCGGCCTCTCGAGACCCAGCTGCCGGATGAGCTCCGCCACGTCGTCACCGTGCTGCTCCATGGTGTAGACCACATCGGGCTTGTCGCTCTCACCATGTCCCCGCAGGTCGACCGCGATACAGCGATGGTTGGGCGAGAAATACTCCTCCTGGAATCCGAAACCGGTCCGGTTTCCGAAGCCGCCATGGATGAAGATGATGGCCGGATCGCCCGAGCCGATCTCGTGATAGGCGATCCGCACGCCGTCCGGGGTGGTGATGGTCTGGGTAGTCATGCCATCGAGCTTAGCCCTGGCGCGCATGGGTCTCTCCGATCACGCGGGCTGGGTTGAACTAGACCTCTGGGAAGTTGTACCGGAACACTCCCCCGGTACGGACCATCTCCTCCGCGATCCCGTCGGCATGCTGGATGAAGCGGTTCAGCATGGCGTTGATCTGATCGGGCACATCCTGGAGAGCCTTGTGCCCGGCCCCCACCGTCTTGCCGATCACCACCTGCGGGCAGAGCTCGCGCAGCAGACCCAGGTCGATATCGGGCTGGCCGCAGTCGATGTACAGGTAGGGACAACGGACCGCCCGGAGTATGTCCGTGGGGTCGTAGTCCACCTTGCCGGCCCAGCTGTTGAGGATCACGTGGTCGGGCACCTCGGCCAGGCGTTCGGCCATCTGCCCGAGCCGGGAAGGATGGTCGGTCGGCAGGTAGGCGGCGCTGAGGAATGCGATCAACGTCTCCCGGAAGGGTCCGTCCTCGGTCATCAGATGGTCATAGGGACCATGGAACCGTTGATGCCAGCCGGGAATGTTGCTGGGAGAGTCCAGGCTGGCCACGGCCGTTACCAATTCCGGGTAGAAGGCGGCCACCGAGATGACCACCTGGCCGCCCATGCTCTGGCCCACCAGCACCGGCCTGTCAAGCTCGAGTTGCCGGATGAGCTCCGCCACATCGTGCCCGTGCTGCTCCATCGTCAGCAGCTGGTCGGGCTTGTCACTGTCGCCATGACCGCGCAGGTCCACCGCCAGGCAACGATGGTTCGGCGAGAAGTACTCCTCCTGGTTGCCGAAGCCACGCCGGTTGCTGTAGGCGCCGTGGATGAAGATGATGGCCGGGTCTCCGGACCCGACCTCGTGGTAGGCGATCCGGGTACCGTCGGTGAGGGTGACCGTTCGGGCTGGGCGGGACATTCGCAGGGAGCATAGTTGCCCCGCTTCGGGCGCCCGTCCGCCTACTCGCCATCCATTCTGTCGAGAATGGTTCCGGCCAGCGTGCGGAAGTCGTTGTAGCACTCCCGGACGGCCCGGGTGTGACCGCCTATGGCTCCGTCTGCCGCCTCCAGCGCGAACATAGGCTTTCGCGCATGCTGCGCCATCGGCATCAGGCTTCGGTAGTGCTTGAGGGTGGCCAGGCAGTTGGGGTCGTCGCCCACGGTAGGAGGAGACTCCGGGTCGTGCCCGCAGACCTCCCTCGAGTAGACGCCCGGGATACGATCGGCCCACCGCTGGTAGGCCAAGACGGGACGATCCTGGCGGATCGCATGTTGGCGGACCACGTAGCCGATCGGCCGCATCGCGCCATCCGGCAAGGCCAGATCCTCAACCGGATTGCAAGGATGCCGTTCTGCCCATTGGCCCCGCCAGTCGCGCAGGGTAGGCCCGAGGTTCCCCAGTCCCTGAATGGAGTACAGGTCCGGCGTCAGCGGAACGACCACATAGTCCGCCGCGACCAGCGCCGCCCGGTTCAGCGCGCCCAGGTTCGGCCCGACATCCACCAGCACCAGATCGGCTTCCGCTTCCGTCGCCGCCCGCCGTAAGGCACGCCACAAGGCGGACACCACCCGGAAGGAGCGCGGCCTCCGGTCCAGACAGCCGGCCCATTGGCGGGAAATCTCATCCTCGGCCGCCGCCAGCCTCTGGTCACCCACCACCAGATGAAGGCCGGGGCCACGCCCCACGAGGTGCGGGGATCCCACATCACCCGTCCCCTCCAGCAACGGCTCGAGCGCGCTGTAGATCGTGCTCCTACTCCGATCCTCCCACAGTGGTTCGAGACTGTCGTCATCGATGAACATGCTCGTGAGGTTCGCCTGGGGATCAAGATCGGCGGCGACGACATTCCGATCGAGATCCGAGTACATCCAAGCTAGATGGTAAACCAATGAGGTCTTACCCACACCACCCTTGTTATTGAAGAAAGCAACAACTCTCATATCACAGGCCTCGATGTGACGATCAGGCTGCCCGGGTCCGGACGGAACTCGCGCTCGGGGCGCCCGTCACGGAGCATCTCCTCCGCGCCCGGTGGTCTCCCAGGTCCGAGAGGATGCGCAAGGCCGAAACAGTGCATTGTCCCGGCTAGAGGTCCGGGAAGTTGTACCGGAACACTCCCCCGGTCCGTACCATCTCCGCCGCGATCCCGTCGGCGTGCTGGATGAAGCGGTTCAGCATGGCGTTGATCTGGTCCGGCACATCCTGGAGAGCCTTGTGACCGGCCCCCACCGTCTTGCCGACCACCACCTGCGGGCAGTGCTCGCGCAGCAGGTCGAAGTCCAGGTCGGGCTGGCCGGAATCGACGTAGAGGTACGGGCAGGTCATCCGGCGCAGGGTGTCGCTCGGCTCGTAGGCCTTCATCGCGTCCCAGGCCCTGACGATCATGTGGTCCGGTATGCCGGCCAGCCGGTCCTCGAGACCCCCCACCCAGGACGGGTCGTCGGTGGGCAGGTAGGCGGCCGCCAGGAACCGATGCACCCCTTCCCGGTACGGGCCGTCAAAAGTGATCAGATGATCGAAGGGCGAGTGGAAACGCTTCTGCCAGCCCGGAACGTTGCTCGGCGAGTCGAGGCTGGCCACCGCCCGCACCAGATCCGGATGGCGGGCGGCCACCGAGATGACCACTTGGCCACCCATGCTGTGGCCGACCATGACCGCGGGCGGGAGGGCGAGGTGGCGCATCAACTCCGCCACATCGTCGGCGTACCGGGCCATCGAGTAGACCTGGTCGGGCTTGTCGCTCTCGCCGTGGCCGCGCAGGTCCACTGCGATGCAGCGATGGTTCGGAGAGAAGTACTCCTCCTGGTTGCCGAACGCTTGGCGGGTTCCGTAGATGCCGTGGATGAAGACGATGGGCGGGTCGCCGGCGCCCACCTCCTGGTAGGCGATGCGTACCCCGTCAGAGGTGGTGAAGGATGGACTCATGATGCCGAGCATACCGCCGGACCGGCCGGTGGAGCCCGTTGCGCCAACGCCTTTCTCGCCCAGACCGTCTCGGCGGGAACTCCCCGCTCGCGTAACCGGACAACAACTGTCCGCACAGCCGCTAGTCGCGCCTACGCGATTCGAGAACGCGAAAATCGCGGCGACCTGGCTTCGCCCGCTGGGCCCTGCCCCCGCCACCACCTCCTGGTTTGGAGCGTGGTCGGCCATGCCCGGCAGGTTGCCGGGTGTCGGCGGTTGCTCCATCAGCCTCGGCTCAATCAAGCCTTGTATGTTCCCTGGTCCGGCCGATCCGATCGGTGAGACGCTCTCGTCCGGTTTCGGTGCTTGGCGATCCGCAACGTATCGCGGATGGGTGACGAGTTCAACCCCCCCCTCCGATCCGGCTCGACTGCTACCACCGTCGAGGATCGCTTAGAAGCCTCACCGATCCGGTTGGCCCGAGGCAGCGGCCGCTACGTGCCGGCGAAGAAGTCCAGGAGGGTCGAGGCGGCTTGCTCCACCTGGGACTCGGTGATCTGGGGGAAGCAGGGCAGGCCGATCATCTGGGAGGCGGTTCGCACCGCCACAGGCAATGAATCCGCCCCGAGTCCCATCCACTCGTAGGCGGGATGCAGATGGAGCGGGGGGTTGTAGTACAGCCGCGTGGCGATACCGCGGGCGGCCAGATGGGCACGAGCCCGGTCACGGAGGTGGGCCGGTACGAGCACGTTGTAGGCGAAGTAGACATGGCGCGCCCAGGGCGCCTCGTGAGCAGCCGCCACCGGCGTCCCGGCGAAGGCCTCCCTGTAGAAGGCGGCGGCGCGGCGGCGGCCTGCGATCCGGTCCTCCAGAGTCGGGAGCTTGGCGGCCAGGACCGCCGCCTGGAGGGTGTCGAGGCGTTGGTTGTAGCCCTGTTCCAGCACCGTCCAGCCGTGTCCTCCGGTCAGATCCTTGCCTGAGAGCTTCTGGCCGGGAGCGTGACCGTAGTTGCGAAGCACCGTGACGCGGTGCGCCAGATCAGGATCGTCGGTGACCACGATCCCCCCGTCTCCGTAGCCGCCCAGTATCTTCCCCGGCGCCAGGCTGAAACAGCCGAGGGGCCCGAAGGTCCCGGTCTTGCGGCCCTTGTACTCGGCGCCCACGGCGAGGGCCGAATCCTCCAAGACCACGATCCCGTGACGGTCGGCAATCGCGCGGATCGGGTCGAGATCGGCGGGATGGCCGAACAGGTGGACCGGAAGGATCACCCGGGTCCGCGGTGTGATCGCCTCCTCCAGGCGGGCAGTATCCATGGTGAATGTGTGATCGTCCGTATCCGACAGGACGACTTTCGCTCCGGCGTGGGTCACCGCCGCCGCTGTGGGCGTGTCGGTGTTGGGTACGGTGATCACCTCGTCGCCGGGCTCGAGGTCGAGCGCCGCCAGGGCGAGATGGAGCGAGGCCGTACCGGAACCCACCCCGATGGCGTACCGGGCGCCCACGTAGGAGGCGAAGGACTCCTCGAAGGTCTCGAGTTCCTCACCCAGGACGTAGAGGCCGCTGGCCAGTACCCGGTCGATCGCATCGTGGATCTCGGTCTTGAGCGACCCGTACTCGGCGGCCAGATCGGACATGGGTACTACCACGGCGGAGCCCTCCATCAGGTTGGTGATCGCGAGGAATCCTACCCGCGCGGCGGTTCCGACCGGTTCGACCCGGAGCCGGCGTCCCTGTCGGCCGGGCGGTGACCTGACGACACCAGCGCGGCCAGGACGGTGGTGATCGGCACGGCCGCCACCAGCCCGATCGACCCGCACAGCGTGCGAACTATCACCACCGCCACCAGCTCGGAGTTCGCCACCATCACGAGGGACTGATCGGAGACGACGAACAGCATCAGCAGGGGGATGGCCGCGCCTGCATAGGCCAGAAGGAGGGTGTTGACAGTCGAAGCGATGTGCTCACGGCCCACCCGGACTCCGGACGAGACCAATTCGTAGACGCTCAGGCCCGGGTTCCGATACCGGAGTTCGGCCACCAAGGCGGCTTGGGTAACCGTGATGTCGTCCAGCGCGCCGAGTGCGCCGATGACCGCTCCGCCCAGGATCAAGGAGGAGACGTCGAGACCTCCGGCGATGAGAGGCAGTACCAAGCCTTCCTCGCTGGCCAGACCGGTGAAGGCGGCCCATTCGAAGAACGCCCAGGACAGGCCCAGCGTCAACCCGAGCGACGACAGGGTCCCGGCCAGGGCCACGGTAGTGATCGGGTTGAATCCGTGGACGAGATACAGGCTCACGAACGCGATTCCCGACGCCGCCACCACCGAGACCAGGAGGGGATCGTTGCCGTCGAGTATGGATGGCGCCATGAAGGCGAGGAGCACCGCCAGCGTGCCGGCCATACCCACCAGGGCCAGCACGCCACGGCGCCGGCCCAGCGCGATCACGAACACGGCGAACAGCGCGGTCAGCCACGCCAGCGGGGTCCGGCGGTCCGCGTCGGCGTAGAAGTAGAAGTCGGTGGACGGCTCGTAGCCGATGATCACCTTCTGGCCGAGCCTCAGGGACGGCGTCGTCGCGCTGAAGGCGAGGTCCAGTTCCGGTAGATCCACCAGCGAGCCCCTGGCCGGACCCTCATCGAGCACGACCGTGACCTGGCGGCAGTCGTAGGGACTCTCGGCGGTCGAGTAGCTGCAGGGACCGTCACGGATTTCCTCGACGGTGGCGCCGTACCGGTCGGTCACGAGTCCTATCTCGTCGGCGCTGGCGGTGGCGGCTTCTATGCCCTCCTCGGTGGGCCACAACGCCGCCACGCCGAACACCGTCGCGACCGCCGCGCCGACCACCACGGCGAGCACCCAGCGCAGGCCGGGGTAAGACCTCCACGCACTCCAGCCGCCGCCAGGGAGGGCCTCCGCCCCGTCCGAGGATTGTCCGAGAGGTTTCTCCATCCGGTTCCGAAGCTTAGGAGGGTGCTGAAAAGGCGGGGATTGGTTGGCCCGCGATCCCTTGACCTGGTGGTTCGTTTGAGGCCTTCGGGCCAACTGGACGTTTTTCAGTACCCTCCTAGGACACCCCCCGGATCCGGATTCAGCCGATGACTTCGGTAATGCCGATGATGCCGCCCACCACCGCCACGATGCCCACGCCCTGTATCCACAAGGCCCGGTACACGTCAGCCCTCAGCCCGGCGATTTCCGTCGCGAGCATGTCGCGGGTCACGAGCGGGCTGGTCGCGCCAGCGACAACCTCTACGATGCCGTGGGCGGCGGGCTCGTCAATCCCCGCGGAGCGGAGCTTGCTAACGCTGGCCTGGGTGTCGAAAGTCGGCGTGGTCATACCTTCCTCCATCCGCTGTCAAGAATACCAGTGGTCCTCATCCGGGAACGTTCTGCCGATGACGAAATCCTTGTCGATCGATCCTTGCCCGTTGGACCTCACTCCCAACATGCCTTGCCCGCGGGAGGGTTTCAACCCCCTTGTCTTCGCCCGTTCCACACCGGCCGCCGTTTGGGCAACCAGCAACTGTGGTCAGCCGGGAACCACCACGGTGCGGAGGGCCGAGCCGGTCTCCAGGTTTTCGAAACCCTTCTCCATGTCGGACAGGGGGATGGTGTGGGTGACCATGTCGTCCAGGTTCAGCCGACCCGACCGGTAGAGCGAATCCAGGACCGGGAAGTCCTGCGCGGGTATGCCCTCCCCTCCGTGGGTGGTCATCAGCGTCGAGGTGTTGCGGAAGAAGGCCGACGGATCGAGGTCGGCGGCCGAACCCACCGGGGGCACTCCGATCATGGTGGCCACTCCCCCGTACGACAGCATTCCGAGAGCCTGCTCCAGCGTGGCGCCCAATCCCACGGCCTCGAACGAGAAGTCGACCCCTGCGCCTCCGGTCAGGGCGCGAACCTCCGCCACCGCATCCTCGCGGGCCGAGTTGACCGCATGGGTGGCGCCCATGGACAGCGCCCACTCCAGCTTGCGGTCGGATACATCCACCGCGATCACCTTGGAGGCATTGGCCAGGCTGGCGCCCTGGACGGTCGAAAGGCCGATCCCGCCGCACCCGATGACGGCCGTGGTGGCGCCCGGCCACACCTTGGCTGTGTGGAAGACGGCGCCGGTACCGGTCATGACCGCGCAGCCCAGCAGCGAGGCGGAGGTCAGCGGCATGTCGTCGCTGACCCGGAAGACCGCCCCGGCATCGACCGGGATCCGCTCGGCGTACATGCCCAGGCCCATCGGCACCTCGACCTCGGAACCGTCGGAGTCGAGCGACACCGCGGGAGGGCGCGCACCGGAGGAATTGCAACGCCGGGGATCGTTGCGACGGCACATCGGACACGATCCGCAAGGCACCCGGCATCCCACCGCCACCCGGTCCCCTTCGCCGATATGGGTGACTCCGGGACCGACCTGCTCCACGACGCCGGCCCCCTCGTGACCCAGCAGCATCGGGTAGCGGGGTTTACGGCCCGACTGCAGGCCCTTGGACACCTTGTAATCGGTGCGGCAGACCCCGGCCGCCTCCATCCTCAGGATCAACTCCCCCTCCCTGGGAGGACCGAAGGTGATCCCGGTGATCTCCACCCGCCCCGGCTCCACCACCAGGGCGGCCCGGCTATGCATCCAGGTCGACGAGATCGTCGTAGTCGTAGGTGAGCCGCTCGCCGCCTTCGGGAGTGACCCGTACGTTGTCCGACAGGCATATCCCGCCCACCGCGAGCCCCTCGGCCGGGTCGTCGAAGGTGATCTGGGGGTGCAGGTTGATGACCATGTTGGTCTTCATCTCCCGGTCCTTGCCGGGCACCCATGGAACCTCGTGGGAGTCGAGGCCGATGCCGTGCGCGGTGTAGGCGACCGAGTCGAAGCCACCCTGCCCGTACTTGCGATGGACCCGGTCGCGGGCGGCCAGCACCTCCTCGGAGGAATTACCGGTCTTCATGGCATCGATGCACGCGTCGAGGGTCTCGACCCGGGTATCCCAGTAACGGAGCACCTGATCGGAGGGACGGCCGAAGGTGTAGGTGCGGCGAACCTCGACCCAGTACCCTGACGGGCCGCCCCATTCGAGGTCGATGCAGATGACATCGTCCCGTTCGATCTCGGCGTCCATCCCGAACGTGTAGGCGCGGTGGGGCTGGCGGCTCATCTGGGCGATCCCGTCGAGACAGCCGTGCTGGCGGACCAGGCGATGAGCCTCGGCCAGCACGTCCCGCTCGATCGCTCCCGGCCGGATGTGACCCTCGAGGCTCCGGAACACCAGGCGGATGATCCGGGAGGTCTCCCTCAGGTTCTCGATCTCCTCGTCGCTCTTCACGGCCTTGATGTCGTCGAAGATGTCGGTGGCGTCTACCAGCGTGGCGGTTCTTCCGAACGCCTCCTGGAAGGCCATGTAGTGGGCTGCCGGGGTAATGTCCGACAGCCCCACGATCCCGATGGTCCCGTCGGAGATGCCGTGGTCGGAGAGTATCCCGGCAATCTCCACCGCAGGAGTCTGGGTGGCCCGGAAGTCCTGGATCCAATTGACCAGCGCCACACGTGAGAGGCCCCACAGCGGGTCCCCGATGAAAGTGGGCTCCCCCTTTTGCGGGAGGACGACTATCCCCCAACCGGCCCACTGGAAGATGTCGCTTACGTACTGGACCCGGCCTCGTACGAACTCGTCGCCCCGGCTGCAGATGATCATGGCGTCGATTCCGGCCCCGGCCATGGCCTCGCGCAGTACTCGGTGACGTCGTTCCCGCTCATCGGGAGAGGAGATATGGGTGAGTGTGCCTTCTGCCATTTTTGGTCGGCTCCTTAGCTGTTGGGGGTCGGTATCGACGCCGGCCGGTAGGCGGCGGAAGGTTGTGGGTCGGCGAGCTCCGTGACGATCTCGTCGGTGGTCCGCGAGGCGATGAAGCCGCCATCCGTCATACGGACCAGGGCGTTCTCATGCAACTCCGTGGTGGATGAGGTGCATGCGTCGCTCACCAGCGACACCGTGTAGCCGCTGTCGGCGGCATCCCGGGCGGACAGCTCCACGCAACCCTCGGTCACGATTCCCGTGAACACCAGATTGGTGATGCCCATGCGCTTCAGGACGTCGTTGATGTTGCTGGTGTTGAAGACGCTCGATGAGGTCTTGGAGAAGATCATCTCGTCACCCATCGCCTTGACCTCCGGCAGGAGCTCGTCGTCCATGGGTTCGCGGGGAACGGGCTCGAGGTCGGCGGTGGGCATGAAGGCCTTGCCGGCGTCCCTTCCATCGGCGGTGCGATAGGCCACCCGGACGTGGATCACTTCCTCGCCGGCCTCCCGGAAGGCGTCCTGGCAGCGCCTGACGTTGGGGAGGATGCCGTTGATATTGTCCCAACGCTCCTGCATGAGCTCCGGCTTCCCGGCCGCCTTGGCGATGCGACCTATCCAGCCGTCCTCATGTGCATCCAGGTACTGGAGATCGATGGTTAGGAGGGCGGTCCTCCCGGGCTCGATCGAAGGGAAGGATCTGCGGGGGAACAGGTCGTAGAAGGGATCGTGCAAGTCCATAGGCTCGGGCCTCTCCTTTGCTGACGTGGGCGCGGGAACGCGGTCCCATCCGGGCGGCGACGCGCCTGGCATGCGTACGCCGCTCAGTATATTGCTTCGGAACCACCCCTCCGCTGCACGGCGCGCGTATCGGAACACCCGCTCCGCCGATCTGGAGCACTTCCCTCGTCATCCAGAGCGCTGAGCCACGCAGCCGACGTGTTTGTGTCACACCCTCGCTCTACGATATTGGATAACCGTAAGTACCAGCGTTCCGGTTCGGACGTCGACCGGCCTGCGCGGAAGTGAAGAGTCGTCGAGGCCCCCACCCTGGGCATGGCGGGACGCGCTCGACACCAAGGTGGTGGCGGTGGGGGAGGGCCCGGCGGGGCGGAGCCCGTTCGCGCGCTTTTCGCGTTCTCTCCGGACCGGACTAGGTACAGCTGACCCAGCCGCCCTCCTCGCCGGAGGTCATAACGGCGTCCAGCAGGCGGTGGAGAACCACTCCATCCCGGAAGTCGGGCCGGAAGCGACGGCCCTCCCGGATCGCCCCGGCGAAAGCGGTGAGGGCTCGGGCCACGTTGTAGGCGGAGTGCCCCTCGGTTACGGGTAGCTGCGAGAAATGCTCGGCGGGGATCTCCACCTCCTCGAGACGGTCGGAGTCCTTCCGGCCGACCGAGACCTGGAGCGGTCCGGCCGACACCCTTACGGGACTGAACTGGTAGTAGGAAGGCGCTTCCAGGAGCATCTGGCCGTCCTCGCCGATGATCCGCAGCGAGTATCCCTGGGGCGGGGAGGTGGTGTTGGACACGTAGGCGGTACCGACCACGCCGCCGGACAGTTCGGCCATAGCCATAACCGTGTCGGCTGTCTTCCACTCGAAGGTCCCGCCCTCGGAATAGGCCCCGGCAGGTGAGAGGGTGAGTTGTCGGGCGCAGATCGACTCCACGTCGCCGAGGATGAGCCGGACCGAGTCCACCACGTGGGCGAAGGCCACGAACAGTGCGCCGCTGGCCTCCTCGTGCCGCACCAGCCAGGCGCGGTCGGAGTCGACCTCGAACTTGGAGAGCATCTGCGAGACCACGAAGGACAGGGGCTTGCCGATGGCTCCCTCCGCCACGAGGCGGCGAGCCCAGGCCACGGCAGGGGCGAAACGCCCTTGCAGACCGACCGCGGTGGGAAGCCCGGCGCTCTCCGCCAGTGCCGCCATCTCCAGGGCCTCGCCGGTGTCGAGAGCCAGGGGCCACTCGCAGTACACCGGCTTACCGGCCCGGAGAGCCGCCATCGTGAGCGGGTAGTGGAGCCGGGGACGGACCGCCACCGTGACCAGATCGATTTCGGGGTCGGCGCACAGGTCCTCGACGTTCGAGTACCACTTGGGGGCGCCCCACTTCTCGGCCGCGGCGCGGGCGGTGGACTCACGGGTGGTGCAGACCGCTTCCAACGCCAAGCCCTCGGCAGCCCGGATGGCAGGCAGGTGGGCCCGGTCCCCGAAGCCGGGCGGGCTGGCGCCGATCACACCGATCCGCACCTGATCAGAGCCGCTCATGGGTTACCTGCTCGCGCCAAATCACCCTCCTTCGGGGATGGGGTTGCACCAGCGGTGACTGTACCGGGATGAAGCGGATTCTCCACGTCCGATCAGTCGTCGAAGAGTTCAAGGCCGCAGGGCACGTGGGCGGGATGATCCCAGATCTCGGGAGAACCCTTGACCGTCAGGTCGACGCCATAGGTCCACATCAGCCCACCGACTCCCTCCAGGCCTCCCTCCTCATACAGCGTGTAAGAGACCTCCATGCCCTGGTCCGGGACGCTCGGGTCGTAGCAGCGATAGGACTCGCACCGGACCAGGTCGTCCCAACCGCGGTCGCCTCCGGGTGGGAACAGGAAGTAGGCGGGATCAGGACCCTCAGGTCTACGTTCTTCCAGCACCTCCCCTGCGGTCCTTACCATGGTGCGGCGTGCTTCCTCCGCCGAGTGGACGAATACAGGGGGTTCGGCGTAGACGAGACAGCCTCCCGTAGACTCGAAGGCCAGCCAGAGTCCAGAGTCGGCATCGCTTGTTGCAGTCATGATCCCGAAGCTAGTGATCGGGTGTGACATGCACCGCGGTGGCATCTTCGTTGACGTTCCGATGGACGCATCCGTGTTGGACCTTGTCGATGGTTTGCGGCGAGATAGGAGTGTGGCAGTGCTGTTGATCGCTCATGACCTCGCGAGTTGTGCACCGGGTCGCGCATCAGGCAGCTGTTCTGCACGACGGTGGTGGGTCCAGCCGGGGGTGCCCCGCCTCCCCCACTCCTGAGATTGCGCAGCATAGGGTCGGCGGTGTTCCCCTGGCATTCATACACCGTTTACTGCGCGGGGCCCTAGACTGACGCATTGTGCACACTCCGGTGAGCGCGGCCGCGCCAAGGGATTCGATGTGACAGCCACTCGGCGGGCGGCAACATGCCTGATACTCGTGGTCACGCTCCTTGCCGGATGTTCCGGTGAGTTGCCACCCACGTCGGAGACAATCACTGCCCCGGAGGCGACCACCGCCCCGACGACCACCCTCACCCCTCCCCCTACGACAACGACGACCCCCCTTCCTCCAGCGACAACCACCACACCCCCTAAGCCAGCCACAACGACCACCACATCGGCTGCCGAGCCGGAGTCTCAAAACGGATCAGATTGGTCGCTCCCGGCCAAGCGCGGATATTCCGACGATCCCGGCACTCTGACCGAGTACGTAAAGCCCACCGCGGTCGACGGGGTCGGGGTGATGGACGGGACGGGGCGGAAGTTGCTGGCCATCTACATGGTGGGCAGTGACCTGGAGGACAGAACCAACTTTGGCACTAGCGATTTTGAGGAGTTGGCTACCGGCTACACCGGTCTCTCCAACCCGGAGGGCCTGGAAATCGTCGTCGCATTCGGGGGTGCGGACAAGGACGGGTGGAGGGGCATGAAGATCGCCAGCGGTTCCCAGATCATGTCGGACTCCGTTGACCGGGAGTTCGGCAACGAGACCGGTCCCGACGCCTATCTCTACACAGCCGACGGAGCCAACATGGGCGACGAGAGTTCCCTCAGGCTCTTCTTGGACTACCTAAGAGACGGGTACGTGAACTTCGACCAGAGGTTCCTGGTCTTCTGGGACCACGGGAACACTTACTTCGGATTCGGTGGCGACTCGAACTTCAACCTGGATTCGCTGGAAATGGATGAGATCACCGATGCGTTCAATGGCAGCCAGGTGGGCATCTTCGACCTGATCGGCTTCGATGCCTGCCTCATGGCCACGGTGGAGGTGGCGAAGGTGATCGAACCCCATGGCCGCTACATGATCGCTTCGGAGGAACTGGAACCCGGACATGGATGGCTCTGGAGTGCCGTGGTCGAAGCGTTCGCCGAGGAGGACAGCATCGTCGAGGCCGGGAGGCGAATGGTCGACAACTTCGTTCTGGACGTGCACGATTCCCCAACCACGGGTAAGACGCTTTCATTGCTGGACCTGGGCGAGTATGACAATCTGGTGGCCGCCCTGGATCCGGTGATTTCTGCCTTGACCGGCCGGGTGTTCAACAGCCAGGAGTTTGCCCAAGGCCTAGTCGCCGCCGAGACAGAGGTCCGATCTTATGCAGTCTCCCTACGGAATGACTACCGGGCTTCCATGGACCTGATGCATTTCACCCGCCTTCTGGCGGACCACCTGCCGGACACGGGGATGGAGGCGGATCTGGATCGGCTGATAGACGCCATAGACCGGTTCGTCATCCATTCCGCGCACGACGGCACCAGGCCGGATTCCCACGGCGTGGCCATCGATGCCCCGGAACTCACGGACGCCCGGTATTCGGCATACAAAGTCAGTGACGCCTGGCGGGACTTTCAGAGCGTGTACGAAGATTTTCGGCTGGCCGATGAAGAACCTCCGGTGATCGAGACAGAGCATTGGGATGCGGAAGGAACACTCGCCGCCGTCCGTGACCGATACCTGGCCTCGGTTACCACGATGTACGGGTTCGTCCAGCCGATCGAAAACGAGGACGGGACGGTTGAGGACTATTTCATGGTGGTCGCCGAGGAAGAAGCCCATGCCACCGAGGATGAGGATGTCTATTTCGCCCCCGCGTGGTCCCAGGTGTGGTTTACGGTGGAGTATGACCCCGGGAGGGACACCGCCTGGATACCCGCGTTCCTATCCAACCGCTTGGAATTGGGCGGAGAGGAGTACATACTCTTTGACACCTACATCGACTACTACCAGGCGGGGAAGGACTACAGCGGCTACGAATACCCGTACGACCTTGCCCGGTTGACTCTCGTCGTCACCGACGACGGCGAGGTATGGGAAATATTCAACCACTTCATACAGACCTACCAGATCCTCTATTCCGGCCCCGATGATGAAGAAGGCAAAGTCCAGTACGACAGGGCTGCTTTCCGGCTAACCCCCGGGGACCAGGTCCAGTTCTACAATTTCGGATTCAACCTTGGGGACTCGGGAGAGGATGACTGGTTCCATACCGCCGACGGGTTGGTGACTTTCGTCCAGGAGCCGGCCTTCTGGTTCGAGTTCCTCGAGTTCGAGGACGAGTCGGGCGAGCCTGAAGACTACTACTACGCCATCTCGGCCGAGGATGCCGCCGGTAATTGGACCCTGGGGGAGCTAATACCGTCGGAACCGCCCCCGGTTGAACCGACATCGTCGGAGCCGGCGGTGGCGCCCTTGGGGCCGACCTTCGTGGACCCGGTCGGGTTCTTCGAGGTGCAGACGCCGCAGGCTTGGATAGAAGAAGAGCCCGACACGGAACAGACCGAGGTCTTCAGGGCCACGGACCTCGCCGGGAACGGGACCGTGATTATCTATGCCTGGGAGTTCGCCGGCTTGTCTCTGGACGAGTACGCCGACATGTTGGAGCCTTGGTTCATCGAAACGGGCGCCACCGACCTTACGAGCGAGACCGTCACGACTGCCCAGGGTGTCCCTGCGGTCCTGTTCGAGGGCTTGTCGGGCCAAGAGGCATTCTCCTGGCTGGCTCACGTGTCGGATGGCGTCGGCGTGGAAGTCGTCTACTGGTTCCCCATCGATCAGTTCGAAACGGGAAGGGAGCTGGCGTACCGCTCCTTCGACACCCTCGTGGTCTACTGAGCACCGATGGCCGCTTCTAGCGGCCGCTGACCCGGTGCGCTACCGACCGGAACCGCCACACCGGCACCCGGTGGCGGCTGCCGGCTAGCTACGCGAGTTCGGCCGCCCGGTCGAGGGCTTCATCGAAGCCGGCATTTCGGACCAGCAGGCTTCGCATCTGCATGAGGGGACCAACTGTGTCGATGGCGAATGCGCCTCCCAGCCGGTCCCCGTCGCGGTAAAGGGCCATCATGGCGGGGCTATCGGGCGGATCGTGAACGAATGCCAATTCGTCTCCCGATGCTCGGCCCACCAGCTGCAGGCGGTGCCCGTACTGATCGGACCAGAAGTACGGGATGCCGTCATAGGCGACCGGATCGCCGCCGGCCACGGACGCCACGATGTTGCGGGCCACGGCCGTGGACTGCTGGACCGTGTTGGTCCAGTGCTCGACGCGCATCCGCTCCCCGTACCGGGGATTGAACCAGGAAGCCAGGTCGCCCAGCGCGTACACGCCAGGCAACGAGGTGCGCATGTACCGGTCGCATAGCACCGCCCGATCGATCTCGATCCCCGAACCCTCCAACCATTCGATGTTCGGGATCACCCCGATTCCGACCACCACCAGGTCGCATCCGACCGCCGGGCCACCGGCGAGGCGGACCGCCAGGCCATCGCGGGTCCGGTCGATGCCCTCCACGCCGGCGCCGCACCGGAGTTCAGTCCCGTAGAGGTCATGAAGAGCGGCACAGCGCTGCCCCACCTCGGCACCTACCGCCGCCACCAGGGGCTGGCCGGCCGCCTCGAGAACCGTCACGGCCGCCCCGCGGTGTCGAGCGCTGGCCGCCACCTCGCTGCCGATGAAGCCCGCCCCGACCACTACCACATGCCTCGCCCCGTCGAGGGCCGACCGGATGGATGCGGAGTCATCCAGCGTGCGCATCACATGGACACCTGGCAGGCCTTCCATACCCGGGAGACGCCGGGGACGGGCGCCGGTGGCGATGACCGCTGCGTCGTATCCCAGCTGCTCGCCGGTGGCGAGGGTGATGGTGCGTCCCTCCCCGTCTAGGCCCACCGCGGGCGAGCCGAGCTTCAACTCGATGCCCTGCTCACCGAAGAAGTCCGCCGCACGGAAGTACGTGTCGCCAGGTTGCTTCTCCTCTGTCAGGACCTCCTTGGAGAGGGGCGGACGGTCGTACGGCAGGTGGGCCTCGTCGCCCACCAGGATGATCCGTCCTTCGAACCGGAGACGCCGCAGGGCATGCGCAGTACGGAAGCCGCCGAGGGATGCCCCGACGATTACGACGGCAGGCCGGTCTGTCACGCGGTGGGTGCTAGCTCGATCTTCCCGTCGGCGAACTCCATCAGCCAGCGCCGGTAGATCACGGTGCCGAGGTCGGCCGCCTTCACATGCATCTCCGCCGTCAACTCCACCGGGAGCTCCTCGGGGCGCTGTGACTCGACCACGGGCTTGTCCTGGGCGAGGATGACCCGCTGCATCCGGTCGAACTCCTCGTCTAGGTCGTAGGCGAAGTTGCGGGCCACGAACGTGAAGCACCGGGTCCGCTTGCGGCTCACCGGCGCCACTGCCACGAAGAGGATGTAGCTCTCGTTGGGACCGGCCGAGCTGTCCAACCACATCGCGTTGGGCATGAATACCCGGTAGCGCTTCCACGCGTCGTAGGTCTCGCCGTCTGTCGCCACCATCGAGTTCTTGGGGTTGTCCGTGTACTCGAGGAAGGGACCGGCGTTGATCTTGATCTCCCCGCCATCCCGGTAGGCCTCGTAATCGGCGATGACCGCGTTGTCCCGATCCCCCAGGATGCCGTGATGGACATGGGCGAAGTGGGAGAAGTCGAAGTAGTTCTCAAGACGACGACCCACGGAGCAGTCCCACTCGTAGGGTTCCCAGCGCATGATCCGGAACTCGGGATCGTCCAGTTCCGGTAGTACCGCCGGCGGGAAGACCGGAGGCTCGTCACCCATACAGGTCCACACCAGGCCACCCGACTCGACCGCCGGGTACACCGGGAGCTGGGCCTTGAGCTTGCCGTTGAGCTCGGGCCGGGCCGGGATATCGACCACGGTTCCTTCCTTGTCGTAGGCCCAGCCGTGGTAGGCGCACCGCAGGTAGCAACCGTCGATCCGGCCCAGCGACAGGGCCGAGCCGCGATGGCGGCAGATGTCGTCGAACACGTAGGGCTTTCCGTCCAGGCGGGCAACGGCCAGGCGGGTCTCGAACAGGGTCACCTGATGGGGCTCGTCCTTCAGATCCTCGGAGAAGGCCACCGGGTGCCAGAAGTTGCGAAGCTGCTCGTAGAGCTTCGTCTCCCCCGCCACGTCGAGTTGGGTATTCCCCTGGGTCTCGTCGAGTTCGGCAGTGATCTTTACCACCGTCACCTCCACTCGTTCGGTCGGGCGTGGTCGGCGCAGTACACCGATAGTACAGCGGGCTTCTAGCCGGTCACCACCCGGATCGCCTCGACCGGACAGCACACTTCCGCGTTCATGGCTTCGTCGAGGAGATCATCAGGAACGGTCGCCTGGAGCACGATTATCTCGCTGCTGTCGTCCGCAACCCGGAACAGGGAAGGCGCCACCGAGGCGCACATGCCCGAGACGATGCAAACCGCATGGTCGAGTTCGATTGTCGCCATACCGACTCCTTCACCCGATCAGCAACCTACCGTGTCCCCGGATTATAGAACACATCAATGCCGGAGCGGGCCCGACTCCCTGCCTCCGTAGGGGCATCGTTGGCGACTCTGGCGGGCCACGCACCTGACTGTGGTCACATGATGTGTGGTCACGTGACCCCGGAATGGGCCAGTCGAACGGGTTGCGGCGCAACATGATACGCTGACCGTACATCAGTGCTGAGAAGGATCGTCGCGCATGATCATCGACCTTCGACTCAGGCCCCCTTCCAAGAGCTTCCGCAAACCAAACATCCCTGGGCCTCGTGATCCGGAGCCCTCGCTGTCGTTCGACCACCGTTCGAGCCTACGGGCGCGCGGCGAGAGATGACATCTCCACCCGCTACGACCATTGTCAGCGGAGGTTCGTCGGGTATCGGGAGGGCGGTGGTGGAGGGATTGCACGCCAGGGGCCGGTCTGTCGCAATCCTCGACCTCCAGGAGCCCCCTGAAGACCAGCTTCGCAGCGACCGGGTGCTGTTCGTGGAATGCGATACCACAGATCCCGTCGCCGTTCATAGGGCGGTCGCCCATGTCAGCAGCCGAGTCGAGAGGATCGATGGACTCGCCACATGCGCCGGGATCGGCGGAGCAGCGGCCCGGCAAACGATCGGCGCTTCGCAATGGGACCGGGTCAGGGCAATTGTCAACGTCAACCTCTTGGGGTCCTACTGGCTGCTGGAAGCCTGCGCCGTTGCCATGGCCGAGTCGGGCGGCGGCTCGATCGTCCTCGTAGGTTCCGTTCTGTCGCGCAAGGGCATGGCCGGAATGTCCGCATACAGCGCAGCCAAGGGTGGAGTCGAAGGCTTGACCCGTTCGGCCGCAGTCGAACTGGCCGATCGCGGCATTCGCGTCAACTGCGTGCTTCCCGGACCGATCCTGACGCCCATGTCAAGGACCGGGTTCGAAGCCGATGGGCTTTCGGCGGAGCAGTGGATCGACCGAATGGCCGGATCGGTACCGATGAACAGGGTCGGAGTGCCCAAGGATGTCGCCGCGGTGGTGTTGTTCCTGCTCGATGAAGCGTCGAGCTTCATGACGGGCGCATCCCTCATGGTGGATGGCGGCGCGAACGTAGGATGACCCAATCGGTAGAGGATGGAAATGTCGAAGCAACCAGCCGACGATAGGAGCACAGGATGAAGGTCATCGACTTCCGTGTCCGACCCAACACCACCGAGTACATGAATCTGTACACCGGACCGGGTTACGCACTGCTGTGGCGCAGGTTCGGGATACCGGAACCGGCGCCCGTGCCGCTGGAGTACTTCTCGAACGAGGTCCGACGGCAGAACATCGAGGTGGGCGTGTTCACGGGACGCCGCAGCGCCTGGGCACGCCTGAGCAACGACTACGTGAGAGAGACGGCTGCGGGCACCGGGGGTCTCCTGTTCACCGCCTACGGGATCGACCCGCATTCCACAGAGCGCGAGACGGAACTTGCCGCCGCGGCCGCGGACAGCAGGAACATCGGCATCGCGCTCGATCCCCCGGGGGATCCCCTCGCCGCCCAGCCACTCGGATGGGACGACGACACGGTCATGTTCCCCATCTTCGAGTTCGCGGCCGCCAACAAGCTGGTCGCCATCCTCACGGTGGGACCCTTCGTGGGTCAGTTCTACGGGAACCCGGGACCGTTCGAACGGATAGCCCGCACCTTCCCGGACCTGCGCCTGGTCATCGCGCATGGATGCTGGCCCCGCTCGGAGGAGTTGGTGGCCACGGCCTACCGGAACGACAACATCTACCTCGAAGCCTCCATCTATGCCTTCCATCCCGGTGCCCATGTGTTCCGGGATGCCGCCGCGACGCTGATCTCCGACAAGGTGATCTACGCCAGCGCGTTTCCCTTCCAGCCCCTCGATGCATGGAAGAGGTATGTCAGTCTCGGTTGGCCTGAGGACTCGCTCCGCAAGATCCTCTCCGGCAACGCGCGCCGCCTGATCGAATACGCAGGCGGGTCGGCGTGGGAGTGATCGTCGCGGATGGCGACGGCGCACCGATCGAGGAAGGGGATGCGCGAGTTGTCATCGTTACGGGCGCTCTCGGCGGCATGGGCAGGGCGATCTCCGAGGCGTTACAGGCCGGCGGTTGGACGATCGCCGGACTTGATCTCCCCGACGCCGTCGCTTCCCGAGCCGACCATGGATTCCCCGGATTGCTGCTGGGCGCCGACATAACGTCCACGGGCGACCTCGAGTCGTCTTTCGACGAGGTAACCCGGCTGGCAGCCACTCCGACCGCGCTCGTCAACTGTGCCGGCGTGGGGGCCGCCGATCCGCTTGTCCACATGTCACTCGATCGCGTGCGCAAGGTCATCGAGGTGAACCTGATAGCTGCAATAGCCGCCATGAGCCTGTTCGCAAGGCACTGGATCGCCGGCGAGAGCCGGCGCCCGGATAACGTCACAGGCGCGATCGTCAACATCTCCAGCCTGGCGGCGTACGGATCCAACCCCGGCCAGTCAGCATATGTGTCATCCAAGGCGGGGCTGGTTGGCGCCACGCGTGTCGCGGCCAACGAACTCGGACCGCTCGGAGTGAGGGTCAACGCCATCCTTCCCTCGTTCGCCTCGACACCGCTCACCGCGGCCACCACCGACGATGTCCGAGCCAACTACCTGTCCCGGACCCCTCTAGGGAGGTTCCCGGACCTCCACGAGGTGGCTGCGACCGTCGCCTGGCTCCTGTCGCCGGATGCGAGCTACGTGTCGGGAGCGGAACTCAGGGTCACGGGCGGGCGCTTGTTCTGAGGTGTCCCCTGGGGGGTAATGAGAGTGTCCCGTTGGCCGGGTAGCCGGAAATGAAACCCCAGGCAAAAGCATCGCGGCCAGCCAATCCCCGTCTTTCAGCACACTCCTAGAGCGCCGACTCGGCCTTCCAGCACCGTGCCGATCTTCCATCAGACGCCACGAGATGCTGCGGTTCCGAGCACCGCGCCTCGGCGAGCGGGCAGCGGGGGGCAAGGCGGCACCCGGTCGGTACGGCAGACGCATCCCGGACATCGACCGCGAGCTCGAGCGGCTCGGCAGGATCCGGCAAGCTGCTGGCCGTGAGCAGCGCCCGTGTGTAGGGATGGGCGGGCCGGGCCACGATGTCGGAGGCGGTCCCTTCCTCGACGATCTGGCCCAGGTAGATCACCAGGATGCGGTCTGCGACGTAGGAGATGACATCGAGGTCATGGCTCACCAGGATCATCGAGAGGCCCATCGACCCGCGCAGGCCCGTGAGCAGGTTGAGGATCTCGCCCCGGACCGACACGTCGAGCGACGAGGTCGGCTCGTCGAGGAATAAGATGTCCGGTCGGGTGATCAGCGCGCGTCCGATCGAGAGCCGCTGGAGTTGGCCGCCGCTCAGTTCGTGCGGGTATCGGTCCAGGTGCTGCATACCGAGACCGACCGATGTGACCGCCCGCTCCAGAGATTCTTCCACCGGTTCTCCCGTGACCTCCCGGGCCAGCCTTGCGTTGTAACGCAGCGCCGCACGTACACGCCGCGCCGGGTTGAAGGAGCCTCGCGGGCTTTGGTACACGAACTGCACCTGGCGTCGCTGGTCACGGGTCCGGGTACCGTGCTCGAGGTCCAGCGGTTGGCCGCCCACCTCGGCGCTTCCGGCGGCAGTGGTCTCCACCCCCGCGATGACCTTGCCGAGCGTGGATTTGCCGCACCCGCTCTCGCCGACGACACCGAGTACCTCCCCGGCTCTGAGGTCGAGGGAAACGTTCGATAGAGCCTGATACCCCTTGCCCGACCCGATAAGTCGCTTCGTGACATAGGTCTTCGACAGCCCCCTGACCTTCAGGGCTAAGGACCCGGATGCCGCGCCCGCTCCGGTGCCCATCCCTTCGTCCTGAGGCCCGGTCGGAGAGTCGCGATCGGTCATTCCGGCTCCCCGCCACCGTCCCCGTGGATGGTCTTCAACGGGAACAGGCACCGAACGAAACCGTCCGCTGAAGGCCATTGGCCGAGACCCGTGTCCGAGCATGCCGATCGAGCCTCACTGCACCTCGCCCGGTAGGGGCAGGTTGGCGTGACCTCTTCGATGGAGGGCAGCGTGCCGGCGATCGAGTATGCGGACTCACCTCGGTTGAGCACGCTGCTACGCACGAGATCGCGCGAGTACGGGTGGGCGGGCTCGCTGAGAATGTCGGTGATGGGTCCATACTCGACCGATTGGCCGGCATACATGACGGTCACGCTGCGGGCCAGGCGTTTCACCACGTTCAGATCGTGGGAGATGAGGATCAGGCTGGCGCCGGAACCATCGAGGTACTCCTCGAGGAGGTCGAGAACCTGGACCTCCGTGGTGACGTCCAGCGAGGTGGTCGGCTCGTCGGCGATGAGCAGATCCGGCTTCGGCGCCAGGGCCATCGCGATGGCCACACGCTGGCACATCCCGCCGCTCAACTGGTGGGGGTACTTTCGAGCGACCTCGTCCGGCGCCGGAATGTGCAGCGAGCCGAGCAGATCAACGGCGACCCTGCTCCGGTCGGCCCTGGCGACACCCGCCGCCGCCAGCGCCCTTCCGATCTGTGTTCCTATTCCCGCCATCGGATCCAGGACGGAAACCGGGTCCTGGAAGATCATGGCAACCCGGCGGCCGCGTACCTCGTCAGGGAAGTCCTCCCGGAGGTCGAACCGGCCGAGCAACGTAGCCGATCCCTTCTCCAGCACCGCGTTGCGAGGGAGCAGCCCGGTCAGCAGCCGGGCGGTAAGGCTCTTCCCGCAGCCGGACTCACCGACGAGTGCCGTACGATCCCCTGCGCCTACGGACAGATCCACGCTCTGGACGGGATAAAGGGGTGGTAGGCCCCTCCGATCGATCCGGATCCTGGCCCCGGAGAGCGAGACCACCTCTCCCATCCTCAGGCTCCGACCCGGCTGCGTCGCACTGGCATGGCGCCGTCCTTATCCGATCCCGCGGGTTTCTGCATCGAAGAACCGCGACAGGCTATGGAGGCTGATCACGACGAGCACTACGGCAACACCCGGGAAGGCGGAAGCCCACCACTTACCCTGGAGGAGGAACGGCGCACCGGTGTTGATCATGGATCCCCATTCGGGAAACGGTGGCTGGACACCGAGCCCGATGAACGCCAAGGCAGCGATCACCTGAATAGCCAGGCCGGTGCTGAGCGCGAAGAGGCCGAGCACCTGGCTCGTGGCGTTGGGAAGCAGTTCGAGGACAACGATGCGGGGGCCGCTCGCACCGGCGTTCTGGAGTGCCTTCACCCACTCCGCTTCCCGAAGCGGGGCAATGACGCTTCGCACGACACGCACGTACCAGGGAAGGCTGATGGACGATATGACGACAACGAGATTGAAAGTGTTGTCGCCGAGTGCGGCGAACAGGGCCAGGGCGAACAAGAAGAGCGGGAACGACTGGAGGACTTCGATGGCCTTCTGGACCACCGCGTCGACCCACCCACCGGTGTAAGCGACGGTGGCGCCCAGGATGGAGCCCCCCACCGCCCCGACGGTTACCCCCGCGACCGCTACACCCACGTCGGTTCGGGCTGCAGCCACAACGCGGGAGAAGATATCCATCCCGAAGCCGTTCGTCCCGAACCAGTGGCTACTCGAGGGGGCTTCGAGGACGTTGGCGGGATTGGGCTGGAGGGGATCGTGCGGCACGATCGCCGGGCCGATCAGGACCGCCAGGAAGGTGATGGCCAGCATGATGGTGGGTAGCCGCGGCAGCCTGCTTATCCACACCCCGGCTCGAACGAGCCGGGCGCGAAGGGGATGGGTGGCCCGGAGGTCAACCGTCATCGCCGTCTCCCGTTGAGCAGTCGCCCCCGGCAACAGCTCTTGGCTGGAACGCAAGTGGCCCTCGGCCGTGGTCTCATCACCGCGATATCCGCAGGCGCGGGTCCATGGCAAAGGTAACGAGATCGGCGATCTGGTACACGAGGACGTAGGTGACCGAGGCGAGGAGCACCACACCGAGCACCGGGTTGTAATCGGAGCTGTCCATGGCGTCAACCGCGTACTTCCCGATTCCGGGCCACGAGAACACGACCTCGACAAGCACGGCGCCTCCCATCAGGAAGCCGATGGTGATGGCCAGGATGTTGATGACCGGAGCGGCGATGTTCGGGAGAAGGAGCCTCCACTTGACGGTTCGCCTCGAAACCCCGAAGGACAGCGCAGCCTCGTAGTAGGGCGAGTTCACGACGCTTACCGTGGCGTTGCGCGTCACGTTGAGGATAGGGGGCATCACACCCGACGCCAGGGTGACGGCCGGCAACAGGAGATGCCGGATCGACTCGAGCGCAGCCGTCCAGTCACGAGCGATTAGGGCATCGATGGTGACGATGCCGGTGATCGCTTCGGCGTCGAGCGCGAACAGCCCGCGCCCCGTTGGTGCGGGAAACCACCCGAGCCAGTAGAAACCGAAGTAGATGAACATCAGGCCCAGCCAGAAATTGGGTATGGCAGCACCGAGCTGCGCGACCGAACCGACGATTCGATCCGCCCAACCGTCGGGCCGCAATCCGGCCCGGATACCACCCGGAATCGCCACCAGCAGAGACAGCAGCAACGCCGCACCTGCCATCTCGACAGTAGCCGGGAGCCGCTCCCAGATCTCTCCGCCGACCGGAGCAAAGGTCCGTCTCGAAATGCCGAGATCGCCTCTCGCCAGATCCGCCATGTAGGAGGCCCATTGGCGATACATGGGTTGGTCGAGACCCATCTCGGCGCGCCGGGCGGCGATGATCTCGTCGGTCGCGTCCTGGCCCACCATCAGGAAGGAAGGGTCTGCCGTAGCCCGGCTCACCACGAAGGTGAGCGTCGCGACGAGCAGCGACACCAGGAGGAGGGAGCCCACCTTCCTGGTGACGTACATGAACACGTCGGTGCGGGTGGTGGAGGCCGGTTCGCCCGCGGCCGACAGAGGGCCGGTCGAACCGTCCCCGTCGAGTTCAGGCTCTGTCGAGGTGGCCAATCGCTGACCTCCTGTGGTCGGGTACCTGCTCAGGCTCCGTCGATGCCCGGGAGGGGTGCCGGGAAACGCCTAGTTGTCGACGTTTCCCAGCACCCTCCGGGTTCTTCAGAGCCTCGACTCCGGCGCGACGGCGCCTATCCCTCTCTGTAGAGGCTGCCCCAGATAGGCAACTCGTCCGGCTCGTGCACGTAACCCAGGAGACCGTGCGCCAGGGCGACCTGTGTCGCTCCGCCCGCGATCCACACCTCGGGAGCATCGTTGATGATGAGCGCCATTCCCTCCCGGGCGAGCTCCCGCTGGGCGTCCTTGTCTGTCGTGACCTTGAGAGCCGCGACGATCTCATCCATGCGGGGGTCGGTGTACTGCGTCCAGTTGATCACGGATTTGGTCCTCCACCAGAGATTGAAGTGGAAGAACGGCTCATCCACGAAGTCCGTGAACCATCCACGCAAGTAGGCGTCTCCGGTCGCCTGGCCCATGGCCTCGGCAAGCACGGCGCCGGTCGCCCGCTCGATGTTCATGGTGACACCGATCTTCTGGTACTCGGACCGCAGGAACGTGGCGATCTCGTCCACCAGCGTATTGCCCTGCGGGATCATCAGCGTGAACTCGAATCCGTCGGCGAAGCCTGCTTCCGCCAGCAACGCCCTCGCTGTGTCGAGATCATACGTGTACTTCTGCAGATCCTCGAACCCGAAGTCCTGGTAATAGGTCGAGTTCGGCGAGACCGGGCCCGGTATATGCACGCCCGTGCCCTGCAGGATGTCGTTGATGACCGTATCGTACGGAACCGCGTAGTTGAGAGCCTGCCTCACCTCGCGGATGTCGAACGGTGGCATCTCGTTGTTCAACAGGAGCCGCAGGGTCCTGCGGCCCGGGATCTTGAGCACGTTGGCGGTGCCCGATTCATCGAGGCGAGCCAACTGGCGTTCGTCTAGGTCCATCGCCATGTCGACCTCGCCGGTCTCCAGCAGCAGGATCCGGTTACTGGCATCAGGTATGACCAGGAGTTCGACCCGGCCGAAGTAGGGCTCGGGCCATGCCCACGCGGGGTTGGCCTCGAACACGATCCGCTGCCCGCGATCCCACTCGACGAGGCGGTAGACACCGTTGCCGGCGTAGTTCTGAGCGATCCACTCGTTCCCGCACGGGTCGTCGTCGGTGATGTGTGGCTTGATCGCCTCCGAGTCGAGTATCACCGCCACCTGCGCCCGGATCTGGTTCTCGATGATCGGCGACGGATTCTCAAGCGTGACGCGGATGGTGTAGTCGTCGATCTTCTCCACCTGATCGGTTGACATCACCCCGTACGAGTTCGAGTTGAACATGGTGCTCGCCTTGGCACAGAACGCTCGCTCGTAGAACCACAGGAAGTCGTCCGCCGTCATCGGGTTGCCGGTTGTCGGGAAGGTGACCCCTTGCCGGATATGCATGGTCACCGTTCGACCGCCGTCCGAATACTCGATCCTCTCCACTGCACGTCCGATCCGCTTCGAGATGTTGGCCTTGGCGAAGGCGCCCACCTCACCCTCAGGCGGCTCGTAGAAGAGGAACTGCGCGTAGATGTTCTTCAACGTCATGTTCGTGAGCGTGTTCTGCCCGAAGATGGGATCGATCGACGGTAGGTCGCCCGAGACCGCTATCCGCAACGTGTGGACTTCTTCCTCCATAGCCGCCTCGGTAGTGGCGGGCGGCTCCGCAGCGCTCGTCGTCGCCGGCGCCGCCGCGGTCGTCTCGGGTGCAGCGGCCGTCGTCGCCGGTGCAGCGGCCGTCGTCGCCGGAGCGTCGGCGGTCTCGGTCTCAGCGCCGCATGCGCTGAACAGGAGGCCGAGTACCACCGCCAGACCGACCACCAACCTTGTTCTTCGCTGCTTCTCCATATCTGCTCTCCTCCCTTGGTCAGATCTCCGTCTGACGGTTCGTAGTGTTTTGCGGCTCGTACCTACATTCGCGGCGCGGCGCCCTTCCTGCGGATGACCAGGCGGTAGGACGTATCCGGACCGCCACAGCTAACGGCCCCGACCAGAACACCGGGCGACCACGTGGTGCGGACAGAGGACCTCGACATCGTATGCTCGCCGAATCTCATCGGGGAGGCGTCCCATGATCGGGGAAGGAGGAGCAGCCCGCCCGGGCGACAACTCCTTTCGACACGGGTGTCAAACCCGAGCATGGTGAGGAAGAGGAATAGCCCGGTTACCGAAAGCTCTGTTCCTACCCTCTCGGAGCGCTATCGACCTGTCGGCAACGCCAGTGGAGGCTAGGGGGACCCGCGAACCGGCGAAGGGCATGCTCCACGGTTGTGAGGACGGATCGGCGAAAGTCTCACCGATGTCGGTCGCAACATTGTGACGTACGTCGATCTCCGAACCCATTTGTGAACCATACACAGGGGGTTTGCAACGTGTCAACAGGTCACAACTCACAGACCAGCTGGTCTTTCCACGAGCAACCCGGCCGGATCGGGCTCAGTACTCATCCAATCCGGGGCGCCATTTCTACACCCGCGGCCGCATTGCTTCGGACGCACCGCCAAAGTCCTGAGGAGCGAGCAGCATGGCGCGACTTAGAGGGTGCGCGGTTGGGTGCTCACCCTTCGGTAGCGTGAGATGAACCCGGCTGTCAGGCCGGTGCCGGTTCGACAACGCCGTTGGCGATGTCGAGCAGCCAACGCCGGTACTCCAGTGTCCCGAGGTCGGCGCCTCTCACGTGCATCTCGGCGGCGAGGTCGGCCGGAAGCTCCTCGGGCCGCTGGGACTCGACGATGGGACGGTCCTGGTCGGTGACCATCTGGGCGAAGGCCCGGAAGTCGTCATCCGAACCGGGGTAGTTGCGGCCCACGTAGGTGAAGCAGCGGGTCCGCTTGCGGTGGACGGGCGCCACCGCCACCCAGAGCACGTAGTCCTCCACCGGCCCGGCGCTGCTGTTCAGCTTCATCGCGTTGGGCAGGAACACCCGGTAGCGCTTCCATGCCTCGTAGGTCTCCGCGGCGCCGGACTCGGGGTTGTTCTTGACGTTGTCGGTGAACTCTACGAAGGGGCCGGCGAGGAAATGGAGCTCTCCGCCGACCTTCTCCACGTCGTAGTCCTCGATCCGGGGTTGGCTGCTGTCGCCCAGAATCCCGTCGTGAACCCAGGCGAAATGGGAGAAGTCGAAGTAGTTCTCCAGGCGCCGGGGCAGGGAGCAGTTCCACTCGTAGATGTCGAGATGCAGGAATTGGTAGCTGGGGTCGTCGATCTCGGGAATAGCCGGCGGCGGGAACTTGGGATCGCCGAGCGTCGTGTAGATCAGGCCTGACACCTCGACCGTCGGGAACGAAGGCACCCGGACGTTCCGGAAGGCGGGCGAGAGTTCCTCACGGGCCGGAACCCGGGTGACCCGGCCCTCGGCGTCGTAGGTCCAGCCGTGATAGCCGCAGCGCAACTCGCAACCGTCGATGACCTTGCCGAGGGAAAGGGCCGCTCCGCGGTGACGGCACAGATCCTCGAATACGCGAGGCGCGCCATCGAGCCGGACCACCACCAGTTGCTCCTCGAACAGGGTGAAGGCCTGGGGCTCGTCCTTGAGATCATCGGAGTAGGCGATCGGAAACCAGAAGTTGTCCCGCATCTCCTCGTAGAGCCGGTTCTCGGCGGCAACGTCGAGGTAGTCGCTGGTGGCATGCCGGCTGGTCATTCTCGCCTCCTCGTGCCTAGGTCCTCAGTTCCGCTCTACTCCCCACACCGAGCAGACCGCGTTGACGATGTTCTGGTACCCCGTGCAGCGGCACATGTTGCTCGAGAGCAGATCCACCACCTGCTCAGGATCCCCGTAGTCGTCGGGGTCAACGCTCTCCAGGGTCATCAGGAACCCCGCGGTACAGAAGCCGCACTGCATGGCGTGGTTCTCGTGGAAAGCCTGCTGCATCGGCGTGAGGTCCCCGTCCGTGGCGAGGTCCTCCACGGTTCGGATGGTGCTCCCGTCAGCTTGGACGGCCAGAGTCGAGCACGAACGGATGGCATCGCCGTCGACGATCACCGTGCAGGCCCCGCAGTAACCGTGCTCGCACCCCACATGGGTACCGGTCAGGCCCACGACGTCACGGATGAAGTCGGACAGCAGCAAGCGGGCAGGAACCCGGTGGGTCACCTGCGTCCCGTTGATCGTGACCGATACGTCGGCCTCTCTGGATCCATGGTTGGAAGCCATCACACCCCCGTCCCGTGTCCGTTGGACTTAACCGCCGATCGGGCAGTTCTCACCAGCAACGCGCCGAGCGCCTCCCGGCGATACTCGGCCGTGGCATGGATGTCGTCCACTGCATCCGCCGCGTCCTCGTAGGCCGCTGCGTACAGATCCGACCCGTCGTCCCCCGGCTCGAGTCCCCGAATGGCTTCCTCGGCGGTGGCCATCCGGCTCGCCACACCGCTCACTCCGAAGCTGACCAGCCGCGCCGCGCCGATCGTATCTCCCTGAAGATCGAAAGCCGCCGCAAGACCGACGATGGCAAAGTCGCCCGACCGCCGGGTGATCTCGTCGACGACAGTCCGGGTGCCGGAAGGTTCTACCGGAAAGTGAACCCCGGTGATGATCTCCCCGTGGCCGAGGTCGGTCCAGAACGGCCCGAGGAAGAAATCGCCCGCCTCGACGGTCCTCTCCCCCACCGGGCCCCGGATCGTGAGCGTCGCCCTCGAGGCAACAGCCAGAGCAGGCAGCTCGGCAGCCGGATCGGCATGGGCCAGGCTGCCGCACACCGTTCCCCGGTTCCGGATCTGCAGGTGGGCCACCAGACGCAGCGCCCGCCGTAGACCGGGAGCCCCGGCAGCTGCCGCATCGGAGGCCATGACCCGGCTCTGGGTCACGGCGGCGCCGATCGTGACACCGTCGGGACCGGTTTCCAGGTTGTCGAGCCCGTCCACGTGACGGATGTCCACCAGCAGGTCCGGCAGGGCGAGGCGGAAGTTCATGGAGGGGATCAGGCTCTGCCCCCCGGCCAGCACCTTGGCGTCCTCCGAGGAACCGAGGGCCTCCACCGCCTCACCGATGGCGGCCGGCCGGTAGTAGTCGAACGGCGCGGGCTTCATGGTGCACCCCCTCCGTCGGTGGCCTCCCTTATGGCCTGACGTATAGCGGACGGGGTGATTGGGGTGGCCTTGATCTCCACGCCCAGGTCGGCGACAGCGTCGTCCACCGCGCCGGCGACCACGGCCGCCGGACCGATGGTCCCTCCCTCCCCGCAGCCCTTGACGCCGAGAGGCTGTTCGGGCGAGGGTGTCTCGAAGTGCTCGACGGTCATCGCCGGTACCTCGGAGCAGGTCGGATACAGGTACTCCATGAAGGAGGCGAAAAGGGGCCGGGCGGTCTCGGTGTCGTACTGGAAGTGCTCGTACATCGCTCCGGCGATGCCCTGCGCCACTCCCCCGTGGACCTGCCCGTCGATGATCATCGGGTTGATCATGGTGCCGCAGTCGTGGACCACCACGTAGTCCTCGATCTTGATCTCACCGGTGCTGATCCGGACGCTGACCACGCCGGCGTGGGCGCCGTTCGACCAACTGGCCGCCGCGTTGACCTTGCCGGACATGTCGGGAAGGTGCTCGAGTTCGGGCGGCTCGAAGTAGCCCGTCATCTCCAGGCCGGGCTCCATGCCTCTTGGTAGGTCCAGCGTGCGAACCCAGGCGGACGTAGCCACCTGGGACCAACTCACCGTGGGCGCATCGCTGCCGGAGACATGGAAGTTGCCGTCGCTCAGCACCACGTCCTCGGCCGCCGCCTCCAGCAGATGGGCAGCTATGTCGCGGGCCTTGGTGATCAGCCGATCGGCCGCCATGAGTATCGACCCGCTCATCACGATGGCCGAGCGGCTACCCCACGCACCCAGCCCGTAGGGGGCCCGGTCGGTATCGCCCATCACGACCGTGACGTCGTCGGGATGCAACCCCAGGGCCTCCGCAGCCAACTGGGCGGCGGTCGTCTCGGTGCCCTGCCCGAGGGCTGTGGTCCCGAGTCCCACCCGAACGGAGCCATCGGGATCGACCCGGATCGTCGCCGAGTCGCCACCCGCCCAGAAGCCTGTCGTGAGGTGGTAGGTCGGAGCTGTGGGCTCCACGTAGTTGGTATAGCCCACCCCAACCTGCACATCGGGATCGTCGGCGTGCAGGGCCCGCACCCGCTCGAGCGACTCACCGACGATCTCGGTGGCCCGCTCGAAGGCCTTGGCGTGCGAGCCGGAGTCCACTCGCCCCCCGCCGTGCATCTCGTAGGGCATCTGGTCCTCCTGGAGAATCATGCGGCGGCGGATCTCAACCCGGTCGGTCCCGGTGACACGGGCCACCCGGTCGATGATCCTCTCCATGACGAACATCCCCTCGGGAGAACCGAAGCCGCGGTAGGCGCCGCTCGGGGTCTTGTTGGTGACCACGCAGAAGTGATGGACCTCCATGTTCGGGAAGTCGTAGGCGCCCGTCAGGACTCCTCCGGTGACGAAGACCGTGGCGGTGCCGGGCATGAAGATCTCGCCCGACCCGACATCGCAGTAGGCCTTGCAGCGGATGGCCCGAATGGTCCCGTCATCGTCGTAGGCCACGTCGACGTCGTGGCGCTGGTCCCGGGCATGCACCGCCGAAACGAGGTTCTCGAAGCGGTCCTCGAGCCAGCGGACCGGGCGTCCAAGCTGGCGCGCGATCCACGGCACCACCACGTCCTCGGGGTAGATGTGGGTCTTGGTACCGAAACCGCCGCCCATGGCCGGAACGATCACCCTGATCCGCGGCTCGGGAATGCCGGTCATCTCGGCGATCGTGGTGCGGACGATGTGGGGGCTCTGGGTTGAGGACCACACGGTGAAATAACCGTCGTGCGCATCGGCGAGGACACCCCGGCACTCCAGGGGAAGTCCGGTCTGGCGCCGGCTCACGTAGGTGTCGCTGAAAGTGTGGTCGGCCTCTTCGAAGGCCTTCGTCACCTCGGGCTTCTCAGCCGGGAAGTTGACCAGGTAGTTGTCGGGCCAGTCGTCGTACAACCTGGGAGCATCCTCGGCCAGGGCCTGATCCAGGTCGGCCACGGTCGGGAGCGGGTCGAACTCGGTGTGGGCGGCCACTAGCGTGGCGGCGTCCTCCGCCACGTACCGGTCGGTGGCAACCACGGCCGCGTAGGGCGACCCCACGTAGCGAACCCGGTCCACGGCGAGGGCGGGCTGGTGTACCGGCTGGATATAGAGGATCTTGTGGGGGAACAGGTCCACATCCGCCAGGTCGGCGCCGGTGAACACCGCGTGCACACCCGGAAGGGCGAGGGCGGGCGCGGTGTCGATGCTGACTATCCGGGCGTGGGGCTCGGGACTGCGCACGAAAGCCACTTCGAGCATGCCCGGTAGTTTCAGGTCGGCGATGTAGCGCTGGCGACCCATCAACGAGGATCGATCCTCGCGGCGGGGCACCGCCCGGCCGATGTGGCTGGCCCGATGGCGGATCATCGGGTTGATACGGGTGGGACTGTCTAACACCATACGCCTGCCCGACCTCCTGACTCAATCCCGAGTGGAACTCCGCTGGAGCGGATTATTGATGTAATCTAACATGCCTGCCGGCGGGCTGCCCGGTACCAGACGGCTTCGGTCAGCGCTCGCCCCGGTGGTAGGGGATCGTCAGCGACAGCGGAACGTTGGAGCGGCTGCGGTTGAAGACCAGCGCCACGATGGTGAGGACGAAGGGCAGTGCGAGCAGGAGCTGGTAGGGGAGGTCGACGTCGCTCGCCTGGAGGGCGAGCTGGGTCGCCTCCAGGAATCCGAACAGCAGTGAGCCCACCAGCACCCAGGTGGCCCTCCAGTTCCCGAAGATGACTATGGCGAGCGCGATCCAACCCCGCCCCGAGATGATGTCGGGGAAGAACAAGCCGGTCGATCCCAGGGAGAGGAAGGATCCGGCCAGGCCGGCCATCACTCCCCCGAACACCACCGCCACGTACTGGCGTGAGATGATTCCCACCCCGCGCATGTCGCACGCCTCGGGATTGTGCCCGACGCTCCGTAGCTCGAGCCCGTACTTGGTCCGGTAGAGGAACACCCAGACGACGGGGACCATCACGAACGCCAGGATGGTCAGCCAGGGAATGGGGAAGAACTCAAAGGGAGCCTGCATCGTCTCGACCGTGGGGATATCGATGCTCCCCTCGGCCTCGTAGATGGACCGGTACCAGAAGAAGGCCAGCCCGAGACCCAGGATGTTGAGAGCCAGTCCGGCGACCACCTGATTCACCTTGGCGGTTACGGTCATCAGGGCCATGATGAGCGACAGGAACGCTCCGCCGACCCCGGCCGCCACCAAACCGGCCAGGATGCTGCCCGTCTCGTTGGCCACATAGAAGCCCGCGAAGGCGCCCATCGTCATGGTTCCTTCGAGGCTCAGGTTCAGTATCCCGCTGCTCTCGCAGACCAACTCGCCCAGGGCGGCCAGAAGCAGGGGCGTGGCGATCCGCAACGTGGCCCAGAAGATCCCTACGAGGACAGCGCTGGTGAAGAGATCTTCCACGTCAGCCGGCCTTCCGGATCCGGTATCGGGACACCATCGCCGCGATCAGGACCAGTGCCAGCGTGGTCCCCTCGATCACGAACACCAGTGCCTTCGGGATGCCGGTCTCGTACTGCATGGCGGTGGACCCGTTGACGAGGGCGCCGAACAATATGGCGGCCACGATCACGCCGAGCGGATGCAGCCGGGCCACCAGGGCGATGATGATGCCCGTGAAACCGATGCCCTCGGCGATGTCGAG